>DASUKV010000059.1:0-3364 GCA_036278555.1 Terriglobia bacterium
GGAGATCGGGTGCGCCTTCGCCGAGTTCCACAAGGGGTGCTTCTAGAACCCTTTATCTGCGATCCCGCAAAGTGGTTCGACGAGATGGACCGGATTCCCTCGGAATCGTTCACCCCAGAGGAGCGTAACCAGCCGCTTACCCCGCGGCGCGAGATCTTTAAGTGAATTATTTGCTTGATACAAATGCTTGCATCGCACTCATTAACGGAAAGCCGGCTTCTGTCCGGGGCCGATTTCAGAAGGCGCTGGAGACCAACAGCGAGGTGCTTGTCTCCGCAATTGCCGCGTTTGAACTTTGGTACGGGGTTGCTAAGAGTTCACAGCCGGAAGCCAACCAGCAACGGCTGCAAACATTTTTCGCTGGGCCGATCACACTATTGCCTTTTGAAGATGAGGATGCCCGCTTTGCGGGTGCACTGCGAGGAGCTTTGGAAGCCATTGGCAAGCCCATCGGCGCGTATGACTTACTGATCGCAGGCCAAGCGTTAAGGCATAAGATCACTCTTGTGACAGCGAATATCTCGGAGTTTGCGCGCATTCAAGATTTGGACTGGCAGGACTGGGGTAAGCCCCCGCAGGCTTAACCACTACCTTCAATATTCGGGCTAAGGAGATCGGAAGTTAATGCCAGAAACAATGGATTTGCTCATTGTCGGCGCGGGGCCCACGGGGCTTGCTTGCGGTATCGAAGCCCAGCGGGCAGGACTGCGGTTTCTGATTCTCGAAAAAGGCTGCCTGGTGAATTCGCTGTTTCATTATCCGCCAGGCATGACGTTCTTCACCAGCCGCGAGCGTCTGGAAATCGGAGACCTGCCGCTTCCCAGCCTGAACGTGAAACCGGCGCGCGCCGAAGCGTTGGAATACTACCGCTGCGCCGCCGAGCATTACAAACTGCCCATCCGCTATCAGGAGCGCGTCATTTCCATTGAAAAAAATGGGGTTAACAGCTTCGACGTTCAGATTCTCGGGCTTTGGGATCGCCGCGACACCTACCACGCTCAATCCGTGATTCTTGCGACGGGCTATTATGATCTGCCCAATAAGCTCAACGTTCCCGGCGAAGAACTTCCGCACGTTTCTCACTATTATTCTGACGCCCATGCCTTCTATCAGCGAAAAGTCGCGGTGATCGGTGCGGCGAATTCGGCCGCAGTCTCAGCGCTCGACCTCTACCGCCATGGCGCCGAAGTCTCGCTGATTCACCGCGAGGCCGAATTGAGCCGTCACATCAAGTACTGGATCATGCCCGACCTGAAAAACCGCATTAAGGAAGGCTCCATCCGCGCTTTTTTCGACTGTCAGGTGAAGCAGATCACGCCTGACCACCTCTGCCTCCAGAAGGCTTCAGGGGAGCAGTTTCACCTCGAAGCGGAATACGTGTTTGCCTTAACGGGCTACCATCCGGATTTCGATTTCATCCGCAATGCCGGGGTTCAGCTGGACCCAACCAGCCTGAAGCCGGTCTGCAATCCCAAGACGCTTGAGACCAACGTCACAGGGCTATACCTGGCAGGTGTGATTATTGCCGGGCGCAACACGAATGAGATTTTTATCGAGAATGGCAGGTTCCACGGCAAGCAGATTGTGGATGATATCAAGACCAAGCGAGCCGGATCTCTCGCACCGTAGCGGTCTCGAATGACTGTCCAGAGTTGTAAATTCGCTTAATACGTCCAGACTGTCATTCCGAGCAGAGCGAGGAATCTGCTTTTGATCGGAGAATTGAAACCAAGCAGATTCCTCGCTCTGCTCGGAATGACACCTCAGAGGAAAGTTAGCTGCTTACTGGCAGGTGGTGCAGACGAACGGTGTGGAAACAGGGTTAAGTTTCGAGGCTTTGGTTTCTGTGGCCGGCGTGGAGAGGACAAAAGTCAACTCGGTTCCAGGGTGCAGGACGATATCTTTGTGATGCTTGGCGAGCATGTGGATGAGCCCCACAGCAGCTCCGATCCCGGCGCCATATAGAGCTCCATCGCCGCCCGCCGCGATCGCACCAATACCGGCGCCCGCAGCGGCGCCAATGCCAGCATCTTCAGCGCCCTTCTTCTTGCTCTTCCCCGGCCCCTCAACCGTTCCTTCATCTCCCTTCACTTTGGTCCCGTTGGAAGAATCATTGCTCGCCAATTGAGCGTTGAAGGAAAATTGTTTGCCGCTCTTGGTGACGATCGTGTCCGCAACCAGGCGCATCTCCGCCTTTCCCTTGGCGCGCCCGGGAGGCTTTACAAGCGTCACATGGCCACGCAACGTGCTGCCTGCGGGAATGACTTCATGACCGCCTGAAAAAATGGGATCTTCCACCTCCGCAGTGAAAGGGTCGCCTTGCTGGTTGGCCGAAGTGCTCACAGGGGAAGTCAATTGAATGTCAACCCGCGTGCCCGCGGGAATCACAGGCTGCGTACTATCCGCGGCGGTCAGCAGGCCAGGGGTGAAGGCAATTGACAAGATTAGGACCGGCAGCCAATTTCGCGCTTTTGTAGTTTGAAGCAACATTTCAAATTCCAACCTATTGTACGTCGTCCGCGTGCGAGAGCCCTAAGCCGCCCTATTCAGCTCCGGTCGAGGCGGCCACGGAATTCTTATCCGCCACGGTCGTACGGTTCACGGTGAAAGTCAGCATCGTCCCCTGAACCAAAACAATATGCTTCTCATGCTTCAAAAGGCTATAAACGAGCGCGGTCCCCGCGCCGATTCCGGCGCCGTACATAATATCCGTGCCGATGCCGGAGCCTCCTGGCGGGCAGTAGCCGTACCAGTCGCACTCCATCACCTTGCCCATCCCGATGCTGGCTCCCACTCCCGCGCCCATGCCCCCGACGATGGCGGCGCCCTCCAAGGCTTTCTTCTTGCTCTTACCGCATCCCGTGATGGTGCCTTCTTCATCCGCCTTGGCCTTGGCGGTATTGGCAGTATGGGCGCAAACTCCACCCTGCGCCTCCTCGAGCGTGCCGGAAAGCGGAAAAATAAGGCCATCCGCAGTGGTGATATTGTCAACCACGATCCGCATCTGGGCTTTACCGGCGATACGCCCCGAGGGCTTCACGAAAGCGATGTGGCCATTCACCGCGCTGTATTTGGGAACCACTTCCTTGCCACTGACAAAGATCGGCTCGCTGATTTCGCCGGTGAATTTGTCGCCCGTCTTGTTGGTTTTGTCAGTCAGAGTGGTGTCGAGCTGCACCCGAAGCGTCGTGCCCGCAGGGATTGCAGGAAGGGCAGAGGCCGGATGATTGGAGGCTTGAGGATTTGGGGCTTGAGGATTGGAGGCCGGCTGGGTCGCCAGAGCCATGCTCGCCACGAGAAACACAGAAAGCACGCAGATCGGAATTGCGAGCGCTCGTTTCATCTTTCACCTCCCAGCGAGAGC
>DASUKV010000060.1:0-2410 GCA_036278555.1 Terriglobia bacterium
TTTTGGTGGCGATTGGGAAGGCCGGAGGCGTTGCGAAAAGTGGTGTGCCTCATTCCCAACCGCCGCGCAGTGCGCGTCATCAGGCGGGCGAAGCGCCACTCCGTATGGCCGAGAGCTTCGCCCAGCACGACCGCCGCGTCATTGGCGGACCTTGTCGTGATAGCGAGGATGGCGGACTTGACGGTGATGTGACTTCCGGGGCGAAGCCACAGCTTCACCGGCGATTGCGCTGCTGCGTGACGCGAGACGCGCAGCTTCTGATGCAAGCTCAGCGCGCCCCGGTCGAGCGCGCGGAACACCAGGTAGAGCGTCATCAGCTTGGTCAGCGATGCGGGATAGGCGAGCCTGTCCGCGTGATGCGCCTCAAGGACGTGTCCCGTCGCCGCATCGACCACAATCGAAGCGTGCACCCTCGCACTGGCGGCCGGAGCAGACAGGAGCGTCCCCAGGATTACCAGGGGAATCGCTAGCGCAAACCCCTCCGCGAAAGCGTTTCGAGGGATGCTATGAACAGCATGAACCGGCGAGTGAAGTTCGCCTTCGAAACCAGCCCGCAACACTCCCCCTCGGAATCGGCATACAAGATGCCGTCAGGATGGCGCGCCGGAGGCTGAACAAGACGCAGCACGGCGCTGACACTTGGAACAGCTTGGGTGAATGACCCTGCCCGGCATGGGGCTGCAGATGATCCGCCGGGCTTGATCGGGGTTGTACCGTGCGCTCTTGACTGGCGGGCAAGAGCGTATTGCTGGCGCTACGGCGCCAGAGGTGGCGCCGCCTGGGTGTTAAAAACTTCTACCTGATACTTACTTCTCAGCCCTCTCCCTCTGGGAGAGGGTGGCCGAAGGCCGGGTAAGGGTCGAACAACCGCCTAGCCTAATAGCCGCCGGGGAGCATGCGATCCACCATCTGGTTCGCATGCACGGATTTAGGAGCCGCCGCGGCAGCCTCAGCCATCCGCCTCAACTCATACGCTGCCCGGTTGGCCGCCTGCAGGTAGGCGCGGGCGGCCGCTTCAACCACGTTCTGGCCGACCCACTTCCCGGTAAATTCCCGCCCCTGGAACCGCGCGCGGATCGCGACTTCGGCAACACCCAGCGCGCCCTGGCCCAGCGTGTGAACCGTGAAGTCCGTAATGATGCCCGGAATGCCGGTGATCCGGTCAATCACACGAAAGGCCGCATCGCACGGCCCGTCGCCGGTGGCTGAATCGTGATAAAGCTGGCCGTCCTTTTCAAGCTCAAGGGTCGCCGTCGAACGTCCACCGTTCGACGAAACACTTTGGAAGAGCTTTAAGGCAAACGTTTCCGGCGCGCTTTCCAAGCCTTCCGAAACGATCGCGATGAGGTCTTCATCATAAACCTGCTTCTTGCGGTCGGCAAGCTCGCAAAATTTCTGATACGCGTGGTCCAATTCCGGCTTCGTTAATTGATAGCCCAAGCCTTCGTAGCGCTTTGCCAGCGCGTGCCGCCCCGAGTGTTTTCCGAGGACGATCTCATTTGAAATCATGCCGACTGTATGAGGCTGCATGATCTCATACGTAATAGCGTTCTTCAGCACACCGTCCTGGTGGATGCCGGCTTCGTGCGCAAAAGCGTTGCGGCCTACAATGGCCTTATTCCGTTGCACTGTCATTCCCGTCAACTGCGTGAGGAGTTGGCTTGAAGGATAAAGCTCTTCCGCACGAATCCCGGTAAATAGCGGCAGCGCGTCGCCGCGCACCTGGATGGCCATTACGATTTCTTCAAGCGCCGCGTTGCCGGCCCGCTCACCAATCCCATTGATCGTGCATTCCACTTGCCGCGCGCCGCCGCGAATTCCCGCCAATGTGTTCGCCGCGGCCATTCCGAGGTCATCGTGGGTGTGCGTGCTCAGCACCACGCGATCCATGCCAGGGACCTTTGCCTTGACGTCGGCAAACATCTGCTCATATTCAGGCTCCAGACAATAGCCGACGGTATCCGGCAAATTCAGCACCGTCGCCCCGGCCTCGACCGCGGCGTGGCAGCATTCGACCAGATAATTGCGCTCGGTCCGTCCCGCGTCCTCGGGGGAGAACTCCACGTCCTGGCAAAAGGATTTTGCGTGGGCCACGGACCGCGCGATCAGTTGAAGCACCTCTTCGCGCGTCTTGCGCAGCTTGTATTGTAGATGAATATCCGAAGTGGCCAGAAAAACATGGATGCGCGGACGCTCGGCGCCCTTCAAGGCTTCCCACGCCCGGTCAATATCCAATTGATGCGCGCGAGCCAGCGCGGCAATGACGGGACGGCGAATTTCGGCGGACACGGCCTGGACTGCTTCAAAATCTCCGGGCGACGCGATAGGGAATCCGGCCTCAAGAATGTCGACACCCAGGCGGTCAAGCTGGCGGGCCATGGCGAGTTTCTCCTGCAGATTCATGCTGCAA
>DASUKV010000061.1:0-4014 GCA_036278555.1 Terriglobia bacterium
TCGGCAGGATCACTGGAAGCGTTGTCAAACTGACCGGCTCGGGGCGCACGGACGCGGGCGTCCATGCGGCGGGCCAGGTGGCGAACTTCTATACCACGTGCCCGATTCCCTGCGCAAATCTCCAGAAAGCCCTGAATAATACGCTCCCCGCCACTATTCGGATTCGGGGGGTCGAGGAAGCTCCGCCGGTGTTTCACGCACGCTACGACGCCAAGGCCAAGACGTACCGCTACCGGATTCTTCAAGCCCCGGTCTGCCCCCCGTTCCTCGCGCGTTTCGTACACCACGAAACACAGCTTCTCGACCGTCGCATGATGGCGCTCGCCGCGAAATGGATTGAGGGGGAACACGACTTCACATCCTTCGTCGCCGCTGGCGTCAAGCTTTACTCGAAGGAGCATGCCGATCGCCGACCGCCCTCGAAGCCGGCCGTTCGTACCATCTTTTCCTCACGGCTCATTTGGCGGCCCCGAACCCGGCTTCTGATTTATGAAATCCGCGGCAGCGGGTTTCTGCTGTATATGGTCAGGAACATTGTAGGGACGCTCATCGAGGTAGGCCGCGGGCGTATTGAGCCGGAGGGTATGGGACGCATTCTGAAGGCTCGCGACCGCAGCCTGGCCGGGCCCACGGCGCCCGCGCAGGGCTTGTGCCTGGTGAAAGTTGAATATTAGCAACGCCCAGGTGTAGCGGGGCGACGCTCCCCTCACCCGGCCTTCGGCCACCCTCTCCCGGGAGGGCGAGGGCTGAAAACTGAGCGGCTCGCGGCTTCCTTTCGGGACGGCTAATGAGAAATTAGAGGATAGCAGCCCTCTCCCTCAGGGAGAGGGTGCGCGAGGCACGAGCGCGGGTGAGGGGAAACTACGAAGTGGTGGGTGAGGGTTTTCACGGTATATTGAACAATTCTTCCCTTTGCGTGCCCAGAGTCGTTGAAAATCCAAACTCATGCTTTCCATCAGATCCAAAGCCGAAATCCTTCTGCTGATCGTTACGTTCATTTGGGGCGCGACGTTCGTCATCGTGAAGGAAGCGCTGAACGACGCTTCTCCTCTTGTTTTCGTCGCCGCCCGCTTCATGGTGGCGGGGGTGCTGCTATTCCTGATCCTGGCACGCGGCAAGCCGGACCGGAAGGCGCTTGTTCCCGCGTTCGTTCTGGGGATTTTTCTGTTTCTCGGCTTTTTTTTTCAGACTTGGGGGCAGGAATATACGACGCCCTCCAAGTGCGCCTTCATTACGGGCTTCAGCGTCATCCTGGTGCCTCTCCTGGTTGCGGCGCGGGGAGCGCCTTTGCGCCGCGCGAGTCTGGCGGGAGCGCTTCTGGGTCTCGCCGGGATTTACTTCCTCGTTTCTCCCTCAGCGGCTGAGGGCATCAACCGGGGCGACGTGCTGACGCTGGTCTCGGCATTCGGGTTCGCCATCTACATTGTCCTGGTCGAGGTTTACGCGCGGCGCTTCTCCTTTGTGGATCTTGCCCCCGCACAAATTCTAATCGCCGGACTTTTGGCTTGCGCGGGACTACCGTTCGATCCAGGAAGGCGGCTGCATTGGACGGCCGGACTCGCGGCAGCAATCGCCGTCACCGCCATCCTGGCCACCGCGTTTGCTTTTGCAGTGCAGAATTGGGCGCAGAAATACGTGCCCGCCGCGCACACCGCCCTGATCTTCGCCTTCGAGCCCGTTTTCGCAGCGCTCACCTCTTACGTGGTGCTGGGTGAACGGCTAGGGAGTCGCGTGCTGTTCGGCTCAGCCCTGATCCTTGCAGGCATGGTGGTTTCAGAACGCTGGTCGTGAGGCCGCGCGGCAGTTGTAGCGGCGGCGAGACGCCGCCGCTACAACTGCGACTGGCCAGAGGCTGTACAGCCGTCCGCTCACTGTAAGAGCGAAAGGCTTACCTGGACGGAACTTGACGAATAATTAAATCTTGCCCATCGCGGCGGGTGTTATAATGGGGCGAAGCCCTAAAGCTCTGGATGCGGGACCCGAGGGCTCGCAATCCCATATGAAAGCTAATTTGAATATCCGCCGCTATTGGGCGGCGATAGCTATTGCGCTGACCCTGGGAATCGGCATCGTCATTGGGACTTTCGTTTCGCACGGGGTTCGCGCCGCAAGGCCGCTTCCCGCCGCTCCGGGCGCGAGCCCCCTGAGCATTCCTTCACCCGCCGAGCTCTCGAATTCCTTCGCCCGGATTGCCGCGAAAATAGGCCCGGCTGTCGTCAACATCAACACCGAATCGACTGTGCATTTCGGCAAAGGCCTTCACGGCCCGGGCAGCCAGTCCGGCAATGACTGGTTTAATCACTTCTTCCACCAGTTTGGCCCTGATGGGATGCCTCACAATCTGCACCAGCAGAGCCTCGGCTCGGGCGTCATTCTTGACAAGAACGGCTACATCTTGACGAACTATCACGTGATCATGCAGGACGACGGCCAGCCCGTGGACCTGATCCGGGTTTTCCTCCAGGGTCAGGACGGCCAGGATGGGGCGCCTTCCCACGGCTATACAGGGAAAATCGTCGGCTATGATCGCTGGACGGATCTCGCCATCATCAAGATTAGCGCCGATAAAGCATTGCCTACCGCCCAATTAGGGGATTCTGACACGATGCGAGTGGGCGATTGGGTGCTGGCCATTGGCAGCCCTTTCGGCTTGAACGCCACGGTGACGGCGGGGATCATTAGCGCCAAGGGGCGCCAGATTGACCGGGGAATGGAAGGCGAGTTCAAACATTTCCTTCAGACGGATGCGGCTATTAATCCCGGCAATAGCGGCGGTCCGCTGGTCAACCTGGCCGGCCAAGTGGTCGGCATTAATACCGCCATCGCCACCACTAAGGGAGCCTACGATGGCGTTGGCTTCGCCATCCCCTCACGGATCGTCCGCCGAATTTACAATTCCATCATCACCACCGGAACCGTGCGGCGAGGGGCCATCGGCGTGAGCTTTATGAGTGGCGACAATAGCGCGCTTTTGCGCAGCTTCGGCGCGGATCACGGCGTCGTCGTCCAGAGCGTTGAGCGCGGAAGCCCGGCAGAGCACGCCGGCTTGAAGCGCGGCGACGTGATTACGGCAATCAATTCGAAGCCTGTCCACAACGGCGATGATTTGCTTGGGATCATTTCGAACACGGCGCCGGGCGCGAAAATTCGCGTTGACTACTTACGCGACCACAAATCGCTCACCTGCTACATCACGGTGGGTGACTGGAGCAAAATCGTCGCCAGCAATCAGGCGCCCGCGCCGGACCCGCAATCTTCCGGCGGGATGGGCAGTGGTCCGGAGGACGCTTCAGGCGGCAAGCTGGGCGTCTCCGTGAAAGCCCTGACTTCGGAACAAGCCAAGCAGCTCTCCCAAAGCCTCCATTTGAGCGGTCCCGAGGGGGTGATGGTGGATGACGTCAAACCCGGCAGCCCCGCGGATGACCTGCAGATTCAACGCCTTGACGTGATTCTGAGCATTAATCACGCGGATGTGAAATCCACCAACGACTTCAACCGCCTCGAAGCGCAACTGAAGCGCGGACAGGATGTGCTTCTCTTGATCGCCCGGCAAAATAGCCGGGGCTACTCGACGTATTTTCTTGCGGACCAACTTCCCTAGCGTTATGTCTCATAAATTCGCTAAACAATTCGTCAGAGTAAAAATCCGGCGATACATGTCGCCCCCTCACCCGTCCCGCTACGCGTGACACCCTCTCCCCCGTTTCAGGGGGAGAGGGCGGTAAATTCGAGAGATTCCAGCCCTCTCCCTCCGGGAGAGGGGGAACCGCGACGCGGTGGGGGAGGGCTTAACAGCGCAGCAGGAACCCACGTTCTGACGAGAATTATGCAACGCACTCATGAGACATCGCCGTAATTAAATCCCTATCGCGCCAGGAAGGAGGAAGCATTGCATTCAGGGTGGAACAAATTTTGCGGCTGGCTTCTGGCTTGCGGTCTGATCCTTTGTATCATCCCCGCCTGCGCGTCAGCCCGCACTCATAAAACGGCAAAAAAGACGGCCCACCGCCGCGC
>DASUKV010000062.1:0-8326 GCA_036278555.1 Terriglobia bacterium
CCGCTTCGTTGACTTGCGGCCAAACCTCTTCTTCACAGCCTGTCCGGCCACGGCGGCATCCTTCTGAGCTTCATGCCCTGCGCGCATCGCGCCGGTCTTGATCTCCTTCCCTGCCGACTCCACGCTCGATTCGATTTTTTCAAGCGCATTCTTGATTTTGTTTCCCTTGAAAGCTGCCATAGGTTTTCTCCGGTACAGAAGTTAAAGCCAAGGAGACATGCCCCACTTCCGCGGCGGGTTCTTCCTCGATTTCAAAGGACCGTCTCCCGCAGCCCCGCCAGCGCAGGTTTCCCAATGACCCCTCCCACGCCCGCAAGGTGATACGTCTGTTGCTGAGCCGCGGCTTCTGACAGACAGAACGCCCACCAGTGGTCCGCGTGGCCAAATTCCGCGTCGTGTTCTGTGTCAAACCGCGATTGCCCGATAAGGTTCTGCGTTTTTTTTACAGAATGGAATGAAGCGCGAATGCCCTCTTCATCCGGAATGCGTACTCTCATTTCTTCCATGCGTCGTTTCGCATAAACCGCCAGAGCTTCCTTGGTCTGCTGTGTAAATTGCACTCCCTCCGCCTGCCCCGGAAATTCTTGGGTAAGCTGCTCCGCGATTGCCAATCCCATCCCGGACTGGTCAATGCTCATGCGCCTCACGAGCGGCATCAGCGCCCGCGCCCGGCGTAATTGTTCCGGCGTCGATATATTTCGCATCTCGATCACGCCGCGCGTCCACGTGATCTCGCCCGCAAGCTCGCTCAGCCAGATCACGCTCAGATCACGTTTTCTGGCGATGTCCCAGCCGGCATAGAGACCCGGAGCCGCGGCACGCCTTCGTGAATCAGACCATTCCGGCGGCAGACTGGTCGTCGTCTCCGAGGAAACGCAAGACTGAAACAGTTCCGGGCTGATCCACTGCGATCCGCTGGAAAGGAATTCGCAACAGTACTCTTGCTTCCACGCCTCATCGTCAAGGCCCGAACGGAGTTGGCTGATTTTCACGCTCAGTCCCTCGCGTTGGGCGCGATGAATATCGCACCAATGTGGCGACCAATTCTCGGCGCTGTTCTGCGAACGGCGTGCTCCGGCGCCCGCGATCCTTAACGTCTCTAGGGCGGTAGCCGGATCTGCCAGGCCCGCGGTCTTCGCCAGCTCGTAAAACTTCCCCTGTTGCCCGTTCGGTGTGGAGACGACTTCCAGCCCGTATCCGCGGGTAATGATCGGATAAAGAGCGGTGTAGATTTTGTCGGCGTCAGCGTGAAATGCAAACTCGTCAAGCGTCACATTGCCGGAGTATCCGCGTGCCGTATCAGGATTAGCCGGCAAACCGTAGATGACCGAACCGTTGGGAAACCGGATTTCCAACTGCTTCATCAGCGTTCCTTCAAAAAACTGCGACTCGTGCATCTGGGAGACAATGCCGCAAGACTGAATGTGCTCCTGGACTTTCTCCATGAGCAGCCGCGACTGCCGTTCGCCCTTGGAAAGGAAAATCCAGATCGTCCTTCGTTCAAGGCAGCGCAGCACCGCGCGGAGGGTTGCGGAAAATGAATATCCCGTCTGCCGCCCTTTCACGACGATTTTTAACGTCGAATTGTCTTCCACCCAGCGCCTTTGGTACGGCAACAGTTGCAGCGCCGTCTTAACGGGCCGGGGGGATTGCACCTCGATCGACCCCGGCACTGCAGCTTGCTGTCGAGCCGTTTCGCGGCTCTTTGCCGAGGCGCCGGCTTTCGTGCTGCGGCCGCTGGTTTCAGAGGGAGACATCGATTTTCTCCTGGCTTGCTCCGCTCGCTTCCTCGGGAGACACCAACCCATAAATTTCATGGATCTTCTTGATGATTTCGGGCGATAAATTATTTCCCGTCGCTTCGCGTTCTGCGGCCTGTTTCAACTGCTCCACTTTTCCGGTGAGCAGATCGAGCTTGGCGCGTTCCGCCTTGAGACGCGTTTCAAGCATTTTCCGGTCCAGGTCAAATCTCTCCGACCGCAACCGAACGGCCTCTTCCTTCAGGCGCAAATTCTCCTGCTGATCTTTCACCCGGAGCGCCTGCTGCAGTTGCGTACCGGCGCTGCGCTTGTTGAGTCCCATCAAGCCCGTGAAGAGCACCGCTTCAGCCAGTTCTGCCTGGGCGGATTGCGGGTCCGTCAAAGCGGCTTTCAGCCTTCGCGCTGTATCCACTTGCCGCCGGATACGGTCCTGCTGAAGCCGCTGATTTGAGCGAAAGTAACTTTCGACAGCGCGCAGAGTGATCTTTTCCTCCTCCGCCTCGTTCACGGCCTCGACCGTATCTTCGAACGTGGCGCCATCCGACAGCATCTGCGTCACCATCATGATTCGCTCTTTCGAGAGCTTCTTGACGTCGGTGCAAGGGAGTGGAGGCCCTGGCTTCCGGCTCTCGCCTTTCATAGAAACAGGATGAGTTTTCCTGGTGTTCGCCATGTTCCGTTGCCAACCCTTCACTTTCCGGGCTCGAGGTAAATGCCGTCGTCCTGCGGCAGCCGCCCATCGCGATAATCAATTCCCTTGGCGGTGATCTTGACGAGCGAAATGTTACGGTGCGTGTGCGGACCCCGCACTCCCTCCACCGCCACGAGCCCTTTCTCCATGAGGTAAGCGACGTGGAAGTTTAAATCTTCCAGGGGCACGGGATAACCGAAGAAATCCAGCTCGCCTTGAAGCAGAGGCAATGTTGCGGCTTGTGGATAGATCAGCCCCAGGTAGTAAAGGATCTTTCCGCGAATAACTTCTCGATGCCGGAGCGATGTCGACATATTCACATTCCTCGAATCAATGAATTACACCAGGCCGAAAACGGCATTTCAGGATCAGGTGAAAACAGGTGATTTCTGTGCCACGACATTTTGTAAATCGGCCAGGTGGACTCCTCGCGAACTAGCGGTGCTAGAAGCCCACCCGTCCGACCTTTGCGTGCTCCCCCTCGCAGAGCAACGCAAGATGCAGCCGGCAACCTTTTGCGTCTTCAGGCACGCGCAGACGCCGCCTTCGGCGCTGCTCCACAAAGGGGAAACGGGGCCTTGCTTCCGGGCCCGAGGTGATTCGAAAATACCTCGGTTGATGACCCGAGATCGCCTCATGTTTGCCGTTTCCTATGCCGACATCAAACCCTCTTCGAAATCTGCTCATCATCTCGAACGCTCCGGTGGTGCGCCCACTCCTGGGGCGCAAACCGGCGGAGCCTGCATGGAGGTATGCTGGCTCACAATTCCCTCGAGTTCCTGGTAAAGCTTCATCCTTCTTAATCCCTTTGCGACGTACTCGGGGTCAAACGTCTTTCCGTTGGGCTGACCCGTGTTCCAGCATCGGAAGAGATCCTCAAAATCGCGGGATAGTCTCAGCCGAAAGCGTCTGGCAAAAACCGTCAGGAGCTTCACCGCGAACCGGAAATGAAAATCGGGATCGAGCAGATCCCGCACTTCCGCCTGGTGCCCTATCACTTGGTAGCCCATGATCTGCGTGAAGCCCCACGAACTCGCCAGTCCCCGTAATGCTTCTTCTTCAGCACCGGTAATGGCTCGCAGCGCGTCCTCCTGTTGCAAAGGGAGGACCGCAAAGCGGGCCCGTAAATCCGGGCTGCCCGGCTGAAGACTTTGCTGGCAGGCAGGAAGCAGGTTCTTCCAGACAATACTTCCGAAGGCGCTGGTCCTGCCGCTGGCCACGGCTTTCAAGTGGCCGTAGACCTTCGGCTCGAAGCAGCAAGCCTCCGGCTTGCCGCCCGACTCGTTCGCCGCAAGAGCCGCCAGGAAGGCGCCCAGCACCGGCGTAGAAGCAACCGCCTTTGCGATATGCTGCTGGCAAACTTCGTAAACTCGCCTGACGACGATGAGATCGACTTTCTGGCTCGCCGCAGCTAACCGGGAGCCTGCCCTGGCCTCCGCCCCCGGCTTCGAACCGCCGGAAGCAACGTCAGTGAGTTGACCCTGCGGCGTGTCTTCTTGTTGTTGGCCGGGGCAGTTACTCATGCGTAAACGGTACCATCCCGGCGTGAGACAATGGAGACGGATGCGACAGACGAGACGTTTTTTCGCCTTTAGAGCGCGCCTCGTTCGTGCTGTCGCAGAGCGTCGATTCGCAAAGCTTCGGTTCGTCTTCTTCTTGCCAACTCGCCGGACTCGCCGCGGGCAGGATCGATTTAGCCAATCCTCCGGACCAGCATTCGAAAGTCCGGCCGTTCCGCTCGTCCCCCTTGAAGAATGCAAGATAGGTCATCGTGTGAAAGCCCACGAAGTCTTCCCTGCTCACCTTGAAGCGCGCCGGTTCGTGCAGAGGACGCCAGGTTCCTGAATTGAAATAGAGGCGGCTTGAGAAATCGGGTGGCAGCCATCCGGAGGTCAGCGGGACCATCTCGTGATGGTGCGTATGGCCGTATGCGATGAACAGCGCTTTTCCTGTTCTGAAGGCTTCTTCCCGCAAGGCGAAAGGGTAATAAGAACTCTTTCGATTCCCAATTCTGTCCGCAGCCCAGCAGATGAAACGGCTGCTCACAGGATTTAATATCTCCCTGGAAAATCTCAGCGCCCATTTCAGCTTTTCCGCATTCTTGAACGTGCCCCACGATGAAAAGTGCTGCCGGACGAATGGAATTTTCATGAAGTCGCTGGCCAGATCATTCCAGACCTCTTGAACCTGGCGATAGAGACGCGCCTCCGGACAAGTCCGGCGCAGAAGGCTGCTGACCCAGACCGGCACCATCACCAGCGGCCGCACGTTGTCAATTTCCTTCAACCCTGAGAAACACTCCGGAGGCAGCGATTTTCCAAGTTGCCGCTTCACCTGGACTGCAAAACTTGAAACGAGATCGATCACAATGGCATCGCCCAGCGAAGAGGCATCGCGGCTTCCCTCAAAGTTAAAGGGGTCGTAAATGTCGCCGTGCCGCGCAAACACGCGGTGCTCCTCAAAGATCTGCCGGATTCCCGCCGCAGACTCCTCTGCCGGATCGTGAGGAAAGGGCTGATTCGGATCGTTTTCGAGCCCCAACGCAGCGGTAATCTGGCGGCGAACGGCGTGATAGGGAGAATGCGGCAGATGATAAATCCAGTCGTGATTGCCCGTCATGTAATGAATCCGCACGCGAACCGGTACCCGGCTGGCGTGCGGGCTGTCAGAATTGGTTCGGACGGGCCGGCCGTCGGCGGTGGCCGGAGGAATTGTCGCGATCGAGGTCTCACGGAGTTCCCGCAGCAGCGCAAAAAAGATCGCATTTTTTCGCAAAATACCGTTCGTGATCGCGCTGACTTTGTCGATAAAGGGCTGGCTTTGCGGATCATCCCAGGGTCTGACCTGCGAACCCGAACCTTCCTCGCCGTGAATCCACCTGGAAGATCGCAGCACATCCAGAACATCGCCGAGCAGCACAATATCCAGCGTTTCGATGGGTCTGTACCGGCCGTCGACTCGCCACGAAGCCGCATAAGCCAGGCTGCGCAACCTTTCCCGGAAAACCCGAAGGGTGCCCTGATGCACCGTTTCGCCGGAACTGCCATCGGTCAGATGAATGTCGCTGATAATCACCAGCATTGTGTGTCTCCTGAAACTGAGCGAAGGCTGAACTTGATCCGGAGGGCGATTAGGACTGCGCCTGGGCCGCGCAATGCCGGATGGAGCACATCGCATGACGGCGCTGCCATCGATACTACCCGCCTAAAGGAACCGAAATAGCCAGTTCCTTCCGATTGCTGTCAGGCGACATTTCTCAAGGTGGGCCGCCCAGAAATCAACGACTCACGAAACGTTTTAATAGCCGAGGGGATGAAAGCATTGTAGGAATTTCGGGCAGGATAAGGGGGACGAATGAGATAAATGAGACGCTTTTTTCGCAGCAGAAGG
This sequence comes from Terriglobia bacterium, assembly GCA_036278555.1. GTDB lineage: Bacteria > Acidobacteriota > Terriglobia > UBA7540 > UBA7540 > RH2-MAG17b. The sequence continues at coordinate 5,842 of DASUKV010000062.1, forward strand.
CGCTATAAACGGCAGAACGCTGGTAACGTGCGGCAGGCTTGCGATGTCTGCGTACTTCTCAGACCAGCTTTTAGCATTGTGCCAACGATGACAATCACCGCAATGACCCAGTTTTATCGAGCGCTTCGGGCTTGCCGGCCGGCGCAATCTTCCGAGGCCGCGGTTGGCAGAGCGGGCAATAATGGCTGCTGCGCCCGCAGATAATTATCCGGCGAATTGGCGTATGGCATCGCCTGCACGGCTTGCCGGTTCTGCCGTAAACGCGCAGGCGCGGCTCAAAATTTCCGGGATTCCCGTCGATGTCCGTGTAGTCACGAAAGCTCGTGCCCTGCAAATCGACAGCGCGCCGCAAAACTTGGCGAATCGCGACATAAAGACGGCGGCGGGCAGGTGCCGGGATGGCGCCGGCCCGGGTTCGGGGATGAATCCGCGCTTCAAAGAGCGCTTCATCCGCGTAAATATTGCCCAACCCTGCAATCACCTGCTGGTTGAGCAGCAAACCCTTCACAGCGCCGGATCTTCCTTGCAAGGCCTGATCGAATTCTTGTTGCGTCATTTCGAGGGCGTCCGGACCGAGTGAACCGAAAAGCTTCTCGATGTCTTCCGCGGAACAGCACCGCAGCATCCCGAAGCGCCGGGGATCACGATAGCGCAGTTCCTCCCGGCCATCATCCAAGGCCATGCACACGTGGGTGTGTGGCGGCCGTGGAATCTGCGCCGGTGCGACCACGACTTGTCCTGTCATTCCAAGGCGCAGGGCGAGGAAAGTCAACGGCTCGGAGTTCTCCCCTCGCAGCTCCAAGGCCAGCGTCTTCCCTTTGCGCCGCAGCGACACAATTGTGTGGCCTTCCGCACAGCGGCGAAAAGCGTTCACATCGCCGCGAATGACGAGCGGATTTAGAATCTCAATCGCCGCAATGCTCCGGCCCAGGACGCGGCGTTCCAGTCCCCTCCGTACGGTTTCGACCTCAGGAAGTTCAGGCATAGAAAAATAGTCAGGGAGAAGCTCAGCGGGATTCGGCCGCTCTGCGCGCTACACATCCACGAATACGCGGGCGCGCCAGACGCCATCTTTCTTCTCGACTGCGAGCTGATGGTAGGTGACCGCTTTCACGAGAGACTTCAACCGGTGCCTTGCAGGACTGAATCGCTCGCCACGCGCGACGCCGTCGAGCGAAGTTTCCTCGAACGCGCTGAAATCAAAGCTCGAAAAAAGCCACTCCTCCGCGTCTTCCAAGTACAAAATTTCGCTAAGCCAGTTTACAAGCAATCCCGGCAAGTCCGGCCCCTGGACACGAAGTTTCACTGGCTCTAGGGCCGCGACAGAGTCCAAATCTACCCGCAGGGATGTCAAGGCCCGTGCCGCGTTGGCAAATAGTTGTGGGCGCGTTTCCCCGAACGCCTCGAAGCCAACATCCGCAGTATGCTCAAGGATACGAAAGGAATGCATGAATCATCCCGGAAATCGCAGCCGTCGCGCGCAAATCGGCGCCCTCCAGAAATCATCAGTATAGCCTGGAACAATGGAACCTTCGCGGTAGCCCGCGCCCGCATCCCTCTGCTTCGGCCGAAACGGGCTCGTCAGGCTTTCGCGGATGCTGCCACGTGGAGCAGCACTGTTTGCCTTCTCGAAACCTCTTCCGTTAGCATGAAAGAGCCAAGCTTGGAAAGCTGTCAAGCATTCATGTTTGCGGAAAGGGTCGAGTTCCCTGTATGACGCTCGAAACCATCATCATTATTCTCGCGGTCGCCGCGGCGCTCGTGCTGACGGCGCTGATTCTGCTCATCCGGTCGGCAAAAAACCTGCGCCGCATGAACCTCGATCTGGATAAAGACTGGCTCGAAATCAAACTTTTGATGAAGCAGAGGAATAACGAAATGCCGCGCCTGGTCCAGACCTGCAGGAGCTACATGCCAGGGGAAAAAGAAGCGTTCCAGCTTATCTCCGAAGCGCGAAACTTCTACCAAAGGGCTGCTTCCATCGCCGCGCAGGCTCAAGCCGACGCCTTGATGAGCCAGGCGGTGCAGAAACTTTCCTCTGAGGCCGAAAGATTCCCCGACCTTCGCAGCAATCATACTTTCCGGCAGATCCGCGAGCAATTGAAGGAAATCGAGGAAAGGATCGCAGAACGCGGGGATCTCTTCAATCAGGATACAGAGATGTTTAACGCTCGCCTTGCGCACATTCCTGGAAGGTGGGTGCGAGGAATGGCCAAGGCCCAACCCAGAACCCTTTTCACAATTTCCGGTCCTCCGCCCGCCTCTGGCCGCCCCTGACTCGCCGCGATCGACCGATCGAAATCGTCTGGAATCTCTTTTTCATAGACACCTCAATAAAAAAGGCCCGCTTCGTATGAAGCGGGCCTGGGGAAAGGAGAAAATCGAAGTCAGACTTACCTCTTCTTCTTAGCTGCTTTTTTCTTTGCGGGCATCAGCGAAATTACCTCCTCTCCAATTCGTTGTGAGACTCAAGCTGAGCGCCACC
>DASUKV010000063.1:0-14877 GCA_036278555.1 Terriglobia bacterium
AAATGTTCGCGTAGTTGCTTTTTGTAATCGGCTTCGAGCTTCTCTTGCGCGGGTGGCAGCGCGGGTCCAAGCGGGTTATAAACCAGGTTCAAGCGCAGGCTCGAATCGGGCAATCCGTAGTCAAGGCGGTTCAGAAGTTGCAAGGCGTGAATGCTTCTGTCGAATACGCCGCGTCCCCGCTGCTGGTCCACATTCTCCTGCGTGTAGCAGGGCAGACTGGCGGTGATCTCGACCTCATTTTCAGCGAGAAATTCGGCCAAGCCCTCCATTCCGGGCTCGAGCAGCACCGTGAGGTTACAGCGGTCTATGACGTGGCGGCCCATGCGGCGGGATTCCCTAACCATCCGCCGGAAATTGGGATTCAGTTCCGGCGCCCCGCCAGTGATGTCCACCGTCTCGATCGTGGGGCTTCGCGCAAGGAGGCTGAGGGCGCGATCCGCCACGCCGGCCGGCATGATTTCCTTGCGCTTCGGTCCCGCATCCACGTGGCAATGGTGGCACGCCTGGTTGCAAAGCTTGCCCACATTGATCTGCAGCGTGGTGGTTTCGTCGCGCAACAAGGGCCCCAAGCCGTGATGCTCCAAAGTTTCGTCAAAGTCGGCAGCGCGGCGGGCGTTCGCCTCAAGCGCGAGCGAGCGCGCACCTCGCGCAGTTTCGTTCTCAATTACCTCTAGTTTTGATGCCATGTTGATTTCGAAGCTCGCCGGTCAGGGGCGCGAAAACAGCGGCCCATGCGCTTGTGGTAAAAGCCCACGGCACAAACTCAGTGCCGTGGCTACCCATTATACCTCCTGGTGTGTGGTGCAGCGATGTTGCACACGATCTCCATCAACAGCAACCTTTCTCGCCCCCGGCAACCGCGATGGCGCTATCCGGGGAGCAGCAAGCGCTTGCGAGCGTTTCTGTGGTCAGCTTGTAATCTTCACCCTTGGTTTCGCGCGGATGCCGCCGCAATGCGCCGCCGGAGCAGGGAAAGGCCGGCGCTTCTTCAAGGGGGATCAGGACGCGCGGCGGCACGAGTTCGAAATGGGACCGGTAAGGCTCCCGCGAATAGAGGTTGAAGGTCTTTTCGCAAACGGCGGTGCGGATGCCGCGACGGAGCGCATGACCGTCATCGTCTACGACCTCCCGGAAGGGCCCGCGATAGATCACGGCGTGCTTCTGATCCAGGCAAGCACCCTCCTTCCCTTTATATGCTGCGACCGTCACGCTGCGGAATTCAATCCCTTCCACCGTGCGCCAAGGCGTTTTCTGCCGGTCGAGAATCTGAACACCGTAGAATCCTGCTTTCTCAAAAGCTGCGAGAAATAAGTCCTCACGGAAGGCGCCCGAGATGCAGCCGCTCCAAAGCTCAGGGTCCGCCTGCAACTGAGCGGGTACGTCTTCGTCACTCACAATGTCTGAAATTACAGCCCGGCCGCCCCGGCTGAGCACGCGGAAGATTTCCGAAAATAATTGTTCTTTGTCGTGCGGTTTGACCAGGTTCAGAACGCAGTTTGAAATTACGATGTCCACGGAACCATCCGGGATCAGGGGCTGCCGGCTTCGCAGTTGCTCGGTTGCGGCTTCGAGCCAACTCAGGTCCGCCGCGGAGCGAACCGGGCGCTCTTTCAGAAGCCCTTCCAGCTTTTCGAGGTCGAGGGCCAGATCCTGGATTCTTCCCTTCTTGAACTCCACATTGGCATAACCCAGGCGCTCAGCAAGGATGGGAGCGTTACGCCGGGCGATGGCCAGCATCTCATCGTTCATGTCCACGCCGGTTACACGCCCGCTCGGGCCCACAATCTGGCCGGCAATAAAGCAGGCTTTGCCGGAGCCGGAGCCCAAATCGAGCACACGATCACCCGGGCGGAGGTGCGCAGAGGGATTGCCGCAACCGTAATCCTTTTCGACAACTTCATCGGGAATCGCAGCGAGGAGGGCCTTATCATAGGCCGCCGGGCTGCACAGGCAACTCTCGGTTGCGGTCGCCGCCTTGGAATAGCGTTCCCGGACCGCCTGCTCTACATCGGAAGTGAATTGTGCCGTTTGCGCCATATCTTCTCCTAGCTTGCTTCAGCGCCAGGGGTCTCGATTGTTCCGCGAGATCCCAGCCTGAACCCAATCTTTCTTCATGTAGATGCATCTCGAAGCACAATGATTATACCTTTTTACCGGGATTTCCTGGCAAAGGTGGAATCGGCCTTACCCTGATTGCCCTATCAAATCATTGAGCCCATGAGCCAATGATTCAATGGGAAAGTCATTGAATTGGTCCATTGGCTCATTGAATCATTGAAACAATGAACCAATCATTACAATGGGAAAATTGGTCCTTGCCTTCCGCTACCCAAACGCTTTCCTTGGAGTTATGATGAGGGCAATCGCGGGCGAGGCAGGCAGAAGGTTTTGCTTCTCCCAAACCTGTCTTGATTCTCGCGCGCACAATTCGGCTGTGACTCCAAAGGAGGTAGCCATGCCACTCAAGAAAATCCACCGGTTCTTTTTTGGCAAAGTTCCCCGCCTCTCTGAAGAGCAGGCGATGAAAATCTTCAAGAGAGATCATTACAAATGCCAGTACTGCGGACTCGATGGTTTAGAGAGCTTTGAAAACTGGATGGTGATGACCGTCGATCACATCCACGCGTACGCAAAAGGAGGAGCCCTCAGGTCAGAGAATCAGCTAACTGCTTGCCAGCCCTGCAATACGATCAAAGGCACCAAACATTTCGAATCGCTGGAAGCGGCCAGGAAGTACGTTCAGGGGAAGCGGGCGGAGTGGCATGAAGTTTATCAGGAGCAACTCCGTTCGGGGCGGGGCAGTGCCAAGGCGGCGCACGCCAGCTAGGTTGGTCACCGCAAAAAGATACGGATAATGCGCGTATCAGGGCATGGCTTCAGCCGTGCCGTAAAACGCATGCTTTTTTCAGGGCTTTAGCCCCGCAGCCCGCAGCGGCTAAAGCCGTCGTTGCTGCCCGCGAACAGGCATGGCTGAAGCCATGCCCTGATACGCTGCGTAGTGCGCCTTGGCAGTTATGTGCATCATTTGTGCGGTCTTCGGGGGACTTCTCGCACTCGCTCTACTGGCGCAAGTTCGACGACTGCCAGGCGAGGGCCACTTCTTCGATCTCGGACACGGTCGCTGAACTCTCGACGGGAGGTTCTGAGCTGCGGAGCACGACGTAGCGGACAATCACATAGCCGAAGAAAGCGCCCGCGAAAACGTCAGACGGAAAGTGAGAAAGCAGGGTAATGCGGGAGAACCCGATGGTTCCGGCTACGGCGTAAGCCGTCCAGGGCGCCCAGCGGTGATGCCGGTAGCGGATCGCGAAAACGGCGGCGATGGACATCGCGGCGATCATGTGCCCGGAAGGGAAACTGCCGGGTCCGGCGTACCAGGTGCCGGGATCGCGAAACCACGAGTCCCCGAAGTGCAGGTAACTCTGAATATCCTGCGGGCGGACGCGCCGGTCGATCCCCTTGAGCACTTGCGTGAGTATCTCGGAATCGATGATCGCCTGGAAAGCGTAGAAGAACGTATTCGTCATGTAAACGTCCCGGCGCGCGAGGCCAGCCAACAGCGCCAGGATCATCGCCCCCCACATCACCAGAGTTGCATTCCGGCCGCTGACGATGTGGTTGAAAACCTGGAACGCGCCCGTGTGGCGGAAATAAGAAGGGTCGTAAGGGTCTACCATCAGCAACGCGCCGGCGATGAACAGAAAGGCAAGCGTGGGCTTCCAATGCTCTCCTTGCAAAAGCCTTAGCGGAAAGCGCCAGATGCGCTTCTGATCCTGAAGAACGTTGGGCACGAACCGCAGTAAAGAAATGGGGCGCGGACCGGAAGGGGAGGGCGTCTGTGGCCGGGAGCTGCTTCTGTGGATGCTTAGATCGGCAGAATGTAACACGTTGGGTCGGATCGAACTCCCGCGAACCCTGACAGGCTCAAACCAACAGGCCAGAAACATTTACGATTCTAGACGACGCTTCGTCCTTGCTGCAAGGGAAATGTTGGCGGCATTTTCTGCAACGCACCACCCCCGTACCCCTCCTCAGCCCAGGAGGGGAGCCATGTTGTGCCGCTGCTACAGCGTCCCGTCTTTTTCAGGCTAAGATAGAAGCATGAGCTTCGCGGGCGGGAAATTACAGAATCTGAAGCTTTTCATTTTTGATCTGGACGGAACACTGATCGACAGCGAAGAGGATCTGACGGACAGCGTGAACGCCACCCGTGAGCGCGCGGGCATGGCTCCTCTCTCGCGGGAGACGGTGGCGTCGTATGTCGGGCAAGGCGTCACCGTGCTGGTACGCAGAGCTCTGGCTGACGGAACGCCGGAGGAAGAAATCGACCGTGCGGTCGCGTTCTTTCTCGACTATTACCGGCAGCACATGCTGGACCATACGGCGCTCTACCCCGGCGTTCTCGAAACCTTGCAGCAGCTCAAGCCGCGCAAGCTGGCGGTGCTCACGAATAAAGCCGTGAACTTCAGCCGCCAGATTCTTGCAGGTCTAAACGTCGATTCTTACTTTGGGTTCGTCTACGGCGGAAACAGTTTCGGCCAGAAAAAACCCGACCCCGTGGGAATATTCCGATTGATGCGGGACACCGGCGCGCGCGAGGCCGAGACGCTGATGATTGGAGATTCCGAGACGGACATCCAGACAGGACGCAACGCCGGCGTCTGGACGTGCGGAGTGACTTATGGCATCGGATCGCACACGCTGGCCGGGACGGCTCCCGACCTGATGCTGAACAGCTTGCGCGAGTTGCCGTTTTATTTGAACGGCCATGCGGCGGGCTGACCGGACGAAATGGGCTTTCAATTCGGCAAGTTTCTGGTGATTCTGGGTGTCGTGATCGTTGCCGCGGGACTCGTCCTGATGAGCGGGATTAAGTTCCCGGCTGTCGGCCTCGGCAAGCTTCCGGGCGATATCGCGATCAAAGGGAAGCACGGGGCATTCTATTTTCCGATTGTCACCTGTGTGATCGTCAGCGTCGTCTTGACGTTGATTCTATGGCTGCTCGCGCTTTTGACGAAGCGTTAGTCCAAATTTCGCTTGGCGGATCAGGCTGTAACGCCGGTGTCCTCACCGGCGGATTTCGGCGATGAGGACATCGCCGCTACAGAAAATTGCTTGGTGCGCGCCGCTCGTGCGGTAGGAGTTTTGTTTGAGCCAGGCTGCCTTCAATTTTCAAATAACACGCCGAGTCTATACCGTCTCGGATTTGACGCAGGAAATCCGGAACCTCGTTGAGCCGCGCTTCCTGGACGTCTGGGTGACGGGAGAGGTCTCGAATTGCCGCGCCGCAGCCTCGGGACACTATTACTTCACGCTGAAGGATGAATCCGCGCAGCTCCGCGTGGTGTGCTTTCGCAACCAGGCGCGTTACCTAAAATTCAGGCCCCAGGATGGCGTGGCGCTGGTGGCGCGCGGCCGGCTCTGCATCTACGAAGCGCGCGGGGAATATCAGCTTGTTGCCGAGCATCTGGAGCCGGCGGGCTTGGGCGCGTTGCAACTGGCTTTCGAGCAGCTTAAGCAGAAATTAGCCGCCGAAGGGTTGTTTGACGCGGCCCGCAAAAAACCCCTGCCGATGCTGCCTCGCGCCATCGGAGTGGTGACTTCGGCGGAAGGCGCGGTAATCCGCGACATCCTGCGGGTGCTTCGCCGGAGATATCGGAACATGAACGTGGTGCTTTACCCGGCGCGGGTACAGGGCGAAGGCGCGGCCGAAGCGGTGGCGGAAGGCATTCGCTATTTCAATCGGACGGGTTCAGTGGACGTAATGATTGTCGCGCGCGGCGGGGGCTCGATCGAGGACCTGTGGGCGTTTAACGAAGAGCCGCTGGCGCGGGCGATTGCAGCCTCGGGCATCCCGGTGATCTCCGCTGTGGGGCACGAGACGGATTTCACCATCGCCGATTTTGTGGCGGACCTGCGCGCGCCCACGCCCTCCGCTGCCGCGGAGATGGCCGTCGGATGCAGAGAGGATTTCGAGGCGGGTCTTCGCCAGCGCGAGCGGCGGATATTGCAGATGACGCAGTTGAACATTTCGGAGCTTCGCCGCAGCCTGATGGAGCTTTCCTTGCATCACGTTTTTGAGAGGGTATTATCAAGGCTGGCGGAGCGCGCGCAGCGGCTGGATGAGCTTCGCGCCAGTCTCGACCGCGCGATCGGGATGGGGATTCAGCGAGCGCGGGAAGGCTGGATGCAGGTTTCGGCGGGGGTTCTGCGCCTCGATTTCAGCCGGATTTTGAGCATGAAGCGCGTGCGATTCGAGGAGGATCGTAGAAAGCTCGAAGCGGATTTTGCCGAGCTACTTAGGGATCACAAGGATCACCTGGCTCGCCTCAAACTCACCCTGCGCGAGCGCAGCCCGCTCGTGATCCTGGGCCGTGGTTATTCCATCACGCGCGACGCCGCGGGAAACGTTCTGCGGGACGCCGCCGCCGTTTCAGAAGGCAGTGGGATTTTCGTTCGCCTGGCCAAAGGCGAAATTGAGGCAACGGTGATAAGTAAGCAAAAGTAAGAACGGAGACGAATGCAGGACGGCGAAGACTTCAGCCTATGCCTTCGATGCAGTGAGGGCCGATTGCGAGAATAAGATATTTGTTATCCTGCAGTTCGAAATGAATACGGTACTTCTGGTCAACCCGAGCTCGGTAGAATCCGCTCTTTCCCGTTTTAATTAATTCGATCCGAAGAGAGGGATGCCCAATATCCCTGCTTATGTAGCGGAAAGCGCTGATGAACCTGCTCTGTAAGTTCTTTTCTAGCGCGTCAAGCGCGTCCCAAACGTTGGGCGGGATCAGAATTGTACGTTTACGTCTTTCTTCTTCGCTTGGCTGGGATATGGTGGTTAGCTTCGGCACGGCTTTGACGAATCCTTCGCAGGAATTCTTCAGAAAGTTCTACGGTCTTAACCGGAATCGCAGTGGAGGAATTACGAGGTTGCAACCCTCCGCTTCGTTTCTTCACTGCCACATTATCAACGTACAAGCCTAAATCGAGGAGATGTTTAACTGCCGCGTCAAAGTTCATAGTTGCTCAATGATAGCATCCGTCGGCTCATATGCCAATGCGGATCGCCTCACTTTGGATCTAAGGTGATTTCAGGTTCGAGATTCCACTGCGAACGTAGCCTTCGGATACAGCAGGTGAAATACGACAAATAGATTCGCGATCACAACAAAGACGAACAGGCTGCCTTCCGGGCCTACTGAGCCGCCGGTAAGCCACGTAGGGCCGTGAAACGAAGAGTTCAGCAGGTGGCCGCGCGCCATGAGGCCGCTATCGGGGACGGCGTAAATAAAGCTTTCGGAATAATCCCACATAGCGTGAAGCCCGATGGCGAACCACAAACTCCCGGTGCGGCGGACCGTGAAGCAGAAGAAGAGTCCGACCAGGCCGGCTGAGAGCGCTCCCACCCAATTTTCTCCGTGGTTCCCAAGATGCACTGCGCCAAAAACCACGGAAAGCAATACCGCCGAGGGCCAGAATCCGATTCCGGTCGTTAGTGTTGAAAGCGCGTAGCCGCGGAAGAAGAACTCCTCGAAAACTCCTACCAGAAAGAAGCAAGCCGCCCAGGCGCCCGCGTAGAAGATCAACGTGCGCCACCCGCCGAGGGCCAGTGTGCCGAAATCAAAACCGCGATAGTAGTAGATGAGCAGCAAAAGGCCCGTCATGGCGACCCATCCCCACAGAGCGCCCCACCAGAAACGAGATCCCAGGGTTGACCGCAAAGGAAGCGCGTAATCTGTGAAGGACCGCTTCTCAATAGCTACCATCACCCGCGCGGCAACCAGCGCTGAAACCACGAGCATTCCTTCCGTTAAAAGCAGGTACTGAGGGTTGAAGCGCAGGGCTTGGTTCGAGGGCAGCAAGCCATGCGTGAGGCTTCCGAGAAGAGCCATGCACGCAGCGAAGATGGCGAGAAAGACTAGCAGCCGCCACCCTGCGCGCAAGCCCGTCTCGTTCAGAAAAATCCGGTGGAAGTTTCTGGGAGGTTTCTGGAGCGGCAGGAAGCTTGGCGGTATTGCGCTTGGTTCGGGAGTCTCGCCGGGAAGTTGTGGTTGGGGGAGTTCGTGATTCCCGGTCATCATGCCTCGGGGTGAAGTAGCGCCGCCGTCCCGGCGGTAGGCGCCATGAGCCTCCGCCTCTCCCACTGTGCATGGAAATGATTCGTGGGCTACTCCCCTCCTTGGTAAGGAGGGGTAGGGGTGGTTGGCGGGGCAACTCCTCGAAAACCCACCACCCCCTGACCCCCTCCTCAGCCGAGGAGGGGAGATGCTGGCCTTACGAGTCAGCCGCATTAGTTCGCTTCGTGCTCGCCGTGCAGGATGCGAATCATGTCAATCCGTGTACCGCTGCCAGTGTTTTTCAAAGCCACGATTTTTTCCTGGTTGTCGGTTTTCATCTCGAACACCATCTCGCCGGTGGAATCCTTGACGGTGAACTTCGTGACGCGGCTGCCGAGCTGATTGTGGTAAAAATCTCTGACTTTTTCAATGGGATCGGCGGTCTCAAACTTCGCGGCCACAACCCCGAGCGTTTGCTGCCCCGGTAAATTCACGCTGACACGGGCTGAATGGTCGTCCTCGACCTGGTGAGCGCCGGGATAAACCGGCAGGCCCAGCGAAGTGGCATCGACGTGCGCGTTCTTGTGGACTTCGATGTTGCCAGCGGGCGTCTGGATGGTGACTTCCTTGTTCCCGGCTACATTGCGCTCGTGAACAGAAAAGCTGTGGGAGAGCGCCCTTAAACCGATGAAAATCGCCAGGATGCCCACGACCACGATGATCCCCAGGATCAGAAGCGCAATCAGGATCGCGTGACGCGGAGAGCGCGGCGGCGGGTAAGCTATGGGCGGCGGCGCCTGGGGCGGGACGGGAGGCGTGGTGGCCATCAGGATGATCTCCTTTTCAATACGTCATTTTATTCCTATTTTGATCCGGCAGCAGCTTGCCTGCCTGATGAGACTTACGCTTGCTGACAACTCTTTGTTCCAGGAAGGCGCAGGGTAGCTCCACCGGGCTTCTGCCGGGTGCCTAGCGAATACGCCGGGTAGTGACGCCTTGACACTCCGAGCACCATCAGCGATAACAGGCTTGTATAAGATTCCGAGATCTGTGGGACACCCTAGTCTCCTGGCTGGGTTCCGCAGCTCTGACAGGCTTCATTACTCACCCTTTCGCTTCCATGGAACATGCCAGCAAACTGTTGCTTGAGCTTTTCCTCATGTTTACGGGAGGGAAGGTTATGGCGGAAGTGATGGAGCGTCTCCATCAGCCCGCCGTTGTGGGCGAAATCATCGCCGGCATTCTGTTAGGCCCCTCTTTGCTCCATCAGGTTCAAGTGACGGAGTTTACCAAAGGCTTAGCAGAGATTGGAGCCATCTTTCTGCTCTTCACGGTTGGTCTGGAAGCGGAACCGCGTGATTTGCTGGAAGTAGGTTGGGTTGCGGGACTGGTAGGAACGCTTGGCGTGATCGTTCCGTTTGTGCTGGGCTTTGGCTACATCATGGTTCAAAGCCATCACAACTCGATTGAAGCGATCTTCGTCGGGGCGGCAATGGTGGCGACGAGCGTTGGCATTACGGCCCGGGTGCTGGCGGACTTGGGAGTGCTCTCGACGCGCGCGGCGCGGGTGATCCTGGCGGCGGCCGTACTCGATGACATCCTGGGCATGATTATCCTTGCGGTTGTCAGCAGCCTTTCGACCGCGAGCGGCATCAATTACGTTCAACTGGTGGTGGTCACGGTGGAAGCGGTCGCGTTCACCGCGATCGTTGTGGCCTTTGGGTCGCGGGTTGTCAGGCGGCTCGAACGCTTCGTAGGCGCTTTGCGAACGCGAAACGCCGCCTTCGTACTTTCCGTCATCATTTGCCTGGGGTTTTCCCTCGCCTCGGTTTACATCGGCATGGCGGCGATTATTGGGGCGTTTCTGGCGGGGCTGGCCTTTGCAAGCTACAGCCGAACCTGGGCGTTGGATGCCCACGCGGGACCGGTTTCCGAATTTCTGACGCCCTTTTTTTTCGTCTTGTTAGGCGTCATGGTAGATGTTACGACGCTGGCGCGACGCGAGACTTTGGTGATGGTTGCCGTTGTCACCGTGCTGGCCATCGCGGGGAAAATCATAGGCTGTGGGCTGGGGTCCATTTCGCTCGGGACGAAAGACGCTTTGCGAATTGGCATGGGCATGGTCCCGAGGGGCGAAGTGGGTCTGATTATCGCCTCGGTAGGGCTGACACTGCACACGATTTCAGACACCGTTTATACGGTTGTTCTGTTCATGAGCCTCCTCACGACGCTGTTCGCGCCGCCCTTCCTGCGGATCATGCTTCGCCCGGAGCCGGACTTGCCCGCGCCGCCAGGAGGAGGCGCCGCCGCCAGCTTACGCTAAACTCACCCCGGCGCGACGTCATGAAGCAGCGGCCGCCGGGTTGGCTTCCGGCGGTCTAACGGTTTGCTCGGCCGGCTTCTTTTCGAGAGGCATAATCAGCCACGCAATGGCATATCCGATCAGGCCCCATCCACCGAGAAGCGCCAGCATCACCCAGGCGAGCCGGACAAGCGTAACATCCACTTCAAAGTACTTGGCAAATCCGCCGCAAACGCCCGCAATTTTGCTGTCCTCCGCCGAACGCTCGAGCCTGCCTCGGGGCCGCGGCGCTCCGGGCATTGCCGCTCCGCATTGGCAGCAGAAATTTACGTTTTCGGGCTGTTCTTTTGCGCATTGTGGGCAAAACATTGAAGACTCTCCACCGTCCAGAATTTGGAACTCGTCCTATGATACGCTTATTCCTGTGGAAAAGTTCCAGGTCAACAATAGGGGATTCTATTCCCTTTCCCCGGGCCAAGGCGGAGTCGACTGAAGACCGCGGGTGGTGGCCTTGCGCCGCCATAAGTCTAATGCTCTTAACGGGCTATCCTCAATTGTCCGGTTCGCCGCCAGAGATCGTCTGGAGAAAGTGCACTCTGGCATCGCCTTGCGTTTTGTGATAATTAAAATGGCGCTTTTATTGTACGCCCCGACGGCAGGGGTGGTTTTTTATGTCAAAGGGCAGTAATCATCCGGGAGCGGGGAGTTTTCATCGAATCAACTGGCACGTTCCCCGTCCGCTCAAGGTGTTTGCTCCGGGCACTTCGCTCAGGCGCCGGGTTGCCTACAGCCTGGCGATTGTCCGCCTGATTTTGGTGCCGGTGATCCTGCTGGCGGTTTATTATCTGTTCGCAATGGGCTGGATTGTGGATCGGATCGTCCGGGTCGATGCCCAGGTCGCCACACTGGCGGAGAATATTTCCATCCAGATGCTAAACGCGCGCCGCATGGAGCTGAACTATTTTCTGCTGCATGACCCGGCGGACTTGCAGGCCAGCCACAAATCGCTGGATGCTGTCGGGCAGACGCTCGATGAGTGCGAGCGAATCCAGCCCAAAGAAAAACCGATCGTCGATAAAATCCAGGCGCAGCTCAAGATTTACCGCTCGCGGCTGGATGACGCGGTGAACCGGGTGAACGCTAGCCAGCAGTCGCCCACGCGGCGCTTCCAAAGCGTGGTGCGGGCTTACGAGAAGAACTTGGACGATCTCCTGAAGAGCTCAAAGCGCAAGAGCCGCGCTCAACTGCTGGAAGACTTACGCAACCAAAGCGGATCGTTTGATAGCCAGGTGGCGGCGGCGATTGGCGCGGGGGACCCGGTCCTGCATCAGGCGACCCAGGACCTGGAAGCTTCGAGCAATGCCATCCTCGGACTTTCCGGCGTTCTCGAGCGGGATAGCTGGAACCGGGTGCGGCAGGACCATCGCGACGCCCGCCATCTGGTGGACCAGGCCGAGTGGGCCCTCGGGATCGTCTCCGCGCTGGTGATTATCTTGAGCATTCTTGTCAGCTATATTCTGCCGCGCCAGGTCGTCAAGCCGCTGATGGATTTGAAAGCCGCCATGGACCACGCCTCGGTCGGAAATTACGAGATTGAATTTGATGTGCAAGGCAAAGGCGAAGTGGCCCAGCTTGCGCACAGCGTGCGGGATTTGATCGCGCACGTGAGCGAAAAGAAAGAAGAATCGAAAGTGGACAAATCCACTTGAAGAAAAGGAGAACGTCGAGTGAAAGGGAAACCGGAAGTGATTGCAGCGTTGTCCGAGATGCTGAAAGAAGAGTTGGGCGCGATCAGCCAGTATTTTTTGCACGCGGAAATGTGCGAGAACTGGGGCTACAAGCGCTTGAGCGGTCTGATTAAGCAACAGTCAATCGGTGAAATGAAGCACGCAGAAAAACTGATTGAGCGGATTCTGTTCCTGGAAGGCCTGCCGAACATGGCGGACCTTCCCAAGCTCAATATCGGGAAGAACGTGAAGCAGCAGCTTGAAAATGACTTGGCGCTCGAAGTAAGCGCCGTCGCGTCTTATAACGAAGTCGTCGCGCGCTGCCAGAAGGCAGGGGATTACGCCTCCGCGGAGCTTCTGAAGGAACTGCTTCAGGATGAGGAAGAGCACGTGGATTTCCTGGAATCACAATTGGGGATCATCAAAGACGTGGGCCTCGAGAATTACTTGATGGAGCAGATGGGGGAAGAGAAGCAGTGACAAGTGACGAGCAGAGTGGTAGCCGCGGCACGGTTTGTATATTGTGGGTCTTTGCGGCAGAAAGCAGAAATGGACCCTCACCCGGCCTTCGGCCACCCTCTCCCGGCGGGAGAGGGCTGAGAAACAATACGTCGCGCTTGTCCCGATAGCAACACGTCGGGTAGCCACGGCACGGTTTGTGTGCCGTGGGTCTTTGCGTTTGGCCGACACAACAAACCGGCGGTGAGGACACCGCCGCTACAACCACTTAGCCTTTAATCACTCCGAGCGGCCGCAGGCGCGCGACCCGGCGCGAGATTCCGGCGTTGTGGACGATATTCACGACGGCATCCACATCCTTGTAAGCTTCCGGGATTTCTTCGCGGATTCCGTCCCGGGTTTCTGAGCGCACGAGAATTCCTTGTTGTTCAAGACGCTCGCGCGCGTTCTTGGCGTATTCGGATTTTTTTGCGGCGGTGCGGCTCATCAGGCGGCCCGCGCCGTGGCAGGTGGTTCCGAACGTTTCCCGGAAAGCTCCCTCCGTCCCCAGGAGGACGTACGATGCGGTTCCCATCGAGCCGGGGATCAGCACCGGTTGGCCAATCTCCTGGTAATGGGAAGGCAGCTCCGGCCGCTGTGGGGGAAACGCGCGCGTCGCCCCCTTGCGATGAACCATCAGGTTTTTTTCTCTCCCGTTTACGGAATGCCGTTCCAGCTTCGCAATGTTGTGGCACACGTCATAAACCACACGCACTTGAGTCTCAGCGCTGAAAATCCGCCGGAAAGCCTGTCGTGTGAAATGCGTGATCCCCTGGCGGTTTGCCCAGGCGAAGTTGGCCGACGCGCGCATCGCGGCGAGGTAATGCTGCCCCTCGCGCGAATGCACAGGAACGCAGGCTAGCTGGCGATCCGGTAGGTTGTAGTCATATTTGGCGCTGTTCTCATCCATCTCGCGCAGGTAATCCGTGCAAGCCTGGTGTCCGAGTCCGCGCGATCCGCAATGAATCAAGACGGCGATCTGGTTCAGGTGAAGGCCCAGCGTCTGTGCAGCGCTTTCCTCAAAAATCCGTTCGACGTATTGCACCTCTAAGAAGTGATTCCCGGAACCAATCGTGCCGAGCTGCGGAAGCCCGCGATGCTTGGCGCGATCGCTCACGGCCGTAGCGTCCGCGCCGTCAATCGCTCCATTTTCTTCGCAGTGCTCCAGGTCATCCGGCTCGCCATATTCCTGCCCCACCATCCAGGCCGCGCCCTCGACCAGTACGCGGTCAAGCTCCTGATGGGAAATCGAAATGGCCCCTTTGCGTCCGGCGCCGCAGGGCACGTCGCGGAATAATTGGTTCACAAGGTCACGAACCCTGGGGCGAACCTCGTCCACGTTGAGCGAGGTTGCGAGTAGGCGCACGCCGCAATTGATGTCAAAGCCGACGCCGCCGGGGGAGATCACGCCGCCCTCGTCCGGGTCGGTGGCTGCGACTCCGCCAATAGGGAAACCGTAGCCCTGGTGGATATCCGGCATCGCCATCGAGCGTCCCACAATGCCCGGCAGCATGGCCACGTTCACGGCCTGTTCGAGGGACAGGTCCTTGGCAAGGTCTCGAAGCATGTTTTGATCGGTGTAGATCAGCGCATCCGTCAGCATTCCCGGATGCGACGTGCGGGGAATCAGCCAGCGGTAATCGTCGATCTTCTGAATGTCGCCGAGGGAGATGGCCATAGCGCCTGCCCGTGAAAGAGATCAACCAGACCCTCACCCGGCCTTCGGCCACCCTCTCCCGCCGTGGCGGGAGAGGGCTGTCATCCTATTGTTGATTCCGACCGCCTCCCTTCGGGAGAAAGCCGTAACCCTATCGTTTATTCCGGCCCTCTCCCATTGGGAGAGGGTGGCCGAAGGCCGGGTGAGGGGGATCGCCGAAATCGCTAGTGCCAAGGCGCTGCGGCCGCTCACCGAACCTTCAAAGCTTTACTGTAGTAGGAAATTATAGCAAGCCCGGTACCGCTGTGCAGGCAAAAGGCTCTGCAGCTATTGACGGGCAGGCGGCGCAAGAGTATGTTTTACCACTTCGAGGAGGGAAACGATGCGCCGTCTATTCCAGTTCCTACTTTCCGTCATTCTGATCAGTGCGTTCATTCCGTGCCTTCAGGCGCAGCAGAAGACGCCTGATTATCTCAACCCGTCCCTTTCGATTGAACGGCGAGTGGATGATCTCGTCTCGCGGATGACGCTTGAAGAAAAGGTCCGCCAGATGCAACACACCGCGCCCGCCATTCCGCGCCTGGGCATTCCGGCCTATGACTGGTGGAACGAAGCGCTGCATGGCGTCGCGCGGTC
>DASUKV010000064.1:0-13730 GCA_036278555.1 Terriglobia bacterium
CGCTTTTGGTCGGCCGCAGGCAGCTTCTGAGCCAAGGCGTCAAAGTGCAGCAGAAACGGGTCAGCGCCCGGCGTCAAGCGAAGGGCGGTCTTCACTTTCTCGAGAGGGTCAAGGGGAATCTTCGCCCGCGTCAGGCTGCGATCGAGTCCGGCCAGCAAGCCGTGTTCGGCAAAAACGCGAAGAACCTTCGCGGGGTTTTCGTCCTGAAGCACCGCGCGAAGCTCGCGGCCCTGCTGGTCCGGAGTCAGATTTTCCCAGACCTTGCTTTCAAGCGCGGTCTCAAACCAGCGCTCGGTGCGCTCTTCCACCTTGAACCCCATACGGAGCGAGAAGCGGAGCAGGCGGTAGATGCGCGAAGGGTCCTCAAAAAAACTGCGGCTGTGGAGCGCGCGAAGCTCGCGATTTTCGATGTCGAGCGCGCCGTTCGTCGGGTCCAAAAGCAGGCCGCGCGAATTCGGGTGTAAGGAGACGGCCATCGCATCGACCGAAAAATCGCGCCGGCGCAGGTCTTCGAAAATACCGGCAGGAATAATCTCCGGAGGCCGGCCCAGCTTGGCGTAGCTTTCCCGGTGCGCCGCGCTGATTTCCGCCTCAACGCCGTTCGCGAAATAAACCGATGCCGACTGCCGCTGGCCGTCAAAGCTGAAATGTTCCACCTTGATCGCGGGCTCGACGGGCGCGGCCAGGGGATCGGCGGGCGACTTATGTGGAGGCTCGGATCGAAGTCCTTTGAGGATTTTCTGCACGCTCCCTTCCACGGTAAAATCCAGGTTGCGGATTTTACTCTGGCCGCTGGTCAAGTCTCGGACAGCTCCTCCTGTGAGATAGATATTCAGCCCCGCGCCCGCTGCCACCCGGCTGATATAATTCAGCGCCTGAAAATACGAGGGTGAGAGCCGGACCTCCATCAGAAAGTTGTAGTCGCTCATGACGTTGGCTTTTCGCTGATCGCTCGAGCCTCCTTACGCCCGGGGATGATGCGCCTGGTACACTTGCTTGAGCCGCTCCTTCATGACATGCGTGTAAATCTGCGTGGTTGAGATATCGCTGTGCCCCAGCATCAACTGGATCGACCGCAAATCCGCGCCTCGCTCGAGAAGATGCGTGGCGAACGAATGCCGCACGGCATGCGGCGCAAGGTGCGAGGTGATCCCGGCGGCGCGGCCATGCCGCAGGAGAATCTTCCAGAAGCCGACCCGCGACAGCTTGCCTCCCCGCTGGTTGAGGAAAAGAAAGGGAGGGCTGCCGGGTTTCAGGAACTTGCCTCGGCCCCCGCGAACGTAGGCCTCCACGGCGGCCAGCGCGGATTTGCCGACCGGAATCAGACGCTCTTTGCTGCCCTTACCCAGGCATCGCAATATGCCCAGATTGCAATCGAAATCCTCCCAGCGTAAACTAACGAGCTCAGAAACCCGCATGCCCGTAGCGTAAAGCAACTCGAGCATGGCCTTGTCCCGCAAGCCTGCCGCGGTTGCGGGGTCAGGTTGCGCGAGCAGGGCTTCCACTTCCTCAAGGGTCAGATATTTGGGCAAGCTCCGCCCAATTTGCGGCGAGTCCAGGTCCGCCGTAACGTCGCGCGGAATCTGCTTTTCCCTGTACAGAAAGCGAAAAAAATTGCGCAATGAGACCACGTGGCGCGCCCGGGAAGGCGCCTTAAGTCCTTGCTGGCGAAGCAAATTCATGTAGTCGCGAAGATTCGTTTTATCAATCGCCTCGGGTCGAATTTTACGGCTTTCCACAAACGCGATGAAGTTCATCAGGTCGCGCCGGTAGCTGATGATGGTATTGGCGGAAAGCCCCTTTTCCACGCGAATGTAGTTCAAGAATCTGCCAAGCTGGATTTCGAGGGGGGAACGCGCTGTTCGCCGCTCCTCGACGCTGGCTGGGTCATCTTCCGCAGGCGCGGGAATCGCGGGTGATGGCATGGCAGGCAGGTTTTGAGCGCCGCCAGAGTGAGCTAACCGTGCATCGGTCATAATGTCTATGAACCGGAAGCTAAGAGGCTTTCTGCTTCCTGCAGAGCCGTACATACCATCCCATCCGGGCTTATCCGGCAATCAGCAGATTACAAACGGGATAGCCCCTTTGATTTCATCGAGCGATAGAGCTCTTGCATTTTCAACTGGATACTAGCACAAGGCCATCGCGGTTGTAAAATTTTCCCTCAAAACGAACCGCCGGAACAATCATCAGGTATGTTACTGAAAGCAAATAACTTACTTGCTGGTTGCGTTTTCCCTGCGGGTCTGCCCATAATTTTATTGAAAGCAAAAGCGGTTACGGCAATATTAGATTTGGTAAGAATCGGGAAGCACGCTTTCCCTTGGCAGGTTGTGCGATGAAGATACTGACCGCCAAACAGATGCAGGGCATTGACCGGCTCACGACCGGGCGTTACGGTGTCCCAAGCCTCACGCTCATGGAAAATGCCGGTACGGGGGTTGTCGAAGCGCTTTCTGACTGGTTCGGACCGGTTGCGAACCACAAGATCGCGATCTTCTGCGGGCGAGGGAATAATGGCGGTGATGGCTTCGTGGTTGCGCGGCTGCTCCGCGAGCGAGGGCTGCTTCCTGTAGTTTTGTTGATGTCCCGGCCAGAGGCCCTTAAGGGCGACGCGGCAGCGAACTATAAACGGCTGGTTGCCGATTGGACGCCGGAAATCGTTCCGGACGCGGCCGCGTGGCAGAGAGTGAAGCACACGCTTGCAGGAATCACATTAATTGTCGACGCGCTGCTCGGAACCGGCCTTTCGAAGCCTCTGGAGGGATTTTTGCTGGACGTTGTGCGAGATTTGAACACAGAATTTACCGGCGCGCAGCGAATTGCCATCGATCTGCCTTCTGGGCTCTCATCGGATACGGGCGAGCTGATCGGGGAGTGCGTCCGGGCGGATGCGTCCGTCACGTTCACGGCACCCAAGCACGCTCACGTTTTCCCCCCGGCTTGCGAAATGGTTGGGAAATGGACGGTGCGTGAGATCGGGACTCCCCGCGAAGCTCTTGAAAGCGACCCCGAGTTCTTCCTTAACCTCCTTTCCCATAGTGACTTATCGTGGCTGAAAGCTCCGCGCAGACTGGATTCTCACAAGGGCGCTTACGGTCATGTGCTGATCGTGGCAGGCTCGGTGGGAAAGACGGGCGCGGCGGCGATGGCGGCCAGCGCAGCGCTGCGCTCCGGGGCAGGGCTTGTGACCATTGCGACGCCTGAAAGCGCGCTGCCCGTGATTGCCACGCTCGGAGTGGAGTTTATGACCGAGCCTCTCCCGGAAACCGCAAGCGGCACGATCGCAATGCGTGCGCTCGATCTAGGCATCCTCGACCGGCTTGCGGAGAAAAAGTCGGTGCTGGCCGTGGGACCCGGTATCGGGAGTGTCCCAGAGACTGCGGAAATGGTGCGCAAGGTGGTGAATCGGTACGATTTGCCCATCGTCTTGGATGCCGATGGGCTGAACGCCTTTGCGGGCCGAATGGATGAGATGGAAACCGCCAATCGGGTTCGGGTGCTGACGCCGCATCCCGGCGAGATGGCGCGGCTGTCGGGCAAAACGATCTCTGAGATCCAGAAGAATCGTATCGCGGTAGCCCGTGAATTTGCGATGCGTCACCGGGTGCATCTGGTACTGAAAGGCGCCCGCACGCTGACGGCTGCCCCTGACGGGCAAGTCACGGTGAACCCTACCGGTAATCCCGGCATGGCCACCGGCGGGACCGGGGATTGCCTGACGGGGCTGGTAGCGGGGCTTCTCGCGCAATATCCGGAGCGGCCGCCCGGTGAGGTGGCAGCGGCGGCGGTTTATGTCCATGGCCTGGCAGGCGATGTCGCCGCAGCCCGAACGGGTCAGCGATCGATGATTGCGGGGGATCTCGTGGACGCCATCCCGGAGGCGTTTCAATTGTTGTGATGCTGTGGCTGGCCCCCTCACCCGGCCTTCGGCCACCCTCTCCCGAAGGGAGAGGGCTGAAAAACAAAATGACCCGCAGCTTTCCTTCGGATGGCCGCAGAGAAAACAATGATAACGGCCCTCTCCCTTCGGGAGAGGGTGGCCGAAGGCCGGGTGAGGGGCATACCTAAGGAATGAAGGAAACTCTTTACGACATCGTGACCGGTTCTCCGGAGGAGACGCTGGCGTTTGGCCGGAAGCTGGCCAAGAGTCTTCAACCCCCGTGCACGGCGCTGCTTGAAGGCGACCTGGGCAGCGGCAAAACAACATTGACCAAAGGAGTCGCTGCCGGCCTCGGCGCGGCACGCGAGGAGGACGTAACCAGCCCCACGTTCACATTAGTCCATGAATATTCGGGCTCGTCGCCGGAAGCTGCGGGGCGGGGATTCAAGGTTTACCACGTCGATCTCTACCGCATCGATGGCCTTCGTGAGATAGAATCCCTCGGCCTGGAGGAGTTGTTCCAGCCATGGTCTACGGTGATGATTGAGTGGGGCGAGAAACTGCCGCAACGTCCGCTGGGGTCCATCATCCGCATTCGGATGGAAGTCTTGGCGGAAAATCAGCGGCGGATTATTGTTGAGAAGGAGAGTTGAAATCAGCGCCGTGGACTGATGGTTTCCGCGAACTGCCCTCACCCGGCCTTCGGCCACCCTCTCCCGAAGGGAGAGGCCCGGAATCAGCGATGAGATAACAGCCCTCTCCCGCGATGGCGGGAGAGGGGGGACGGCGAAGCGGTGGGTTAGGGAATGTTCCCGCAGGATCGGAAAAAGACGGCTCATCATGAAGGGAGAAAACGAGGATGACTGAAGCTCCCGCGCCCACGCCCTGGGCGCTGATCGTAGGTTCTTCAAGCGGATTTGGCGAGGCCACAAGTCTTGAGCTTGCCCGCGAAGGATTAAACATCGCCGGAGTGCACTTTGACCGCCGCTCAGCAATGCCGCATGTGAACGAGATCGTCACGGAAATATCGTCGCTGGGCAGGGAAGTGGTGTTTTTTAACAAGAACGCCGCAGACGCTGAGAAGCGCGCCTCCGTGCTCGATGCGATCCAGGAGCGGTGGAAGCAGAGCGGCGGGGAGCACACCATCAAGGTTTTGCTGCACAGCATTGCTTTCGGCTCGCTTCAGCCTTACATCGCTGAGCAAGCAGAAGAGGAGCTGACGCAGGCGCAAATCGAAATGACCCTCAACGTGATGGCTAGCAATCTGGTTTATTGGGTGCAGGAAATGATGCGCCGCAAAATGCTGCGTTCGGGCAGCCGCATTTATGCTCTCACCAGCGCCGGCGGCCATAGCGTAATTCCCAATTATGGAGCGGTTTCGGCGGCCAAAGCGGTGCTCGAATCGGATATCCGGCAACTCGCCTATGAGTTGATGCCCTACGGCATCACCGCGAACGCCATCCAGGCGGGAGTGACGGAAACGCCGGGAGCGAAAGCAATCCCCGGCTTTGAAAAGCTGGCCGAACTGGCAAAATTACGCAACCCCGGCGGTCGGCTCACAACGCCGCACGACGTCGCCTCGGCCATTGCCGCCTTGATGAGCGAAAAAACTCATTGGATGACCGGCAATGTGATTCGTGTGGACGGCGGTGAAGATATCGTCGGGTGAGAAGCGGCGAAGCCGCAAGGAAGCGCATCTTGACTAACATTTTTTTGAATGGTGAGCCGCGCGAAGTACCGGAGGGCACGACCATCGCGGGATTGGTCGAGTGGATGAAGCTTGCCGCCGATCGCGTGGCGGTCGAGCGCAACCTGGAAATTGTTCCGCGGAGCCTGTGGGCGGAGACCCGGCTGAGCGCTGGGGATCGCCTGGAAGTGGTAAACTTTGTAGGCGGAGGGCTTTAACGGGATATAGGTGTCAACCAATATAACAAGAGGAATCCCCGGAGGGGATTCATAAGATAGCCGGGGGCAACGCCCCCGGAATCCGAGATGTTTGGTGGCCGTAACCCTGAAAGGGTTACATGGCGGTGATAGCACGTACACGATTTGCCGTTCATTGTCCAGCCGATGGAAGGCTGGAACTGAAAGGCTCAGCGTGCTCACCTGCAAGGGGGGCGCCAGCGGTTCATTGTCCAGCCGATGGAAGGCTGGAACTGAAAGGGTCGCACGGCGGGGATAAAGCGTATGCGACCCCTTCAGGGTCGGTTCGTACTACGCTCTGTCTCCGGGGGCGTTGCCCCCGGCTATTGGACGGCGCCCTTTCAGGGCGCTTTGATACCGCGCTCGGCGAGAAACGCGAACCGTTTTTGCCTTCTGCGTCGTACCGCTACGTTTTGCATTGGCGCCCTTTCGGGGCGCAAGAACCAGCATTCCATGAGTCGTAAAATTCTGTCCTCGGTTGATTTATGCATCCGACGCTGAGCGGACCGACGGCTCAAATCCTCCTCACCCTGCTCATCAAGCTGGGCGTCATCGCCTCACTTGCCAGCATCATCGCCCGCTTTGGCAGCTTCAAGCGCCTGATTTTCGTTGAAAAGCGCACACCACACCAGAAGCTGCAATTTGCTCTCTTCCTCGGCGTGCCCTTCATGCTGGGAGTTCTCACGCGATTGCTGGTTCGCTACCAGGGCGCCGACCTGAGCCTTGAAATCACGGTCTTGGGCGGGCTTCTGGGCGGCACGATCGTGGGACTCGTCGTCGGGATGATGGTGAGCCTGCCGTCGGTCTTGATTGGCCATGAGATGCTCGCTGCGCCCATGGCCGTGCTCTACGCCTTGGTGGCCGGCTCGGCCCGCTGGTTGTGCCCCGACAAAGAAGCCATTTGGGAATTCAGCCCCTTCATCGATCTCAGCCTCTACCGCTCGATCAAGCAGCGGTTCAAGCAGCCCGCGCCGGACTGGCAGGTGCTCTTCGCCTTGATGTGCGTGGTTCTGGAAATCCTGCGCATGGACATCGGGGGGCTTGCCGGCGGCAAGCTGTATCATCTGAATTCCCAGCATTTCTGGACCGACATCCTGATTGTCATCGCAACTCTGGTGGGCGTCGGGCTCCCCGTAAAAATCTGGAATAGCACGCGGATTGAGCGGAAGCTCGAAGACCAGCACCGGATGCTGCTCCAAGCGCGGATGGACGCGCTGGTGAGCCAGATCAATCCGCACTTTCTGTTCAACACTCTGAATACAATTTCCTCGCTGATTCGCATTGATCCCGATACGGCGCGTACCGTGCTGCTGAAGCTTTCACGGATTTTGCGGCGGCGGCTGAAAGTACAGGCGCATTTTGTGCCGCTGCGGGAGGAACTGGAGTTCATCGACGATTATCTCGATATCGAAGTGATTCGATTCGGGCGCGACAAACTGCGGATTATCAAAGAAATCGAGCCGGGCGCCGAGGAAGTGGTAGTGCCCAGTATGATCCTCCAGCCGCTCATCGAGAACGCCATCCGGCACGGCCTCACGCCCAAGATCGAAGGCGGCTCCATCACGCTGAAGGCGCGGCGAAAGAACCACCGGCTGGCCATCGAGGTGAAGGACGACGGCGTGGGAATCTCGCCCGACCGCAAAAATGATATCCATGCTTCGGGCATCGGCATTCGCAACGTCACCGAGCGGTTGCGAGTACTATTTGGCGATCAATTTTCGCTAAAAGTCGAGAGCCAGCCAGGCAAGGGCGCCTCTATTTCTTTTGAGATTCCCGAACTTGTAGTCAGTGAAAGAGCCCTCGCGAGCGAACCCGCCCACGTGTTCGAATAGCATTATCAATCTGTAATTTCCTGCCCTTGTTCTCCGGAAGAGGGATGGAATTCAGGGAGGGTTCAAAGCCCTCGCCTTCCGGGAGAGGGTGGCCGAAGGCCGGGTGAGGGCTCCGCTGCATTTCCTGAATGCCGCCACACTTGAATGGCTTCTATCGCGATTGATGCTACCTACACGGTTGACCCGCAGCCCTCGGGAGTTTCGGTTTACTCCCGGCGGCTGATCGAATCGCTTTTGGAACTCGATTCCGGTCACCGCTTTCTGATCTGTTATCGAATTTCACGATGGAAGCGGAGGGGAGAATTCCTTCGGCTTGGTAAGCGCCATACGGAAGGCCGTGGAGGGAAGCAGTCCCGAACCTGCATTTTTCAAGAGCCGTGGAGCTTCAGGCTTCCTCGCCGCGCCGAGCTTTTCCACAGTCTGGCGCAGCGTCCGGCGCCGTTTCGCTTTCGCCGCGAAATCGTAACCATTCATGATGTTTTCCCGCTCACCAGCCGTGACTACTCAACACCCGCTTTTCAGCGCAAATTTTCGGAACTCCTGATCGAAGCGGCTGAGCGGGCCAGGCGCATCATTACGCCTTCGCAATACACCGCGAATCAATTGGTGCGCTACGCCGGAATCCGGCAGGAAAAGATTTGCGTGATCCCCGAAGGCGTGGACCTGCCGCACCAGACGCTTTCGCGCGAGGCCAGGCGCAAGGAGCGGGAAAGATGGATGGGCAAGGGCAACGAGATGATCCTGGTGGTCGGGGTGATTCAGACGCGAAAGAATACCCTCGGCGCTCTGCACGCGCTCGAACGCCTTCCCGCCCGTTACAGGATGGTCCTGGCGGGCGGGGATGGCCATGGCAGTGATGTGGTTCATGAGTATCTCCGGAAGGCGGCTTTGAGCGAGCGGGTGAGAGTCTTGGGCCACATCACCCGCGCTGAGCTCATCAGCCTGTACCAAGCCGCCAACGTGATGCTCTTTCCATCATTTGAGGAGGGATTTGGCCTACCGGTGCTGGAGGCGATGGCTTATGGGCTGCCGGTCGTCGCGTCCAACGCATCATCCTTGCCGGAAGTGGGGGGCAAGGCGGCGCTTTACGCGGATCCTCATGACTTTGGTGACATTGCGGCTAAATCGATGCAAGCACTTGAGGATAAAAATCTTAGGTCGAGCATGATCGAAGCGGGGCTTGCTCGGGCGCGGGAATTCAGTTGGCGGCGCGCCGCTGAGCGAACGTTACAGGTTTACAATCAGATTCTTTGCGAATAACGCTCTCCAGGCGCGCCGGACACGCACTGGGCACGATTCATCCTACTAAAGCATAGAAAACAAATTACTTATAATTAAAATCTTGGCAAATCCTGAGGCTATCCATGCAATCGCGGCCTGTAACCATAACAAACCCTTGCATTTGAACGGCCAAGCCGGTAGAATATGGATAATCTCATTGTATGCAAGCACTTTACAGAGTAGCGCTCTTGCCTGGTGATGGAATCGGCCCTGAAGTTGTGGCGGAAGCGGTCAAGGTTCTCAAAGTCGTCGAATCGCTTGACGGAGTAACCTTCCGTTTTCAGACCGGTTTGATCGGCGGCAGCGCAATTGACGCCACTGCGACGCCCCTTCCGGCGGAAACGATTGCTCTCTGCAACAATTCCCAGGCGATTTTGTTAGGAGCGGTGGGGGGACCGCAGTGGGATTCGAAGCGGGCGGAACTCCGGCCCGAGCAAGGATTGCTCCAGATTCGCAAGCGCATGGGGCTTTACGTCAATCTCCGGCCCGTGAAGGTGCTGGATTCGCTGGCCAACTATTCGGCGATTAAGCCGGCCTACGTCAAAGGCACGGACCTGGTGATTGTCCGCGAGCTTCTGGGCGGAATTTATTTCGGCAATCCCCGCGGCATCTTTTCCAAGAATGGCGAGCGGATGGGTCTGAACACCGAAGTTTACCGGGAGCACGAGATCGAGCGCGTGGCGCACCGGGCGTTCCAGCTTGCGCGCATGCGGCGCCGGAAAGTAACCTCGGTGGATAAGGCCAACGTGCTTGAGACCTCGCGCCTATGGCGGGACGTGGTGAACCACATCGCTAAAAGTTATCCGGACGTGGAGCTCAGCCATCTCTACGTCGACAATTGCGCCATGCAGTTGATCGAGCGTCCGGCCAGCTTTGACGTGATCCTCACCAGCAATATGTTTGGCGATATCCTCAGCGACGAAGCCGCCATGGTGGCCGGCTCAATCGGACTGCTGCCCTCGGCAAGCCTGGGCGAGCACGCCGCGCTCTACGAGCCGATTCACGGCTCGGCGCCCGATATCGCGGGACGGAAAAAGGCCAATCCGGTGGCCGCGATTCTTTCCGCCGCGCTGATGCTGCGCTACTCCTTCCACATGGAGGCCGCCGCTGACGCGGTGGAAGCCGCAGTCGAAATCGTGATGAAACGCGGAGCGCGCACGCCTGAAATGGCGGGGCGCGGCCGCGCCACGTCAACCGTGAAGATGGGCGATCTCGTCGCCGCTCAAACAGAAAAACTCCTCAAAGCCAAAACCCCAAAGAAAAAAAAGCGGCCCTGAGCTTCTTCCTTGCCGGCTTGCGAGTTTAATCCTCCTCACATGAGCGCCTCCGTCGCCATTCGCGCTTACAGGATGGGAGACTCTGCGGCGCTGGTGCGCGTGTTTTTCGACAGCGTTCATCAGATTGCACGCGCTGCGTATAACGAAGAGCAGCTTCGCGCATGGGCTCCTGCTATCCCTGATCCGTTGCAGTGGGAGACGAGAATGCTGAGCCGTGAAACCCTTGTCGCCGAGTGCGGTGAGAGACTTGTGGGTTTTATTGAGCTTGAGCGCTGCGGGCACATTGATATGCTCTACCGCAGCCCGGAGGCTAATGGTCTCGGCGTTGCGGCGCAGCTTTATGAAGCGTCTGAGGCGCGAGCGCGCGAACTTGGGATTCAGAAGCTCACCACGGACGCCAGCTTAATCGCCGAACCATTCTTCCGGTCGCGCGGTTACATCGCCGGCGAACTTGAGACGGTTGAACGAAATGGCGTGCGAATACCCCGCCTGCGAATGCACAAAACTCTGGGCCAATAATCTACAAGTCCTGGGGATGCTGCCGGACGTAGGCAACATAGTCCGTCGCCCGGGGTTGACCTCCGCCTTCGCGGATTGCGGCGGCCACTTGCCCCCGGTGATAGGCCGAGTGAAGTGCGACATGCTGCAGCACGTCCTCGACGGGGGTTCTGAATTCTATTCCTTTGCTATTCCGGTAAGTAAGGTCTTGGCTCGTCTGCTCCGGACTCAGCTTCGCAAGAAATGCCATCCAACGCTGATGGAGATCCTCAACGGCGGATTTCGATTCATCCAGACTCAATGCGGGCCACGGTTCGAAAATCGCGGGGCCCTCTGGCTCAAGCCGTGAGAGCCACGCCCGCTGCGCCCCGATCACGTGGCCGAGAATTTTTAGCGGGCGTTCGGAAAGCACCGTCGCCAGCCCCGCGAGCGCTTCGCTGTTTGCCCAGTAATCATATTCGAAAAGCTTTCGAAAATAGTTCGATGGATCCATCCTCACCTCCCGGCAAGTTGTAGTGGCGCTCTCTGAGCGCCGCCACCGCATTTCACACCGCTATCATTGTAATCCTCAATTACCGTGCGGTAAGCAGCGCCCCACCTGTGAAAAACCGAATCGCGTTGTGTTATGCTTGCGCGCTGAAGGCACAAGACGGAAGTCACAAGGCCGTGGTAGCCACGGCACGAATTGTGTGCCGTGGGCCTGGGCGTAGCAAAACTTGGGAAAACCCACGGCATAAAAACCATGCCGTGGCTACCCGGCTGTGTTATTCCCCTCCTTGGTAAGGAGGGGCAGGGGTGGTCAGCGTGGCGCCTCCTTGAAAACCCACCACCCCCTAACCCCCTCCTCAGCCGAGGAGGGGAGCTATTTTCGAGGCGGAAGCCGGGGGCTATGAATCCGCCGAGGAGAATCACGCGAATGAGTCAGAATTTCACTTCTTATCATGCGCCAACCAATCGCCGTGATTTTCTCAAACGCTCGGCAGCAGCGATAGCCCTTCCGGGCCTCGCGGCGGAAGCGTCCGCGGACGCCGGCGAGAAGCTTGGAGAAAAGAAGCGGCCCAACATCCTCCTGATTATCGCTGATCAGTTCCGGGGCGACTTCATTGGAGCCTTGGGACTGAATCCCATGGGCGTGACCCCCAACCTGGACGCCATGGCGCGGCGCGGAGTCGCTTTCCAAAACGCCGTCACCAACCAGCCGCTGTGCTCGCCTTCGCGGGCCTGCCTGTTTACCGGGCAATACGCAACCCAGACAGGAGTGTTTACGCTGGGGCCGGGTCTTCGGCCAGGCGCGACGACTCTTGCCACCCTTCTTCGCAGCCAGGGATATACCGCGAATTACATCGGGAAGTGGCACCTTGCGCCGAACTCTCGGGGCAATCCGGCAAGCCACGGTTTTGTTCCGCTCGAATATCGCGGCGGTTTTGACGACTTGTGGCAAGCCTCAAACGAGCTCGAGCTGACTTCCCACCCCTACGAGGGCACGATCTGGGATGGCGACGGCAAGCGCATGCGCTTTAAAGACATTTATCGTGTGGACTATCTCACCGATCTCGCCGTCAAGTTCCTGCGCGAGCGCCACGAAAAGCCCTTTTTCCTGGTCGTCTCGCAGCTCGAGCCGCACTTTCAGAACGACGCCGTGGCATTCATTCCGCCGAAAGAATACGCCACGCGCTACGTGAATCCTTATGCGCCTGAAGACCTGCGATTTTTCCCCGGCGACTGGCAGGCGCAGCTTCCCGGCTACTACGGGGACATCAAGCGGATTGATGATTCGGTGGGCCGCCTGCTGAAGACGCTCGACGAGCAGAACCTGACGGATGAAACCCTCGTGATCTTCATCAGCGATCACGGCTGCCACTTTCGCACGCGGAATCAGGAATACAAGCGCAGCCCGCACGAGAGCTCGATTCACATTCCCCTCATCATGCAAGGGCCTGGACTCAACCAATCACGAATGATCCCGGAGCTAGTGAGCATAGTGGACGTGGCTCCGACCGTGCTTGACGCAGTGGGGATCAAGGCTCCGGATTCGATGCGCGGCAAGAGCGCGCTGCCGCTCGTGAGCGATCCTGCGGCGCGGCGCTCCTGGCCGAATGAGGCGTTTATCCAAGTGAGCCAGTCGCAAGTGGGACGGGCGGTTCGAACGCGCGAGTGGACCTATTACGCGATCGCTCCTGACAAAGACCCCCAGCATGACCCCGGAAGCAGCCACTATGAGGAATATCAGATGTATTGCCTGGCAAGCGATCCGGCGCAATTGCTGAACTTGGCCGGACGCAAGGATCCTCCGAAGCTTGTCCACGAGGAAGGGGACCAGCCCATCGAAGAGATTGCCGCTCATCTGCGCGAACGGCTGATCGCGCGGATGGTCGAGGCGGGAGAAGCGCCCCCGCAGATCGAGCCTAAGCGATTTTATCCGTAGTTGTAGCGGCGGCCTCTGGCCGCCGGTCTTTAAGAAGTAGAAACCGGCGGCGAGGACGCCGCCGCTACAGCGTTTCGTCGTAACATAAATCCACCGAACCAGAACAGGCAGCGTAGCGTCTTGCTATATGGAAATGGAATGGAAGCGTTAGCGGATGAGGTTGCGCAAATCGCGGTGGCTTCTTCGAATGAAGCGGAGGGGGAATTTGAACGGCTGCTTCCCGATTCCGCCCGGCTCGCCTTCCGCGTGGCTTTTACCGTTCTTCGCAACCGCGAGGATGCTGAAGACACGGCCCAGGAAACGCTGCTGCGCGCGCATCGTCATTTTGCCAGCTTGCGCGACCGGCAGCGGTTTCGCGCCTGGGTGGTCCGCACGACCTGGAGACTTGCCATCGACCGCCAACGCTCCGCCGGCCGCCGCCATCGCCGCGAGCTCCTGGCGGTCGATTCGCAAACCGCTGTCACAACGGAAGATCTGGCTTCATCCGCCGAATTCGAACGCCGGCTTTTCTCTGAAATGGAGCGCTTGCCGGAAAAGCTTCGCGTGGTGCTGGCGCTTGCGGGCGTTGAAGGTTACGACACGCGGGAAGTGGCGCGCCTGCTCGAAATTCC
>DASUKV010000065.1:0-7842 GCA_036278555.1 Terriglobia bacterium
CACACGCTGATGATGCTGGACGGTCTCAGGCAGCCCACGGTGACACTGGCCCTGGGAGTGCTATTGCACGACGTTGGCAAGCCGCCCACCTTTTCGGTCCGCGAGCGGATCCGCTTCGATGGTCACGTTGAAATCGGAGCCAAAATGGCGGCACAAATCTGCACCCGGCTGCGCCTGCCGTCCTGTGAGACGCGGCGCGTCGTGGCCCTGGTCGAAAACCATCTCCGCTTCAAAGACCTGCCGCAGATGCGGCGCGCGACGCAGATGCGATTCCTGCGAATGGAAGGATTCGACGAACACCTGGAACTGCATCGTCTGGACTGCCTGGCGAGCCACGGGAATCTCAGCAACTACGATTTGGCGAAGCGGATTATCGCGGAAACGCCGGAAGAAAAAATCAAGCCTGCGCCGCTCCTCCGAGGTGACGACCTCATCGCACGCGGATACGCTCCGGGACCGCGCTTCAAAGAAATGCTCCGAACTGTTGAAGACGCCCAGCTCGAAGGCGCAATCCACACCACCGAGGACGCACTGCGTCTTCTTCAAGAGAAGTTCTCTTGATCCCGGTAACCCATCATCATTTCAGATAATGCGCGTTCGCCAGGAAATAGATAAACACGCCGGCTCCGCCCATTGCGACGATAAAAGCGCCAATCTTATACATCAGCATCTTTTTGTTATCAGCGCTGGGCCTTTCTTCATCAATCATCTGGAACATAGCAGCCTCCTGCTGACCGAGCGAAATCATGCAGCCCGGAGGAGCACGAGATGATTCAGATTTTTGGCTTCATCATTCCGCTACCAGGAGATTTTTTGCCAACCCGGCGTTGGCCGCGGGCGCTTTGGGATATGAACATTAACGCCGAGACTACCCTTCCGATGCCTTCACTGTAGCGCTTCTTTTCGAAAAGTCAAGCGGGACTTTGGCGAAGGTTTCCCGGGGGAAGGAGGCAGCATCGTCCCCGAATTCCCGGGGCCTTTGCGCCGAAAAATATTGCCAGTTTGCGTTGGCTCAGCCGGGCTACAATAATTAAGTCTAAGAAGGCGGCGAGGCTGGGGCGCTGCAAACTTCATCGCCAACGTTGCACACCTTTGCGTAAGGAGGAATTGTTATGGCAACCGCAGTGAAGCCTGTTCCGGAGGGATATCATACGGTGACGCCGTATTTGATCATCACGGGCGCCGCCGCCGCAATTGAGTTCTACAAGAAGGCGTTCGGAGCCACCGAGGTAATGCGCATGGCGGATCCCAATGGCAGGGTCGGCCATGCCGAGATCATGATCGGCGATTCACACGTGATGCTCGCGGACGAGGATACCATGAGGGGAATCCGCAGTCCGCGGACGATCGGCGGATCGCCTGTCAGCATCCTTCTGTATGTTCCGGACGTGGATGCGATAGTTAGCCAGGCGGTCGCAGCGGGCGCGAAGATCACACGGCCGGTGGAAGATCAGTTCTACGGCGACCGGATTGGTGGTCTTGAGGACCCTTTTGGCCATCAGTGGTACGTCTCAACTCACAAGGAGGACATCTCGCCCGATGAAATGAAGAGGCGCGCCGAGGCCCTTCATCATCACCCGTAGGCGCGGAAGGCAGAAGGGGGAAAACGGAAGGCGAAAAGCAGGGGTAGCCACGGTCAGTGTTTTTACTGACCCTGGGCTTTTGATCGCCATGACAACAACCCACGGTCAATCGGAAACCGATTGACCGTGGCTACCCGCTCTCTGAGCGCCGGTCTTTTAAGAAGGAGAGACCGGCGGCGAGGACGCCGCCGCTACAGTGTGCCCCTCACCCGGCCTTCGGCCACCCTCTCCCGGAGGGAGAGGGTTGATGTACAACACGCCGGCTTTTGGATGCTTGTCACTCCCAACCAATTCTGTTTAGATACTTGATATGGCTTTAGCCGGAGATATCAGCCGAGTCCCGGAAGTGCTCGCCGCGGAGCGCGTGGAGCACGTGCGCTACGCCATTCGGGATATCGCCGTCGAGGCAGAGCGGCTGATCCGCGAGGGAAAAGAGATCATCCCGCTCCACATCGGCGATCCGCTGAATTTTGACTTTCGCACGCCGCCCCACCTGGTCGAAGCGGTGATAAGGGCCATTCATGACGGCAAGAACGGTTATGCGCCTTCGCTGGGGCTCGGCGAGGCTTTGGACGCAATCCGCGCGGAAGCCGGCCGCAAAGAGATTCAGAACGTCCAAAGCGCGTTTGTTACCTATGGCGTGAGCGAGGCGGCGGATATTTGCCTCACCGCGCTGGTAAATCGCGGCGAAAACGTTCTGGTCCCGTGCCCGGATTATCCTTTATATTCGGCGATTCTGACCAAGCTTGAGGCGCGGGTGAATTTTTACCGGCTCGACGAAAGCCAGGGCTGGGAGCCGGACCTTGAAGACTTGGCGCGCAAAATTGACGCAAAGACGCGCGCCCTGATTATCATCAATCCCAATAACCCGACGGGCGCGGTTTATTCGCGGGAGACGCTTGAGAAACTAGCTGAGTTCGCGCGGCAGCATCGCCTGGTGATTATCACCGATGAGATCTACGACAAGCTGATTCTGGACGGCGATCCGCATTACGCGCTTGCCTCGCTCGCGCCGGATTTGCCGGTGGTCACGCTGAAAGGGCTGTCGAAGGTCTACCTCGTGCCGGGATGGCGCGTGGGATGGGCCGTGGTGAGCGGGCCGGAAACCGTCACACGCGACTACATTGAAAACCTTCACAAACTAGTACGCGCACGGCTGAGCGCCAATTTTCCGATGCAATTCGCCATTCGTCCGGCTTTGGAAGGCCCTCAGGACCATCTTCGAGAGGTGGTTGAAAAGCTTCGCGCGCGCCGCGATCTTACCATTCGGTGGGCTAAATCAACGCCTGGCGTCCACTGCGCGCCTCCGCGCGGCGCTTTTTATGCTTTCCCACGATTCGAAATTTCCGGCAGCGATGAGGCGTTCGCCCGGCAGTTGCTCCGCGAAAAACAGGTGCTGATTGTTCATGGCAGCGGCTTCGGCATGGACGAGGGAAATCCCCATTTCCGTATTGTGTTTCTGGCGGATGAAGCCCGGCTCGAGAAGGCGTACGGTGCGATCGGTGAGTTTCTGCAGGAGCCCGCGTAGCAGAAGGCGGAAAGCAGAAGGCAGCGGGCAGGGAGGTAGCGCGGAGTATTGTGTGGTTCCGCGATTTTTACCAATGCGCCATCCAGCGTGCAGGACTAATTTATGAATGAAGAGCGGTGCGATCCAGAACGTAAAGAGCCTGATTTGCCGTCACAGTTTTGCCCGCAGTGCTCGGCGCGGCTCGAATCGCGCCACTGCAAAATGATTTGCCCGCGCTGCGGGTTCTTCATGTCGTGCTCGGAATTTGAATAGGCGGGGAGGGCGAGAACAAAAGCCCCTCACCTGGCCTTCGGCCACCCTCTCCCGAAGGGAGAGGGCTGATAATCAACACGTCAGTGGTAGTGGTAGCCACGGCACGGCTTGTGTGCCGTGGGATTTTACGTTCTCCCGGGACAAAAAACCGGCGGCGAGGACGCCGCCGCTACAGCCGCAGCTGCCACACTGACTCCGGGGGGAGGGCTTGGAGCGGGTTAGGAAAAATGCGCGATGGATGCCCCACCCAGAGGGCGCCAAAAGTGCGGCGGCGAGGACGGCGCCGCTGGAGCTATGGAAAAGCCGCGGCGTTAAAATGCGAACGCCGCGCTACAACAAGGATCGATTGATGAAAAAATCCGATTTCCTGAAAAACAGAATTCAACACATCGACATCAAGACTTATGACGTGGTGAGCCTGGTGGAGGCAATGCAGCCCATGGCCTACAGCGCGCGGGACCTCGCTCGCGCCGCGGAAATTTACGACCGCATGCTGGCGGACCGCGACTGCGGGATCATTTTGTGTCTCGCGGGGTCGCTCATCAGCGCTGGCCTGAAGCAAGTGTTCGTGGATTTGATCCGGCACTGCATGGTGGATGGCATCGTGAGCACCGGCGCGAACATTGTGGACCAGGATTTTTTTGAGGCGCTGGGCTTCAGCCATTACATTGCCGAAGAACGCTTGCGCGCCGGCATGGACGACGCGACGCTGCGCGAGCTTCACATTGACCGCATCTATGACACGCTGATTGACGAAGACGAGCTGCGCGTCTGTGATGATACGATCCGCGTCATCGCGGACGCGCTTGAACCGCGGCCTTACTCTTCCCGCGAATTCATCCACGAAATGGGCGCCTATCTTGAGCACGAAGGCAAGACCGGCGCAAGCATCGTGTTCGAAGCGTACAAAAAAGACGTGCCGATCTTTTGCCCGGCGTTCAGCGATTGCTCAGCAGGTTTTGGCCTGGTGATGCACCAGCACACGCGCGGAGAAAAGCCCAAGGTAACGCTGGATAGCGCCAGGGATTTTTATGAACTGACGCAATTGAAGATCAAGAATCCCACGACGGGCCTCTTCATGATTGGCGGCGGCGTGCCCAAGAACTTCGCTCAGGACGTGGTGGTGGCGGCGGACACGCTGGGGGTGGACGCGCCCATGCACAAATACGCCGTGCAGGTAACGGTGGCGGATGTGCGGGACGGCGCTCTTTCAAGCAGCACGCTGAAGGAAGCCAGCAGTTGGGGGAAAGTGGATACGACCTACGAGCAGATGGTCTATAGCGAGGCGACCATTGCCGTGCCGCTCATCACTGGGTACGCCTACCACCGGGGCGCCTGGAAATCGCGCCGAGAGCGCCGGTGGGCGAGCCTGTTGCAGCAGGTGGTAACGGCCTGAGGTGGTAGCGCAAGGTCCGCCGTTAGACCTTGCGGCATTTCGAAGTCTTTCCCAAGAAATGGAAAAGACGCAGCTACCCCGCTACCCTAACTGTAGCGGCGATGCCCCCCCATCGCCGAGGTATTGAAAAAAGCCAGCGGTGAGGACACCGCCGCTACAACTTGAAATGCCGCAGCGTTAAAATGCGAACGCTGCGCTACACCGGGAAGATATCTTCGCGCTCGGTATCCCATCGCACCGCCCGCTTGTGATGCAAGGCAACCAACGCCATCTGGCAGGCGATCGCCGACTTATATCCCAGGTCAAACGGGCAATTCGGCTCCTTGCGGCTGCGCACGCAATCAAAGAAATTCTCCATGTGCAGGTCGGTATCGCCCCCGCCGCCCACGATATCCGGCTTGCCGCTCGAAGCTTCCGAAGGACCGGCCGGTGCGTCATGATGGTGATGGCCTTCTGGGAGATAGCGTACCTCATTGTCGTGCCGAATCACGGTTCCGCTTCTGCCCAAAAGCAAATCGTCGTCGGAAGTATAAAAGCGATTGCCGAAGCCGGAGTTCCAGGTGAAGAGCAGTTTCTCCGATTGCTCCATGCTCACGTTCATCGTGTCGGGCACTTCCATATCCGGCGAAATGTAATTGGCGCCGGTCATTGTGACGAAACTGGGAACACCGAGCTTCAACACTTTGTACCAGAAGCCTACCTGGTGAAC
The DNA here is from genome assembly GCA_036278555.1 of Terriglobia bacterium. Lineage (GTDB taxonomy): Bacteria > Acidobacteriota > Terriglobia > UBA7540 > UBA7540 > RH2-MAG17b. The sequence continues at coordinate 5,469 of DASUKV010000065.1, forward strand.
CATGTTCTCAAACACGTTGCCGCCGGAATAATCCCAGAAAAAGCGCCAGTTGATGACACGGTTTGGATCGAACGGGTGCGGCGCGGCTTCGCCTTCAAACATTTTCCAGTTCACGTGCTGCGGGTCGCAATCGGAGGGCAGACTCCGCCTCCAGCCGCCGTAGGCCGCGTTGCGGTACATGTGGGTGTGAAGCGCGGTGATCTGGCCCATCTTTTCCGCCGCCGACAGCTCAACGGCTTTGGGAAATCCCGGGCTGCTGGTTGACTGAATCCCCACCTGGACGACGCGGTTTGAGCCCTGGAAGGCGTGCTTCATCCGGCGCGCGTGGTCAGGGTTGAAGGCCATCGTCTTTTCCTGATAGACATCCTTGCCGGCTTGAATCGCGGGGACAAAATTGAGCGCGTGCTGGTGCTGCGGAGTCGCGATCAACACGGCGTCAATGGTCTTGTCATCCAGCAGCCGCCGGAAATCGCCATACTGCTTTGCGTCCGGAATATAGCGTTTGACCTCCTCCAGGCGGCGCGTGTAAACGTCGGCGACGGCGACGCACTCTGTATTTTTGCAGTGCAACGCGGACTTCAAATCCTCCGTGCCGCGCCCGCCCGCTCCAATCAGCCCGAAGCGAACACGGTCATTCGCGCCTAAGACGCGGCTGGCAGGCAATAACCCGGATGCGGCAAAGGCGGCCGTTCCCTCAAGAATTTGTCCCATGAAATGGCGGCGGTCGGGCATAAGAACCTCCTAAGAACAGAGATGAGAGACAAGAGACGAGCGATGAGTGAATTCCTCGGCTGTAGCGGCGGCCTCTGGCCGCCGGTCTTAACTAGTAGAAACCGGCGGTAAGAGGCCGCCGCTACAGCATCTCCTCACACGCTGGAATATTTCTTGCATAGTTTTCTGATCCTGGCGATGAGCTTGGGCACGCCGGTCGCAGGGTCTTCCTTGCCCTCATATTCGGCGGACATATAGCCTTTGAACCCAGCTTGCGCAAACATTTTCCAGACGCGATCCATATCAATCGGCGTGCCATCGTCGAAATGATCCCGGATGTGCGTGTTCGTCGCGTAGGGAATGCACGCCTCAATCTGCGCGTAGGGGTCTTGTTGGGGCGTGGGGATAAAGTGGGTGATGTCGAGGTTGATCCCGGCGTACGGCGAGTTCACGCGATGCATAAGCTCCAGGCAAACCTCCGCGTTCTGGGTGACGCCGGAATGGTCTTCCACCCCCACCATGACGCCTTTCTTGCCAGAATAATCACTCGCGGCCTTCATCGCTTCGACCGTCCAACCCATCGCCTGCTGCATGGTCGCGCCGTGAGGCAGCTTCCCCGCGAAAATGCGCAGGTGCGAAGCGCCGAGCTGGTCCGTCACGTCCACCCATTTCTTGATTTCGTTCAGCACTTCCGCGCGCTTGTCAGCGTCCGCTTGCACCATACTTGAGCCGCAAGCCGCCCCGGAGAACGGGACGCCCTGTTTGTAAGCCAAATGCCGCAGGCCTGCCAGGTAGCCAGGGTCGGTGGACTTGAAGTAATAGGCGGTCATATCCACGCCATCGAGCCGCAGCTCGACCGCCTTGCGGATGAAGTCCTCCATCGTCATCGGACCGTGCTGGAGATATTTGCGGTAGGAGTAGGCGCAGCATCCGGCAAAGAGCCGCGCGCGGCCGGGACTTTGCGACGCTTCGTCCCCAAGGCTGCCGCCCGGCATCGCGGGTTTCGCCAGCGCCAGTGCGGACCCGGTCAGCGCAGCCCCGGCGGTCCCAAGAAATTTGCGGCGAAGCATTTTTGCCATGATCCCTCCTTCGGTTCGGGTCATCCAGCGAGGGTAAGAGTTTATCACCGATCAGGGCCGGCGCCATGCAGAACATGCCCAAACCGGCCTGGGGAAATCGTCTCACCCATCGCAGGCGTCTTGATTTAGTATGTTATTGAAAAACTCGCCCAGCGTGTCATTCTGAGGAGCCGCAGGCGGTCCTGAGTAGAGCGAAGGAAGAATCTCAGTATTTGCTTGATACCTCAAATGCCGGGATGCTTCGCTTCGCTCAGCATGACATGCCCAAAGCATTTTTCAATAAACCGCTACTGTTGATCTTCGGTTTTCGTTTCGCTTCCGATCTCCAGGTTTCCGAAGGGCCAGAGGCCGATCGCCTTCAAGAGTTTGTCTTTCTTCTGGTCGATCAGCATTCTGGCCGTTTTCTCCGGGGGCCATGGGCTTGCAAGCCGCTCGGGACGGTCCGCGATCCAGTAGGCTGTGAGCGCCATCACCGTCGCGTCGCGGTTGAGAATCGCGGGTTTCACTTTGTCAAAAGTATCCACGGGAGAATGGTGCGTGTACTTATAGTTCGGCGAGTCCTGTCCCATGTTGATGCCGGGGAG
>DASUKV010000066.1:0-4368 GCA_036278555.1 Terriglobia bacterium
ATTTAACCGAAAAATGGGTGATAACAAAAAGGGTACTATACCATGATGAACCTGTCAAAAATCCGCCAGAGGGCGCGGCGGCCTCACTCAGAATGACAGTTTCGTGTGATTGCGGTTTTGACCCCCGAGCGGCGCTACGACTTAATCTTCCTCGCGCTTTCGTCCCAAATGGCGGGGGTTTTGTGGAAGTAGGAATAGTTGGACATGTGGCAGCCGAGGGCCGTGCCATTGCCGAAGACCGCGTCTTCTACGGAGGGCTGGCGAGTTTTCACCGACTGGAAGAAGTGCCACAGGTGTTCGCGGAATTCGCTGTATCCGGGCGGGCACTGGTAGGTTTCGCCCTGGATCACCTTGGACGTGCCAAGCTTGGGATCGTTCTTTTCGTGCCAGTTTTTGTCATAAGTGGCGCGCATTTTCTCGGGATAGCTCGAAGTGTAGTAGCAAGGATCATGATCCTTGCCATCCTGCGGCGTCACCGTCAGGTGATCGCCCTCGCCAAACACCTCAATAATTCCGCGTGTACCGAGGAAGCGCGTTACCTCCGATTCATCCGTATTCAGTGTCATCAGGATGGCAACGCGGAAGTTCGGGTAATCGTAGAACGTCACTTGGAGGTCCGGGTAGTCGCGCCCGTCTTTCCACTGGAACAACCCGCCGGTTGCTTGTGCTCGCTCGGGCGGCGCCTCAACTCCCATCACGGTATGGATTCCGGTGAGCGAGTGGACATAAAGATCGCCCGGCAGTCCTTCGCCATAATCTTTATAAGCGCGCCAGCAGGCGAAGCGCACAGGGTCAAAAGGCCGCTTCGGAGCGTCGCCCAGCCATGTTTCCCAATCAAGATTCTGCGGTGAAAGTCCTGGCGGCGGAGGATACTCCCACGCGCCGCACGGAGAATTGCGGCCGAGGATTCCCTCGGCGTAATAAACGTCGCCGATTGCGCCCTGGGAGACTAGCTCCCTAGCCTTCGCCACGCCGATCGAGCTGCGCCGCTGGCTGCCGATCTGCACGATCCGGTTGTATTGTTTGGCGGCGTCGATAATCTCAAAGCCCTCGGGTACCTTGTGTGTCATCGGCTTTTCGCAATAAACGTCCTTGCCCGCCTTGCAGCCATCCACGATGATTTTGCAGTGCCAGTGGTCCGGTACGGCGACGACGATGCAGTCAATTTCCTTATTGTCCAGCAGGTCCTGGTAACGGCGGGTGACGGGCACCGTCTTTCCGGTTTCGGCGCTGATGATCTGGTTAGCCAGCGTGTGCCGCTCATCGTAAAGGTCGCACGCCGCAATGCACTCGACACCCGGAATGCCGATGGAGGTCCTGAGTACCCCGGAGCCTTCCATGCCGATGCCGATCATGCCAAAGCGGACCGTATCGCTGGCCGGCACCGGGCCAGGCGAAGCGCGAAGCTTCTGCGGCTCCAAAAGCAAAGGTGGTGCGGCAAGCGTCAAACCCGCTCCCGCTGAAGTGCGAATAAAATCGCGGCGCGAAATACCATTACGGCTCATGGGACACCCTCCCGAGAATATTCGTCTAACGATGAACCCAGTATGCTATTACGCGAGGGCCGGTGAAGCAAGGAGGAAATAAGGGCGACGCGTCGCGGGAGCTGACGGCCATCGCGGAGTTCACCCTAGTGCAGACATCATGGGCCTGCGGCTCGCCATAATGGCGTGAAAATGGTTTTGGGTTATTCCCCTCCTTGGTTAAGGATGGGCAGGGGTGGTTGGTGTGGCGGCGCATCGAAAGCCCACCACCCCCTAACCCCCTCCTCAACCGAGGAGGGGAGCTATTTTCATGGCGGCCGAAGGGCGGTTCCCCCTCTCCCGAAGGGAGAGGGCAGCGATCCTTTATCTTCTCGGCGGCTCATTCTGAAAAAAGCTGGTACCGCTTCGATTTTCAGCCCTCTCCTGTGGGAGAGGGTGGCCGAAGGCCGGGTGAGGGTCAATCCCCATCCATCTATGACGCATTTATCTTGACAGGACTGAACCGAATGGGGTAATCATAAGCCGCTAATTCGATGAATTAGTTCACAGGAGAATTAAATAGATTCCGAGAAGGCAGGGGATTAATGATTGAGCGCATTGGCCGCCGCGCGTTTCTGCGGCGGAGCACGGCATCGCTGGGAGCCGGGTATTTCTGGCTGGGCGCCGGCCTGGATGGCAAAGCCGCGCTTGCCCGGCAGGAGTGGCAACATTATGGCGGCGACCCTGGCGGAATGCGCTATTCACCGCTCGATCAGATCAATCGCTCGAACGTCGATAAGCTTCGCGTGGCATGGACCTATCACACCGGTGACGCGCGCAAGCGTCCGCAAACCACCATCGAATGTACGCCCATTGTCGTGGATGGTGTCATGTACTTAACCACGGCGCAGCTTAAAGTCTGCGCGCTCAACGCAGCGACCGGCGCGCTGATGTGGTGTTTCGATCCGTTCGCCGAGTTGTTCAAGTCCCACGGCAGGAGGCCGCGCGGGGTGAGCCGCGGGGTTGCCGGGTATTGGCAGAATGGACGGGAAAAACGCATCCTTGCTACCGCGCTTTCCAGCCTGTTTTGCCTGGATGCGCGAACCGGAAAATTGATTCCGAGCTTCGGCAAGAACGGAGCCGTCGATTTGACCCGGGGCCTGGGGCGGGACATTTCCGGGCTCCAATACGACGTGACCTCTCCGGGTGCGATCTACAAAGACCTGATCGTCCTCGGATCGGAGGTCGGCGAAGGCCCTGATCCGGCGGCGCCGGGCCACGTCCGAGCCTTTGATATTCGCAGCGGCAGGCAGGTCTGGATTTTCCACACCATTCCGCAGCCCGGCGAGTTTGCTCATGATACCTGGCCGGGCGATTCATGGAAAACAGTGGGCGGGGCGAACGATTGGGGCGGCTTGACCCTCGATGAAAAGCGCGGTTGGGTATACCTCGCGACAGGGTCCGCTTCTTTCGATTTTTATGGGAGACAGCGCCCTGGGCAAAACCTGTTTGCCAATTGCGTCGTGGCGCTTGAGGCCGCCACGGGGAAGCGCGTCTGGCACCAGCAGATCGTGCATCACGATTTGTGGGATCGCGACCTTCCTTGCCAGCCGAGCCTAGTTACTGTGCGGCGCGGCAGCCGCAAAATTGATGCCGTGGCCCAGGCGACGAAAGCTGGGGAGCTCTTTCTGTTCGACCGCGATACTGGGGCGCCGCTTTTGTCCATCGAAGAACAGTCCGTTCCGGCTTCGGCGATGCCTGGTGATAAAGCCTCGCCGACCCAGCCGCAAGGACTGGCGTACACGCGCCAGGTTTTCACCGAAAACGACGTCACAAACATCTCCCCGGAAGCGCACGCCTACGCACTGCAAGTCTTCAAACACCTACGGCACGGCAATGAGTGGCTGCCGGTGAGCCTTCAAAGCACGCTGGTGTTTCCCGGCTCGATTGGCGGGACCTGCTGGGGCGGGGGCTGCTTCGATCCCGCGACGGGCTGGTTCTACGTAAATTCCCTGGATTTGCCGTGCATCTTTAAGCTCAAGCCCGCTCCACCGGACGCTGGGTTCCCCTACGAGCTTGCTCCCCCAACCTATGAGCGGTTCTTTGACCAGGAGGGCTACCCGGCCATCAAGCCGCCTTGGGGGCAATTGACGGCTATCGATTTGAACCGGGGCAGGATCGCCTGGCAAGTGGTGCTCGGAGAGCGTAAGGAACTGACCGCGCGCGGCATCCCGCAAACTGGAACGCCGAATATCGGCGGTTCCCTCGTGACCGCGGGAGGGCTGGTTTTTATCGGGGCTACTCAGGACGAAGAGTTCCGCGCGTTCGATAAATCCACCGGCAAAGTGCTTTGGCAGGCGCAGTTGCCCGCCGGCGGATACGCCAGTCCCTGCACTTACCAAGCGAACGGCAAGCAATATGTGGTGATCGCGGCGGGCGGGGGAGGGAAGCCGGAGACCAAGTCCGGAGACGCCTTTGTTGCGTTCGCCCTACCCTGACGCGAGGCAAACCGTATCAGGTGGCAAAGGAGTAAGATCATTCGACGATGCACACGAAAGTCCAGTGGCGACTCGCCGTGCTCCTAATGGTGGCTGCGATGGTCTGCTCAGTAGCTTCCAGTCAGGATCAGCGCCCCTCGAAACCGCTTGCGGCCCCGAAGCCCCAGCCGATTCCGTTCAGCCACAAGCTGCATACAAAGTTCGTGAAGGACTGTAGCGATTGTCACCAAATCCGTGAAGGTGAGATGACCTTGCCCTCCGAAGCCCGATGCATGCAGTGCCACGCAACCATCGACGCGGAAAGTCCGGCAATCAAGAAATTGGCCGCGTTTTACAAGGAGCGCAAGCCTGTCCCATGGGTTAAAGTCTACACGCTGCCGGATTATGTGTACTTTTCGCATTCCGAC
>DASUKV010000067.1:0-3175 GCA_036278555.1 Terriglobia bacterium
GATAGAAGTCTTTCTTGGAAGGTGTTCCTGCCGGATGTCCGTTTCCGTTTCTGCTAGAATAAAGGCAGGAAGGCGGCAAGGTGGGGATTCTCCACAAATCGCGGCGCGAGAGCGTTTACCGGGCCTTCGGCTCGCCGAAAAGACTGAAGCTCGTCATCTTTTTCGTCACTTCGGTGTGCAATGCCAAGTGCCGCACCTGCTTTTACTGGGAAGAACTGAACCGGCGAGGCGATCTGACCTGGGATGAGATTCAGAGGCTCTCGTCGACCATGCCTCACTTTACGGACCTTTGGCTCTCTGGCGGCGAGCCGATGCTCCGCCGGGAACTGGCCGCGATCCTGCATTTGTTTTACGAAAGTAACGGCGTCCGCTGGGTGAACCTGCCTACGAACGGGCTCTTGCCGGAGCGCACCGCGGAGCGCACGGAGCAGATTCTGACTGAAAATCCCGAACTCCATCTTGATCTGAATGTGGCGATGGACGGGCTTTATGCGATGCAGGATTCCATCCGCGCCGTGCCGGGCAACTTTGAGAAGACTCTGCGCACGCTTGAAGCGATCCAGCCCTGCCGGGAGCGCTTTCCCAATTTTCGCGTCAACGTCAATACGGTGATTTGCGCCGAGAACTTTGACAGCGTCCTTCAGATCGCCGAGTTCGTGAAGCAGCACTGCGCCGTAGACGGGCACTACTTCAACATCATTCGCGGCAACGCCAAAGAAGAGGGGATGAAGAAAATTCCGGTGGACCGGCTTCCGGCGCTCTACAAAGAATTGCAGAAGGTCTATGCCTATTACGCGCCCACCATCCTTCGGCGGCTGAAAGGCGTTGAGCGGCAGCTCGGCAAAGTGTATTATCAGGGTACGCTTGCGCTGCACAATAAGATTCAGCTTCAGAATATTGAATCGCCGCATCCCTGGCCGATGCCCTGCACCGCGAGCGAAACGTCAATTGTGATCGATTATAACGGGGACGTCCGCGCCTGTGAGCTTCGCGGCAAGCTGGGAAATTTAAGGGAATTTGACTGCGACTTTCAGAAGTTCTGGGACACCAGGACGCGGCGCGAGGAAGCGCGCTCGATTGTCGAAGATCAGTGCTGGTGTACTCATGTGTGCTTCATTCACGATAGCCTGCGCCACTCTGCGAAGGCGATGCTTTACGATGTTCCTGTCACCTACCTTGAATCCAAAATTGCCGCACTTTAGGCGGTAACGCGGGCCTTTGCCGCGCCGTTTAAAAGTGCAAACCAGGGGGTTGGATGTGAATCACGCGGGCTACAGCTATGAAGGATATCTCAACGACCTCAAAACCATCCTGAGCGATCTGCCGCTTGGAGAAGCGGGGCGGGCGGCGGGGATCCTGTTCCAGGCCTATCGCGACGACCGTACCGTGTTTCTCTTTGGCAACGGCGGCAGCGCGGCGCTCGCTTCGCACATGGCGGCCGACCTGGGTAAGTGCACCCATTATCCCGGCCCGGAATGGCTTGCTTCGGTAAAGCGTCTGAAGGCGCTCTCGGTCTCGGATAACACGCCGATGATTACCGCCTGGGCGAACGATACCCACTATGAAAACGTCTTTGCCGGGCAGATGGAGAACTTCATCCAGAAAGACGATGTGGCTTTTGCCATCAGCGGTAGCGGCAATTCACCCAACGTCCTGCGGGCGCTTGAGCTGGCGCGCCGTAAGAATGCCACCACCGTCGGGCTTGCAGGATGCGGCGGCGGAAAAATGAAGGATCTGCTCGATTGCGCCCTCGTCGTTCCTTCCCACAACATGCAGAAAGTGGAAGACGCTCACCTGATCCTGGCCCACATGATTTTCCTTGATCTCAAGAGCCGGGTCGAATCAGAAGCCAAGGCCCTCCTGCATGCGAATACCTGATGAGCCTCGATGAACCTCTCTCGTTTCGAATGCCGGCGGAATGGGAGCCGCACGAGGCGACGTGGATCGGCTGGCCGCACAACCGCAGCGACTGGCCGGGGAAATTTGCTCCCATCCCTTGGGTTTATGGTGAAATCGCCCGCAAAGTGACTTGCGGCGAGAATCTCCGCGTTTTAGTCAATTCCCCAGCCCATCAAAAACGAGCCGCTTCCATCCTGAAGCGCGCGGGCGCCGGGCTTTCGCGCATCGAGTTTTTTCACTTCCCCACCAACCGCGGCTGGACGCGCGATTCCGGCCCCATTTTTGCCGAGCGGCCTCCCGCAAGTCCGTCCGTTTCGCGTGAACTCACTATTGTGCGATTTCAGTTCAACGCCTGGGCCAAATATCCCGACTGGCAGCTTGATAACTTCATTCCTGAGCTTGTCGCCGCGCGCTGCGGCTACCCCATGGTCCGTGCGCAGGTCGATGGCAGGGATTTCGTCCTCGAAGGCGGAAGTATTGACGTGAACGGCGAAGGCGCGCTTCTCACCACGGAAGAGTGTCTGCTCGACGCTGCCATCCAAGCTCGCAATCCAGGGTTGGGAAAATGCCAAATCGAGGCCGGGCTTCGAAAATACCTGGGCGCCCGCCAGGTGATCTGGCTGGGGCGGGGAATTGCCGGAGACGATACTCATGGGCACATCGACGATCTCTGCCGGTTCACCAGCCGCCACACTGTCGTGCTGTGCCAAGAGGACAATCCGAATGATGCAAACTACCGGCCTTTGCAGGAAAATCGCGAGCGGCTGCAAGGTGCGCGGCTGGCTGACGGTTCCAAGCTTGAAATCGTGCCCCTCCCGATGCCCGCGCCCCTCTATTTCAACCGCCAGCGGCTTCCGGCGAGCTATGCCAACTTTTACATTTCGAACGCTGCCGTTCTGGTTCCAACCTTCAATGATCCTCATGACCGGGAGGCGCTGGGAATCCTCTCGGAGCTCTTCACAGACCGGCCGGTGACGGGCATCCACGCGGTGGACCTCGTCTGGGGGCTCGGAACCTTACACTGCCTCACCCAGCAGCAACCTGGCGCGGGCGATTAGTAGGGGCGCGGCTTGCTGCGCGGAAGGGCTTGGCCCTTCCGGAAGCACGCAACCAGAACAAACCCGTTCTCGCTGGGCGCGAAGGCTCAGCCTTCGCGCCCAGCGAGAACGGAAAATATCGCGCATTTGCCCGGAACGCCAGAGGCGTTCCGCACAGCAAGCGGCAGAGCCGCCCTCCCCGCGGCGAATTTGGAAAAGCCCACCACTTGCTACACTCT
>DASUKV010000068.1:0-3087 GCA_036278555.1 Terriglobia bacterium
CCGAAGCTGCTCATGAATTCGGCGGCTTCGGCATCGCTCAGTTCTGCAAGCTCGGATTCCACCTTGCCACACACGGCGGTAACGCCCGTGCGGGGCCGCTGCTTCAGCCCGGCCTTCACCGCGAATTCCTCCGCTGCCTCAGTGCGCGAGGCTTCTTTCTCATCCAGATTCAGGATGTAAAGCATGGGCTTCTGCGAAAGAAATGTAAAGCCGCGCACCGCGCGCTCCTGCTCCGGCGTGAGCGCCACTTCGCGCAGCGGAGTCTGCTTTTCCAGAGCCGCTTTGCACACCTGGAGCGCTTGCCACTCCTGTTCGAGCGCCGGATTCTTCTGCTTCTTGATGTCCTTTTCCAGACGCTCCAGCCTCTTTTCCGCCACCGCGAGGTCCGAGAGAATCAACTCGAGCTCCACATTCTCCATGTCGCGCAGAAAGTCTACGGGCGCGCCGGCTACATCGCCAAAAGCCCGGACGACGTGCGCCAGGGCCTGCATCTCGCGCAGGGTCGCGCTCTGTGGCCCGGCGCGGACCAAATCGATGACGCTGCCGGGAGTATCCACGTATTCGACGCTGGCATAGACCGTCTTGCGGGGAGCGAACATCGCTGACAGCCGCTCCAGGCGGGCATCCGGTACCGATACGACCCCGATGTGTGCCTCCGGCTTGCCCGTACCGAGCCCCGCGCCGTGCGCCTTGGTCACGATACGAAAAAACGTCGTTTTGCCCACTTGGGAAAGTCCCACGATTCCAATCTTCAGCACTACACCCTCTCTTCTCTGGAAATGTTTTGTAGATGCGGCTTTGCCGCTTGCTGTGCGGAAGGGCTTCGCCCTTCCGGAAGCTCGCAATCAGACCCATGCTGTTCCCGCTGGGCGTGAAGGCTGAGCCTTCGCGCCCAGCGGGAACGTTAAAATATTGCATCCTAGCCCGGAAAGCCGGAGGCTTTCCGCAAGGCAAGCGGCAGAGCCGCCCTCGACGCCGCTAATTTAGAGGCGCCCTACTGGCTTTACTCGGGGCGAGCGTCGCGCCAGGTTGGACGATTCTTCCCTTCGACGGCGCGTTCTTCCACGGCCCTATCCCGAAGATCGTCTCCCACACCAGCTTCGATGTTTCAAGCAGCCAGGTTTTGGCGTATTCCCGCCGCCGCCACCAGCCGCGCGGCTGATAGGAACCGTCGAAAACTCCGTCCATATAGACCTCGAAGCCCGGATGGGCCCGCTTCCCGGCGGCGCGCCAGATGCGACCCGCCCGGCGCGTGTGGTAATTGGAGGTGACGACGACCACTTGACGCCAGCCCTCGCGCCCCAGGCACTGGCTCAGGGCTTCGGCCTCTGCCAGTGTTGATTCGGCGTCCGAGACGCAGTAAACCACGCGGCTGGCTATGGCATTTCCAAAATGCTTTTCAAAAAAGCGATTTGCAACTTCCGGAACGTTTTCGCCCCAATAGCTGAGCGCCGGGACGCTCAGCATGAGGTGGTCTACCTTGCCAGCCTGCAGCAGTCGCACGCCGCCCGCCGTCCGGGCGAGCACCCCCTGAATCGAGCCGTTCAAAACCACCGCCACCGGCGCGTGCGCGGGCAGAGGATCGGTTTTGACCAACAGGTACCCTCCGAAGCGGAGCAACAGAAACGCCGCCACGCCGATCACGACGATAACGATTGCGGCTTTCCTCAGCAAGTCCCCTCGTCAAACTGCTAAAATAGGCGCTTGGTCGCTCACATCGGCTAAAGATTGCCGGCATTGCCTTTTCGTACCAAGTTCGAGGATTCCAGCCCTCTCCTTCCGGGAGAGGGAGAACCGCGAAGCGGCGGTGCTGACGACAGGTGCACCAGGCCAATGGGGCACAGCACCACTTCCTGCCGGCCCGCATAGGAGATTATGGAGCCCAGCATCACCTGGCCGGATCATCGAGCCTTCGCTTTTACCATTTTTGATGATCCGGATTCGCAGACGTTTGAGGCGACCCAAGCCGTTTACTCATTTCTCAAGGACTGTGGTTTTCGAACCACCAAGGGCGTGTGGCCCAGCCGCCCCGCCCGCGAGCCGTCAGACCACGGAATCACCTGCGGCGACAATCCAGACTACGTTGCCTGGCTCAAACAGTTACAGAGCGCGAGGTTTGAAATCGGCTTCCACAACGCCACTTCACACACCTCGTTCCGCGAGGAAACCCTCGCCGGACTCGATCAATTCGCCGCTTATTTCGGGCATTTTCCTTATTCCATGGCAAACCATTATTTTTGCCAGGAAAGCGTTTACTGGGGGGAAAACCGCGTCACCGGCATGCAGCGCCACGTTTATAACTTGTTGACTCGCGGCAAGAATCGCGGCACGTCGCACGGCCATGAAAAGGAACACCCTTTTTTCTGGGGGGACCTCTGCAAGGAAAAAATCAAATACGTCCGCAATTTTGTTTTTGACAGCATCAACACGCTCCAGAAGTGCCCTTTCATGCCCTACTACGATCCCGTCCGGCCGTACGTGAATTACTGGTTCGCCTCTTCCGAGGGCAGCAACGTGAAGGCTTTTACGCGGCAAGTCGCCGAAGAAAACCAGGAACGGCTCGAAGCCGAAGGGGGCGCGTGCATCATGTACGTGCACTTCGGGCACGGTTTCTACGAAAACGGCGCTCTCGATTCGAATTTTCGCTCGCGGATGGAGCGCCTCGCGCGGCGCAACGGCTGGTTTGTCCCAGTTTCAACCCTTCTCGATTACCTGCTGGCCCGCAAAGAAAAAACGGAGATTTCGGACCACGAACGCGCATCTTTGGAACGAAAATGGCTGATGCACAAGGCTCGATTTGGAACGGCATAGTCTCACCCCCGCAGGAGAAATACAATTTAGCAGATTTCAGCCCTCTCCATTCGGGGAGAGGGTGCGCGAGGTACGAGCGCGGGTGAGGGCCTTGTCAGCCCTCGTAAAAACCTTCCCGTGAGACGTCAGAAAAATCGCCGGGCGAGCGCCGGACGCAGGCTGCCGTCGTGCTTAAGCTTCTGCTTCACCAGCTCAAACGCTTCCTGCGGGCTGTCGGCGAAGTGCAAGAGGCTCAAATCGGCGTCGTCGATGGTTCCTGTGTCGCGCATCCATTCA
>DASUKV010000069.1:0-3253 GCA_036278555.1 Terriglobia bacterium
GCTTTTCCCGGTCTGAATCTCACGTTTGAAGTCCGCGAGGGCATTGTGAAACATTCCAAAGACTACAACCTGCGGGAACACCCGGAACTCGCCGAGTATCTTCTCAACGAGCGGCCTCCGCTTGAAGCGCAGTTGATTGACGTGGCCGATGAAATCGCTTACAACTGCGCGGACCTGGATGACGGATATGAATCCAAGCTGCTGAGTCTGGGAGTGATCCGCGACAATGTGCCCCTCTTTGACAAGCTTTACCGTCCCGTTCACGCGAAGTATCCCGGCGCCGCCGAAAAGTTGAAATTCAATGAAGGTCTGCGGCGTTTGGTCGACGCCCTGGTGACGGATTTAATCGGCGCGGTCCGCAACCGCTTGCGGCAGCGCCGGATCAGGTCGGTTGTTGAAGTGCGCGCGTTGAAAACGCGTCTGGCGGGATTCAATCCTGGGATGGCGGAAAAAAACCAGCAGCTCAAGCGATTCCTGCAAGATTGCCTCTATGCCCATCCCAATTTAAGCCGCGAGCGGAAAAAGATTACGCAGCACATCGAGCAGCTTTTCAATCATTACCTGCGCCACCCGAAGGCCCTTCCCGCCTCCCACTTTGCGAAGGTTCCACGCGAGCCCTTGACTCAGGTGGTTTGCGACTACATTGCGGGTATGACGGACAACTTCTTCGCGCAGCAGTATCAACGGATCAGCGGGGAATAAAGGCTTGTGGGGAGGTTTGCCTGGATCATTGAGGCGCATCTCTTCGCTTGCGGATTTCCTCAAGGTGCTGGCGCAATTCTGCCAAGACGTCTTCTTCCTTGCCCGCCGCCAGCCGGCTGCGAATCTTATCCAGTGCAAAGTGAATGACGTCGTGGTGGTGAAGTTCTTCCGGCGCCAGCTTTTCGCTGAATTCCAGCCAGATGCTGTGTAGTAGATCAATTTCCTTTGGCGTCAGGCGAGGGGCATGGGGGCCCAGATAGGAAATGTGCTCCCTGCCCGTCGGTGAATGAATTTCCAGGATCAGGGGCGGCCTCGGGAAAGGCAGCCCTTCCCAGGCCGCGCCCGCGAGGCGAGCCTCTTCGGCAGCCTGGACCTTCGGCGACAGCCCCAGCGCAATCGTGGAAGATTGGAGCGACTGCGCGGCACGAAGAATGCCGTCCCAGACGTCCGTGGCCGGGATCACCGCCAAGTGGATGGTTTTCCCGCTTTTTTCTGCGAGGCTGAGAGCGCGCGTGAACAGTTCCTGCTCGTTAAAGGTAAAAAGCTGCTGGGGAACCAGGTCGTGTTCGCCGGATCCGCCTCTCATCAGGATGCGGACGTGCAGGACCACAACGTCCTGGCGCGCCGGGTTCACGCGCCGCAGCACCGATGAAAGGTGATAGAGCGCGTGATAGTCGCGGACCGGAACCAGGATGTTCCTGGAGCGCACTCTCAGCGTCTCCGGGCTTAGAGTTTCTCCGGGCTCCACGTTGAACTGGTCGAGCGCGGTCGCGGCGCCCCCAACGTGCCGCGAGTGCTTCTCGGAAATCGTGAAAATCATGTAAAACGCCACAGTGAACGCCACGCCAGAAATGGTGGCGATTTGTTTGGTGAAGAGATTGATGATGGCGGTGGCAAAAAGCGTCGCGGTGATGAGCGCGAGGCCAACCGGGAGCTCCACGCGGCGGATTCGGATGTTGAGAGGCACCTGGAAGTCACGCCGCCCGGACGCCGTAAAGCGCAGCACCATCACGCCCAGCGACTTCATCGCGAAGCTCCAGATCACGCCGAAAGCGTACGCCTCGCCCAGGACAATCACGTCGCCGCGGCTCAGGATGATGGTGATTATTTGCATCGCCACCACCATGTTGATGATCCGGTGTGACGTGCCATAGCGGCGATGCGGCCGGCGGAACCAGGACGCCAGAACTCCGTCTTCCGAGACGCGGTTCAAAACTCCGTTCGACCCCACAATCGCGGTGTTGACGGCCCCGGAGAGGATCATAATGCCGACCACCACCACAAAAGCGTGGAAGACCAGGCGCAGGAGAAAAGGTCCCACCACGTGCATCGCCAGGCCGCCGATCAGATCGTCTTTGTAAAGCAAGCGCGTGTGTTGCTCGGGAATGATCATGAAGGCGAAGAAGGAAACCAGGGAGGTAAAAACAATGCTGTAGAGCGCGACAATGGTAGCGGTTTTTTTGAGGTTGGGCAGCTTGGGATTTCTGATCTCGCGGTAGACCTGGGCCAAGGTTTCGAGGCCGCTCATGGCCAGGAAGGAATGGCCGAAAGCCGCCAGGATGCCGACGACCCCTACCAGTTCAAGCAGATGGCTTGGACGCAGCCAGCCTTCCGCCTCTGCCGAAAAGTGCAGATTCCGGGGAACCGGTAAGGGAGGTAAGTGCCCGCCGCGCACCCAAAGGGTATAACCGCACCAACCGATCATGATCACCACCATCACGGTGGTGAATTCCATGATGTGCGCCGCCTTCTCACTCGAAGATTCGATGCCTTTGATGTTCTGCCACCAGAAATACAAAGTGACCACGATCGCGAAGACCGCAGAGGAGGAATTAACGGGCAGGACGATGTGAAGGTGCGCGGAGGCGAAAATCTCATTCAGAAAACCCACCAGATACTGCCCGGCGGAAACGCCGCTGATGGGGCCGGTGAGAATGTAGTCAAACATCAGGGCGGAAACAGAAAACTTCGCCAGCGTTCCGCCCATGGCTTCCTTGACGACGCGGTAAACGCCGCCGCGCACAAACATGCTGCAGCTCTCCACGTACATCAGGGAAACCGCGTACGCGAACAGCATGACGGCCAGAATGAACCAGGGCGCGGAGGCTCCGACGGCCTGCTCGGCGATGCCGGCGGCATAGAAGGCGGAAGAGGCGAGGTCATTCAGGACCACCGCCGCGGCCTGCCAGAACGAGATGAAGGTGAGCATGGCGGTGGTCGCCACCAGCACCCGCGCTCGTGAAGATGATCCCAGTTTGTCTTTAGGGGGTGATCCCATCGGTTATCTGATGTTGGGGCATCGAGGTCACGGCCGCTTTATTTCCAACCGCTGGCGCTGATTCAACCGCCCTTTGGCTATCGTCCCGCGAGGGGCCGGGTCGCCCGTCGCGCGAGGTGGCGCGCACAGTACCCTTTAAAGCCTGTGAGAGGAGCATTCCGGATTCTGGCATGGTTAAGCTGGCTGAAAGATGTGACCTTAACGTTAGAGTCTTTACTAAGATAAGCGGAACCGGGCCAACCTGCAAGGAGAGCGTAAGTAAATAGCCTAACC
>DASUKV010000070.1:0-4500 GCA_036278555.1 Terriglobia bacterium
TCGGCCTCGGCTGACTTCAGGGTCAAAGCCGGACTCACTGCTCCCTCAAGCCGCATCCGGCACATTCAAAAAACGGCGCTGATCCTTCTCGTGATCAGCGGGGTCATCAACTACGTTGACAGGGCCAGCCTGGCGGTTGGCCTGCCGCTGATCCGGCATGACCTGGGCATTTCCATCGCCCACAGTGGTGTCCTACTCTCTGCGTTTCTTTGCGCGTATGCGATCTGCCAGTTGCCCGCCGGGGCCGCGGTGGATCGCTTTGGCGCGCGCTTGCTCCTTTCCATCGGACTCGCCCTTTGGTCATTGGCTCAAATCCTGGCGGGAATGGTTTCCAGTTTCTGGGAGTTTATTGGAGTCCGCGCTCTATTGGGTCTCGGTGAATCACCACAATATCCAAGTTGTGCCCGCGTGGTTGCGGACTGGTTTGCCCCGCGCGACCGGGGCTTAGCCACCGGTGTTTGGAATTGTTCAAGCAGTCTCGGGACGGCGATTGCCGTTCCCCTTCTTACCCTTCTCATGATTCATTTCGGCTGGCGATGGATGTTTATCGCGATGGGAATCGCCGGGTTGGTTGTGGGGTTCGCTTTCTACTGCTTGCATCGAGACCCCAGGCACTTACGCCTGTCGGCCGCGGAACTTGAGTATCTTTCCAGCTCAGAAAGTGAACGGCAACCCGTCTCGGGGCGGGATTGGCGGCGATTGTTTGGGTTCAGTACGACGTGGGGAATGGTGTGCGGCTTTTTTGGCATCGTCTACATGTCTTGGCTCTACTTTGCCTGGCTGCCGCAATATCTCGAGATCCAGTGGCACCTCAGCATCGCCAAGACGGGTTGGATGGCGGCCATTCCTTTCACGTGTGGGGTGGTGGGCAGCCTGGTCGTAGGCCGCATCTGCGATATTCTTTCAAGGCGCGGTTTCTCCACAATTAACAGTTGTAAGATTCCGATTGTTTGCGTGTTGTTCGCAGTCGTCGTATGTACGGTGCTCGCGGCCTATAGCTCAAGCAGTTTATTGGCGGTCGGTTATATTTCCGTATCCTTTTTTCTGGTCAGTGGCGGCAGCAGCGCCGCATGGGCGATGGCGACAGTGGCGGCGCCGCAAGATTATGCGGCATCACTGGGCTCCATCCAGAATTTCGGCGGCTATATCGGCGGCGCATTAGCCCCCCTCGTGACCGGGTACATGGTTCAAGCCACCGGCTCCTTCCAATCAGCTCTGCTGGTCGCCGCCGGGGTCGCGCTTCTTGCCGGCATCGGGCATCTGATCTTTGCAAAGGACCCGATTTCGCTGGCCGCCAAACGAGGCGCCTAACGAAAGCTCTCCGGCGCGCACGCGTGAGACGCAAGGCGGAACGGCGCAGATCCGGGGGGTTCAAAACAGCCGGTTTTCGCGATTCTGCCGGGCTACTTTTCCGTCCTGTGAGCCCGCCGGGGCCGCCGGAGAGGAAATGCCTGCCAGCACCGGATACCGCTCGATCAGCGCGGCAGGTGCGAGCACCGGCTTGCCGGAGATCAGGTTTTCCAACTGGAAGGCGTTCACCACGGATTTGGCGTCCGGATGATTGTTGGCGATCACGTAGACCACGTCCGCTTTTTGCGCAATGCTGCGAATGCGCTCCGCCCACGGTTCCAGCTCTTCCAGGCTGTAAAGATAATCGTAGCGCTCGCTTACGCCTTTGTTCTTTGCGAACCAATGCTCGGCGTTCCGGCCGTGGACGCGCACGTAGCCGATTGCGCTGGTGGCGTGGGCGGAAGGCCGCAAGGATTTTCCGATCAGCGGCTGGTCAATGTTGCAAATCCCCACACCCTGCTCGCGTAGCCAGGCGAAGACTTCCAGCTCATTCCACGACCCGTGCCGCACTTCAACCACCAGCGGATAGTCACCGAACCGCTGGATGAGATCCGCTAAGTACTCACGGCGATCTTCCGTGTTCTTAAATGACCAAGGGAACTGCAAGAGTACGGCGCCCAGGCGTTTCTGCTCAACAAGCGGTGAAAGGCCCTCTCTGAACGCCTTCTCGTCTTCGGAGCCGGCGTTTCTTTCGTGCGTGAATCCGCGCCAGAGCTTGGCGGTAAATTGAAAATTCGGACAATGCCGGACCTGATCGATCCATCTTTGCACCCATTCGGCGCGCGGAGGACGGTAAAACGAGGAATTGATTTCTGAAACTGTGAAGAACTGCGCGATGAACGCCAGTTCCCGGAATCCGCGGGGCCGAGGCTTGGGATAAAAGACGCCGTTCCAGTCTGGGTAGGACCAGCCAGCAAAACCAATGCGAATCTCTCCGCGATAGGATAACGCCGCGTCCATGGCTTGACAGTGCCACTGGCAGTGTAATCCTGTCAATAAGGGCACTCACCCCGAAGGGCTCCGCTCGGCCGTCCTTGGCGCACCCGGTCGATGCCGGTTGTTCATCTCTAAAGCATGGCGAAGCGCAAGCCTCCCTCCTCGGCAAGAGACTGGATTCCGGAGCAGCCAACATTGCCGAATCTCCGCCAAGCCGCTGCGGGCTGCCGGGCGTGCGACCTTTACAGAACCGGCACGCAAACCGTTTTCGGAGAAGGTCCGGCTAAGGCTCGGATCATGTTTATCGGTGAAATGGCAGGCGATGCCGAAGACAGAGAAGGGAAACCGTTCGTCGGGCCCGCGGGCAAGCTCTTCGACCAGCTGCTTGCGGAAGCGGGAATTGATCGCAAGGAAACCTACGTGACGAACGTGGTGAAGCACTTCAAGTGGGAGCCGCGCGGCAAGCGGCGCATTCACAAAACTCCCAACGCGCGGGAGATTGCCGCCTGCCGGCCGTGGCTGGAAGCCGAAATCGCGCAGGTCCGCCCGCAGGTGATTGTCTGCCTGGGCGCGACCGCAGCCAAGGTGATTTTCGGAAAGGATTTCAGGGTTTCAGAGCAGCGCGGAAAGCCTGTGCCTTCAACTTACGCGCCCTACGCAATGGCGACCGTACATCCCTCCTCTATTCTCCGCGCCCAAGATGATGAATCGCGGCACGAAGCAGAGCGGCAGTTCGTCAAAGACCTCAAGAGCATTCGGTTTCGGGGTTGAGATACTTCGCCCAATCCCGTTCGGAAGCCGTTACTCCCTTTTCTGCTCGCGCAATGAGGATTAAGAACAAGGTAGAGAGGCCGTCCCAGTGTTCCGGCTCACCATACTTGCCCTTCACAATGTGGCGTTGTTGCCTTTGTTGGAACAGCTCGAATTTCGCATCACTCTTTAGCGCGTTGCATTTACAACAGGCTGCAACCAAATTGCTTTGATCATCCGCTCCACCGCCGCTGTGTGCTTCTTTGTGATCGATTACCGCGCCCATGTAGTCGAGAAGCGGAGCATCGTGGCGTGTCCAATGGAGATGATAGTACGCCAGCGGCCCGCCAAATCCGGTTTCTCTGGCGAATCGCTCCAGGTATTTCAAAGTCGGGCTGAAGATGACCGGACGACCACACCAGTGACAAAGCCATCGGTCTTTCCGGAACACGGATACCTGAATCTTCCTCGGTATTGGGCGCCGCAGAGAACTCACGGTGTAAGCTTAGCACATTAAAGCTAGAGTTGTGTACTTGTTCCGTTATACAAGATGCGTTAACTACGCCCCCCAGTTTGGCGCATTACCGGAAATCGTGCGACGGAATGGCAACCCGGGCTTGCGCGAGCGGAAGAATGCGCTCCGCCTTGATCGAAATCACGTGGTCCTGATTCTGCAGCACGCCTTCAACCAGCAAAAATGGCTCCTGGGTCAACGCCACGCGCTCGCGCTGGAAGAGGTCCGGCGCGACAATGACGTTGGCAATGCCGGTTTCATCCTCAATCGAGAGGAACACAAACCCTTTGGCGGTTCCCGGCCGCTGGCGACAGATGACACATCCGGCAATCCGCACGCGCTGGCCATCGGGCGCACGGTGAAGGTCCGCGGCGGCATACACTCCAAGCCGCTGCATTTCCGCGCGGCGCCACGCCATTGGGTGCTTTCCCACCGTGAGCCCCGCGCTCCGGAAGTCCGCGATCAGGCGTTCTTCGGGCGTCATAGGGTTGAGCGGAGAATCAGGTGCGCTCTCTTCCAGCTTTTCGAGCAGGGCGCCAGTAGGCCGCACCGCGCGCTCTATTTGCCATAAGGCCGTGCGGCGATGGAAGCGCCCCCTTGTAGCGGCGCCCAAAGAATTCAGCGCTCCCACCTCCGCCAGTGTTACCAGTTCATCTTTTCGCAGATGGGGTACTCGCCGGACGAGGTCATCCAGCGATTCGAATGATCTCTGAGCCCGCTCCGCCACCAGCGCCTGGACCGCCCCTTCCCGCAAACCTTTTACGTAACGCAATCCCAACCGCACCGCCCAGGCGTCATTCTCTTGTTCAAGCGTGCAAGACCAGTCCGAACGCGCCACATCAATACATTTCACCTTCAGGCCGTGCCGCTGCGCGTCTTTCACCAGCGTGGCGGGTGAATAAAAACCCATCGGCTGATTGTTGAGCATCGCGGCGGTATAGGCAGCTAAG
>DASUKV010000071.1:0-10274 GCA_036278555.1 Terriglobia bacterium
CATCATAATGCTGTTGGTCCAAGCTCAGCCGGACGCTGCCTTGCCTCACCTTCCGGCCGAGCGTGGCGGTAACGCGAATCAGTTCCTCCACGCCGCCATCTTTCTGAACATAAAAAATCGTGGGCCGCGCGGTTATCCGGGGAGACGCTGCCGCTTTTTCGCTTGGGTCCTGAGTCAAACGAAGAGCATCGTAGGTGAGCCACGATTCGCCGGGACCATCCTGGGGATTATCCAGCGCGGTGAGGATCAGCTTGTTCTCGCCTGAGCGCAAAGCCGAAGCCGGCAGCACGATGGTGATCTCGTCACCGGCATAGGTGGGTGACCAGAAGGCCGGGTCTCCGGGGTAGTAGCTCAGTTCGGGATGAAAGTAATAATTTCCCGTCTTGCCATTGATCGAAACTTGGAGATGCGGCGTCCGGGGATTGTAGAGCAAGGCGGAAATCTTCAACCGGTAAGTGCCCTTGGGCGGCGAAGCGAGATTGAAGACAATCGTGATCGGGTGCGACCGGAGTCCGGCATCATTATTTTCTGAGCCGGGCTGGCGGCTGGGCCAGTCTTTTACGGCGCTTTTTCCGACGGTAAACACCGAATGGTAATTCGCATTCCCGAAAGGAGCGCGGTGATTGAACTCGTGTGAAGACTGATCAAACGTTCCGATCTGCCAAACCTCTCGGCTGGCGGCTGATAGCGATCTGCTCAGCGCGAGCAAAACAAGAACAAACGCACAGGTCAACACCAACCCATTACGCAAGTAGTCCATTTCAATCTCCCCTTTTACCAATTGTCAGGCAGTCGAACATTCGTGATTTTTACGTTATCCTCGAAGAAAGAAGATTGCCGGCGCCGTTTTTCCGGTATGCTTCGGGTTGCCAAAATCCTCCTTGCTCAATGAGAGCAGGATGAGACAAGTAAGTTGGCGATATAATGGCGGACGGCCTGTTCGCTGAGCGTGGAGGCTCAGGAATTTCAGAACCGGCAAGCCGAAAACAAACTATACCTAGTGATGCTTGGCGGTGCAACATCTTCTGCAGCGCGGATTGCCATGCGGCGCCACGAACGGGGAGGGGACGGATCCATGGATGGCGGAGGAAGGATGCTTTATCCCGTTTCGGGAGTTCGTAATTTTATCCAGGGCCTGGACCATCCCGAGGGTTTGGCCGTGGGGCGTGATGGCTCGCTTTACGCGGGCGGCGAGGGCGGCCAGGTTTACCGCATTTCGCCCGATGCGCAAAGGATGGAGATCATTGCGACGACGGGAGGATTCTGCCTTGGGGTAACACTCGATGCCGAAGAGAACATCATTGTGTGCGACCTTGGCCGCCGCGAGGTGCTGAGGATCACGCAAGAGGGCGAGATCAGCGTGCTCGCCACTTCAGCGAGTGGCCGTGAATTGCGAAGCCCCAACTTCAGCGTCCTCGATACGGAGGGCAATCTCTACTTCAGTGATTCCGGGGAGTGGAAGCAAGCGAGCGGCCTGATTTATCGCGTTTCAAGCGCCGGAAGCGTCGATGTGTTTTCACCAGGGCCGTTCCATTTTGCGAATGGCATGGCGCTGGATGCCGCCGGGCGCTTCCTCTACGTGGTGGAAAGCAATCTGGATCGCGTACTACGCATCGAAATTCTGCCGGGCGGCAAGCCCGGAACACCCGAGGTCTTCGCCGAGGGACTCACGAGAGTGCCGGATGGGCTGGCGTTTGATGCCGCTCAGAATCTTTACGTCACCACCTACGCCTCAAACTGTATTTATCGGGCCGCCCCGGACGGGCGCGTTGACTTGCTATGCCAGGATCAGGAAAATCTGTTGCTTTGCCAGCCGACAAACTGCGCCTTTGGCGGTCCTCATTTTGACCAGATGTTCGTATCGAACCTGGGGCGCGACCACATCTCAGTGCTCGACCTCAAGGTAAAAGGGCAGCCGCTGCTGAACCACCGGAAATCAAATTGAAAGGCTGATGTTGAGCGCGCTGCTTTTGGCAGCGGATGCGGGCTATCGCGGGAGGTACGTGTGGATTTCAAGAATAAAGTCATCCTCGTAACGGGCGGCGGATCGGGCATCGGCCGGTCCTGCTGCTATGAATTCGCGAGCCGCGGTGGGCGAGTCGCTATTGCCGATCGCGATGAAGAGGGCGGCTGGGAAACCGCGCAAGTCATCGCGCGACAACATGGCGACGCCGAATTCTTTCCGGTGGACGTCAGTTTGGAACAGCAAGTACAGGCCCTCGTCAAAACCGTCGCGGAAAAGATGGGCGGAATCGACGCGCTGGTCAACAATGCCGGTATTCAGCGCTACGGGTCGGCGACCACCACTTCGGAACAAGAATGGGATGAGGTCCTGAACATCAATCTAAAGGGGGCTTACCTGACGGCACGGCACGCTATTCCGGAGATCATCAAGCGCGGCGGCGGAGCCATCGTCAACACAGCTTCTGTGCAGGCGGTTGCCGCGCAGCGAAATTCGCTGGCCTATGTCGTCAGCAAGCACGGACTGCTGGGCCTCACCCGCTGCCTCGCGCTGGATTACGCCAAAGAGAATATCCGGGCCAATTGTGTACTGCCGGGCGCCATTGATACCCCGATGCTGCGCTGGGCCGCATCGCTGGATGACCATCCCGAACAAGTTCTCGACGCCTGCAACCGCCTGCACGCGCTGGGCCGCATGGGGAAGGCGGAGGAAGTTGCGCGGCTGATCGTTTTTCTTGCGAGCGACCTTGCTTCCTTCGTGACCGGCGCGGCCGTTCCCGTCGACGGAGGGCTGCTGGTACCCGTTGGCGGCATGATGTTTCAAGAATCGGGCACAGGAGCAAAAAAGGCCTAGCAGTTTGTTGAAAAACTCTTCGGCTCGCTGTCATTCCGAGCGAAGCGAGGAATCTCGCTTTGCAATCAATGGTTTTATGAGATTCCTCGTCGCCTGCGGCTCCTCGGAATGACAGGTTGAACGAGTTTTTCAACAAACTGTTATGAATCCCGGAAAATCGGGAATGGATCGAACCAACAAATTTACTGCCGGAGAGAATGATGAATCAGAACCCTGAAATAAAAGACGGTATTGATGTTCAAGATTTTTGCGCGCGCTTTTCCGTAATTTATGGCGGAGCGATTTCCGATGTGATGGACGAGATGGGCTATCACAACCAGGTGCTGCCCCACGAAATCCAGGGCCTCACCATCGGTCAGGGGCTGGCGGGCGTGGCCATGCCGGTGGAAGGCGAGCCGACCACCAGCGAAGATCCCGAGGTGATTTTCATTCCAATCCTTCAGATGCTGGGTGACTTGAAACCAGGGGACGTCATCGTTTCTCAACCTCACGATCATCTCAGCGCTCACCTCGGCGAGCTTTCCTGCGAAACCGCCAAATTCCGGGGCGCGCGCGGAGCCGTGATTGACGGCGGCTGCCGTGATATTGATTACATCCTGAAGCTCGGCTTCCCGGTGTTCTGCCGCTACCGCACGCCGGCGGACGTGGTGGGACGCTGGCGGCTTACGGCTTACGGCCACACCGTTCAGATTGGCAAAACCGTTGTCGAGCGCGGCGATTTCGTCGCCGGCGACAAAGACGGTGTGGTTGTAATTCCACGAAAGATCGCGCGCGCGGTTCTGGAAAAATCCGAAGAAGTGGTCAGCACCGAAAACTTTGTCCGCAAGGCCATCCTCGAGGGCGTCCACCCCGTCGACGCCTACCGCAAGTACGGCCGGTTCTAAATACAGGTGACAGGTGACAGGTTACAGGTGATAGGTGATAGGCAACAGGCAACGCGCAATAGAACTACGATTGCTCAACTGCGGCTTCCAGTAAACGCCTTCGTAACCTTGTAAGCATTTTGCTGATCTCGGTGATGAGATCGAGGGCTGAGTCTGCTTCCTTCTGGTCAACGTAACCGAGACGAATTGTAAGGATCAGAAAGGTCTCGGTCTCCATGAGTGAACCCTTGGCAATCGCAAGGAAATTCGCGAAGTCTTTGCGGCCACCGCGGCCACGACCCTCGGCAATATTCGCCGGAACAGATGCCGCGGCGCGCGTAATCTGATTGACCAAGCGATATGTTTCATCGCGCGGAAATCGGGCCGCCAAGCGGTAGATCTCGATAGTAAGATCCATCGCCTTTTGCCACACAATCAAGTCCCGATGTGACTCGGGTTTCGTCATGACGCTCGGGCGGCTACCGTTCTTCTCTGCTAATCTGCTCGCGTCAACCATCACTCTATCCTGTAATCTGAGGCCTGTAACCTATTGCCTATTGCCTGTCGCCTCAGTTGGCAACGACGCCGCCGTTGCTGGCGAGCGTAAGGCTCACGTCATCGACCCAGACTTTTCCCGCAATCTGATTATCAAAGTGTTCGCTGGGCGGCCGGGCGATGAAAATGTCCACCAGCCGGGTCTTCCGGCTGGTTTTGAAATCGAGAGATACGGGAACCCAGGAGGTGGAAGTTCCGGTCATTGAGTCGGTGTACGTATCCAGGAGCCGCGAATCGTAGGTATCGCGCACTTCGATGCGCGGGCCGCTGTCCGTCGTAATTCCTTCCGTCTTCATGAAAGCCTGCAAACGGTAAACGCGCCCGGGCTCAACCGGCACGAACTGGTAGAACTGGTGGTAATCGAAATTCTGCGTGCCAGGAAATTGAATCAAGAGGGAATGCCCCGGCGAGTGAAAAGTGGAATCGTCGTACCCAACATAAATCCCGTTCACTGGCGCTAATCGCCAGTCGAAGCCCATATTGAGCAGTTGATTTTCGAAGTCGCCGTTTTCAACCAGGTTTTGCGGGAGCGCTTCGTAGGTGGCAGGGATCAGAGATTTCTCCCGCAAAGCCGTCCACACCTGATAAGCCAGCTTCGGCTTCTGGCCGATAATCAGCGCGTCCATGTATGGAGAAACGCTGGACGCAGAAAACTTTTCCGGGCTCTTGGCGATCCGGTCCCACACCGGCTGTGCGTCATCAACCCGATGTGTTGAGACAAGATAATTGAGATATTGCAATTCGCTGTAAGAACTTTCCGGGATCAGTTCCGCGAGGATTTTGCTCGCGTCGCCCGAAGCTTTCCAGGCGGTATTGTAAATCGGCCCCTGGTCGCGGTCCGCGGCCAGCACCATCTTGAAATGTTGAAAGGCCTCGTCCACCTGGCCGTGCAGGAGAAAGAAGTTCCCGATTGCCCACTGGTAAGTCGGAATGCTTGGGGCCAGGGCGCTCGCGCGGTGCATGCAAGCCGCCGCTTTGGCAGTGTCACCCTGGTATTCGTAGGCCTTGCCGAGGTCCAGCCACGCCTGCGGGCTGTAGACGTTCAGGTGCACTGAGCGGCTCAACTCTTGGATCGCAAGATCGGGCCGGGCTTCAAGGACGCTGTATTGATGAAGCCGCCCCAGGTTCAGCGCGTACTCGGCGTTATAGGGATCAAGCCGTATGGATGTCTGCAGATTCCTGGCGGTGGGCTTTTCAGCGATCAGCGTCGCGAAATAGGCCCGCACAATGCATACGGAAAGTAGAATGAAAACCGCCACTCCAAGGGTCATGGCGGCGATTTTTATCGTATTGTTTTTAAGCGCAATCTGCATCGTTCCCTACGGAAATGAACGTCTTGAGCCGCCTCACGCTCAACCTTCGAATGTTAACACACGCGCCACCTCTCACCCAAGAACTCGCAGCAGTCGGCAGTGGCGCCATTTGGAAATGATTGCGCCACGGCGGGGGGGTGCGCTGTAGCGGCGGCGTCCTCGCCGCCGGTTTTTGTGATCCTTCGGCGATGGGGACGTCGCCGCTCCAGGGGTAGCCACGGTCAATCGCTTTTTGATTGACCGTGGGTTGTTGTTTATCACAATTAAAAGCAGGGTAGCGACGGAACGATTTTTGTGCCGTCGGTATTTGGCTCAAAAGCCCACGGTCAGAAAAAACGCTGACCGTGGCTACCCCTACCCCGTCTTTTGCATTTTGCATTTTGCATTTTGCATCTTGCATCTTGAAGTTGAAATTTTGAATTTCAACTTCCGCTTTCTGCCTCGTCCAGTTTTTGTCAGCCCTCTCCCTTCGGGAAAGGGTGGCCGAAGCAGGGTAGCGCAAGGTCCGCCGTGTGACCTTGCGGCTTTTCAAATCTTTTAAAGCAAAAAAGGCCGCAGCGTTACAATGCGAACGCTGCGCTACCAGCGATCAAAAATACCGTCTCATCCGTCTCCATCTCTTCGTCCAGACCTGCTAACCTCGAGGTTGTCTTTGCGAAGATAACAAGCGTTCCGCCGGTCGCGCGCCAGCGGGAACGCTGCCAGGCCGGGAGCCTAGGCGGTTAGAAGGCGCTTCACCGGGTCCGCATCCCCGGTTACCCGATGCGGTCGCCCATCGAACGATGGGTCCTCGCGGCCGGGGTCAAGGCCGCCGCGACCTCATGACGGCCCGCCGCCCATGAGCCCGGCGTCACCGAAGGCGGGAGTAGGCCCGGCGTCTCGAGGCCCTAGGGCGCCCGGCTGAACTTACAACGGGATAGTCACCGGTTTGTTCTTTTCCGCTCTTGCGAACTGGATGGCGAAAACTCCACTGAACGGATTTTCACCCCTGCCTTCTAACCACCCAGGCTCCCGGAAAGAAAAAAACAAAGAGGTAGCGCAAGGTCCGCCGTCTGACCTTGCGGCTCTTCAAGCTGTAGCGGCGGTGTCCTCACCGCCGGTCTTTTTTTCCATTCTTCGGCGATGAGGACATCGCCGCTACAGCAAACCACAGGTGGCGCATACATCGCCGCGGTTGCGATGTGCGCCACTCCGCGATACTCTCAGTAGCCCTTTGCTGCCATTCCGAGCGATAGCGAAGAATCTCGGTATTTCGCTCAGGCCCACCGAAAGCCACACTTTCAGATAAATTACTTGCGAACTGCAAGCGATATGTATAGGATTCTTGGGTAGCTGGGAAACGTGCCTCAAGGCGCGGCTCAGGATGTGCGCCAGGCGGGCTGCTCAGTACGCTTGGCATCCGCCACCTATAATCCTGACTCGAAAGGAAGGAGCAGCGCGAATGAAGCTGAATACGTATCTTAATTATGGCGGCAACTGCCAGCAGGCGTTCCGCTTCTACGAACAGCACCTCGATGGACGAATCACCATGATGAAAACCCACGGTGAAATGCCGGAATCACCCCAGGTCGATCCCGAGTGGAAAAATGCCGTCCTCCACGCGCGCATCATCGTCGGCGAGGCAGAGATCATGGGATCCGATGTTCCTCCGGAGCGTTTTCAGCCCATGCGCAGCGTCTATCTTTCCCTCACCGTCAACAGCATTGAGGAGGCGGAGCGCATCTATGCGCTGCTCTCTGAGGGCGGCGAGGTCTTCATGCCGATGGAGGAAACCTTCTTCGCTTTCCGTTTCGCGATGCTCCGGGACAAGTTCGGCACGTCCTGGATGATTATCCATGAGCGTCCGGGCCTACAGAACGCCTAGTACGGAAAAAGCGCGCAAGAAATTGGCGGGTCAATTCAAAAGCCTCGCGCAGAGGCGCGAAGTTTCGCAGCGCATATGTGAAAGTCGCTCGTGGCCCAACTTCGCACCTTAGCATCTTTGCGGGAGGCTTTGCTTTTTGTGGATGTCTGGAGGGACCTTGATGAAAAGCTTTCACACGATCGATGAATACTTCTCCGCACTGCCCCGAACCACGAGAGAGATTTTAGAAGGTTTGAGAAAAACAATCCGGCAAGCCGCCCCCGGAGCGGAGGAAGTGATCAGCTATAACATGCCGGCTTTCAAATTGAACGGAATGTTGGTTTGGTACGCTGCGTATAAGGAGCACATTGGCTTTTACCCAAAGCCCTCCGCCATCGCCGCTTTCCAAAATGAATTGAAGGGTTATAAAACCTCAAAGGGCGCGATTCAATTCCCTCTCGAAGAAGGGATTCCGGAAAGCCTGGTAAAAAAGATCGTCAAGTTCAGAATCAAAGAAAATGAGCTGGCGCTCAAGGCGAAGCGTGCAACACCTTGACCGGCTCCGAACCGCGCCGCGTTACGCGAACGCCTGGTTAATGTTCTCAATCGCTTCGTCGATCTCTGCTGTATTCTTGTAGCCTACCGTCACGCTGTTAACGCCAGCATGCCTGAAAGCGAACCGCATTGCCGCCTGGCGGTCCGCGCGATTCGTAAACTGGCCCTCGCCGACCAGTTTCATACTGATGACGCCCATTCTCTCCTTGCGAGCTTGTTTCACATGCTTGACCACCTCAGGCACATTGCCTAATTCATTCGTGTTGTAGTCTTCCGCATCCATTCTGACGCCTTTCTGGTTCATCCGGATCATTGCCACCTGGAGCCATTCTTCCTCCGGAACTTGCCGCAGCGCGGGAAGGCCGTGCACCGAGGCCCCGCGCCCCACGACCCAATGCTTCACCTGAGCCTCGGAAATACCATCCTGCCAGCGAAGGCTGTCCGTGGGCCAGCTTGCCACGTGCTGCCAGTGCAGCAGCATGATATCGAAGTAGTCGGTATTGGCGAGCTTGCGAAGTTCGTCGATTTTCTTCAGCGGGTCGGTCCCGGGGCGGGTCGTCACCTTGGACATCAGCCGGTAGCTATCGCGCGGAACGCCCTTCAGCGCCACACCCAGCATCCGGTGCATGTCGGTGTAAGACTCCGCGGTTTCAAAGAAGCGAACACCGTGGTCATAAGCGTAGCGCACCAGCCTCGTAAACTGCTCCTGCCCCAGGTCGCGCTGCACTCGCCCGCTGTAAGTACCGGTGCCGAAGGCGAGCCGCGTCACTTTAACGCCGGATTTCCCAAGCGTCAC
The DNA here is from genome assembly GCA_036278555.1 of Terriglobia bacterium. Taxonomy (GTDB): domain Bacteria; phylum Acidobacteriota; class Terriglobia; order UBA7540; family UBA7540; genus RH2-MAG17b. The sequence goes on from DASUKV010000071.1 coordinate 8,741, forward strand.
CCAATCCGTAGCTGTTTCGCGCGCTGCTTTCAGCGGCAGGCTTCCGGCTCCCGCGAGCGCCGCAGCGGCAAGCCCGGTCTTCAGGAAATCACGTCTGGAATAGTCTGACATGGGTGCACCTCCGATGATCCGCATCTTACCACGAGATCGCCCTCCGGCGCTCGGCCACGTATGCGCCCCGCGCCCTCTGGCGAGTTTGAAATTATTTCATAAATTTCCGGTACGAAAGCGCTCGTCCATGTCACAATAACGCCAGCCATCCATGGACAAAAAAGCTATCTGCCCGTCTCTGACGCTCACGCCCCTGACGGGATTCGGGAGGTTTTGGTGAGAAGCAAACAAACGCAGCCGCTGCGAGATGGCGAACGAACAAACCCCACCGGCAAGCCTATCGGCAATAAAATCCTCCTGGCAATTTCCGACGCAGAGTACCGGGAATTGCGTCCGCAGCTCGAGTTCATCAAGTTGCCGCATCACATGAGCCTTCAGGAGCCCCGCGAAAAGCTAAAGTTCGCGTATTTCCTCAACCGCGGTTTGGCTTCTTTGGTGGTCGCTTCGCAGGAGGGAAGGGACGTTGAGGCAGGCGTGGTGGGCTATGAAGGCTTCGTAGGGACGGCGCTCGCCGTGGGCCTGAGCCTAAGCCCGCTGCGGACGGTGGTGCAAATCGGGGGCGACGCATTCAGGATCACCGCCGGCGCATTGAGGACGACTCTCAAGGCCGCGCCGGACCTGCAAATGAGACTCAGCCGCTATGCCGTCCTTCAGGGAATGCAGGTGGCGCAGACGGCTGCTTGCAATCGGCTGCACAACGTCCAACAGCGCATGGCTCGTTGGCTTCTGATGGCGCAGGATCGGCTGGACGGCGCGACACTGCCGCTTACGCACGACTTTTTAGCAACCATGCTGGGCACTGACCGGCCCAGCGTCAGCGTCGCCGCCGGGCTACTGCAAAAGAACGCGGCAATCCAGTACGGCCGCGGCGCCGTGGAAATACTGAACCGCAAGCGCCTTGAAACCTTCAGTTGTGAGTGTTACCGGGTGACTCAGCAACTGAATGGTGATCTCGGCCTGAAATAATCCCGCCAACAGTCGCATAGCCTACAGACAGCCCGTTCTGCCAGCTATTAGCCTTGCTCCTTTCCAAACTCGATAGCTCAAGTTCTGTTGGCGGAGGAGCCGTGTCACGTGAGAATCAATTCGGTCTGTTTAGCCAAGATGAAAAGGGACCGTTGTGGAGAACGTTCTTCAGCGATCTCGAGGAAGCCAAGCGGAAAGCCCAGAAACTTGCCGATCTTGAGGGCCTTGAGTTTTTCGTTTACGACTTCGAACTCGACGCCGAGGTAGCACGGTTTCATCCGCGACGCCGTGAGCCAGGCGCTCCGGGGTGAGACGCAGAGTGTAGCAAGTGGTGGGCTTTTCCAAATTCGCCGCGGGGAGGGCGGCTCTGCCGCTTGCTGTGCGGAACGCCTCTGGCGTTCCGGGCAAATGCGCGATATTTTCCGTTCTCGCTGGGCGCGAAGGCTGAGCCTTCGCG
>DASUKV010000072.1:0-3538 GCA_036278555.1 Terriglobia bacterium
TGTATGATCCTCTTCCACGTTCGCCCTCTGCTCCAAGCCCATCACATCAAAAATTAATTCCGTATCAAGGTACGGTATTGAGCTACGATTGCACGCCATGCGGTTGTCGTGCCAGCTTGAGCGATGTTGTGATCGGTGAAAGAAGCCGCGGACCTCAAATGCGGAGCTCCGCACAACCTTGCTCAGATGCTCAAAACAGGGGGAGAGATCGAAGTCATGAGGCCAAGATATCGAGTTCTGGAATTATTTGTTGTGTTGGTTTTGGTGGGATCAGCCCAGGGATCGGCTGGCACCGGAGATTGGCAGGGTAAGCTTGAAGTCGTGTCTTTCAGCTATGGAATTGCAAGAGAAGGGAAGCCATCCGGGCGGAGTCTTACCGGTATCCTCGGGCCGCCATTCCACGAGAGTGCCCGACAGGAGTATCGTTACAATGTTTACCAGAATGCGCGGAATGTCGTCCGGCGCGATTTAACTTACGCAAAACCCAATCGCAGCATTGGCGGTCCTACCGATGTTTCTCTTCTCGACTACAACAGCGGTCGCGTTCTGGCTTGGAATAAACGGCAGTCTCAAGCCGAGCGAGGCGTATTTATTCCGCCTGTTTCGCCGAGCCGAATCGGTATACGAAAAATCCTGGGCCACAGATGTAATGGATTCCGATACCATTGGCAAGATAGCGATGGCGTTGAACACACCAGAGAAGTTTGGACGGCAGCCGATGCAAACTTCAAAGATCCGCTATTGGAGATACGATACGGGCTTAAGCGAGATGGCACGCTCGAGTATCTCGAACTGCGAGTAATGACGAGATTGGAACCCGCCAGTGACCTGTCCAAAGGAATGTTTCACGCACCTTCCGGCTTGCAAATTAGAGATATCCCCTAATCAGCAAGGTAGCGCAGAGGTACGCGCATTTTGCGTTCCTCTGCGGTTTGTCTCTTGTGCAGCGGTCGGCACGTAACAAAACATCAGCGTCCGAGACCACCAGCCGTCGAAGTCGCGACATGCGCGCGATTATAGAAGGAGCCGCAGAGGAGGGCAAACTGCGCCCACCTCTGCGCTACCCCGCTTCGCGCGCTGCGGGAACATTAAATATCGCATCGTTGGCCGGAAAGCCAGAGGCTTTCCGCACAGCCAGCGGCAGAGCCGCCCTCCGCGCCGCAAATTTGGACAGCGGGTAGCCACGGCATGGTTCTTATGCCGTGGGTTGTTGTTATCACAACCAAAAGCCCACGGTCAGAAAAATCGCTGACCGTGGCTACCCGCTTTCCGTTGACTTACGGCGATCCTGAAGTGTATACTTTGAAGTGTGCACTTCGCTCTCAGAAGGGGGGCTGCTTGCCATGACCGTGACTGCAAAAGATCTACGCCTGAAAACATCGAAAATCTTGAAAGACGTGCAGCGGGTCGGCTCGGTCACAGTGACCTTTCGCGGCAAGCCCGTGGCGAAGCTTGTCTCGGTCGAGCCGGTTAAGGAGAAAAAACTTACTGATGATCCGGCCTTCGGCATGTGGGCGGATCGGGAAGACATGAAGGATGTCCGCGCGTGGCTTAAGAAAAGCCGCACCCCCCGGTATCTGCGTTGATTTTCGATTCGGACGTCCTGATTGAGTTTCTGGCGAAAAATCCCGCTGCAGCGGAGCGCATTTCGAGCATTTCGCATCAAGACCGGAACCTTTCAGTAATTTCATACCTCGAAGTGTTGTACGGTTGCCGGAATAAGCAAGAGCTTCAGGAGTTCCAGCAATTTATCGCGGCAACCTTCGCTGAAGTAATCCCGCTCAATGAAAGTGTCAGCACGAATGCAATCCATCTGATGGAAAAGCATGTGCTGGCACGGCGCCTCGATGCGGCGGACGCACTGATTGCGGCGACCGCGCTCGATCGCGGAGAGGCCGTAACGACTTGTAATGCGAAGCACTTCGCGTTTATTCCAGGGCTGCAGTTAGAAATCTTCCGGCCCTGAGTATTTGAAAGGAACCTCATTCATGGGTGATCAAGAACTCATTCCTTCGGCTCATCAGACGCCGGTCAACATTGAAGATGAGATGCGCAACTCGTATCTCGACTATGCGATGAGCGTCATTATCGGGCGGGCCTTGCCGGACGTGCGCGACGGCCTGAAGCCGGTCCACCGGCGCATTCTTTACGCCATGTACAAGGAAGGCATGACCTCGGGCAAGCGCTATACGAAATGCGCCGGCGTCGTGGGCGAGGTCATCAAGAAATATCACCCGCACGGCGACGCCGCGGTTTATGACACGCTGGTGCGCATGGCGCAGGGTTTTAACATGCGTTATCCGCTGATTGACGGGCAAGGCAATTTCGGATCGGTGGACGGCGACCGGGCAGCGGCCTACCGGTACACGGAATGCCGCCTCGCGCGGCTCGCGGAAGAGCTGCTCGCGGACATTGAAAAAGAGACCGTGGATTTTGTTCCCAACTTCGATGAGTCAACCGAAGAGCCCTTGGTTTTGCCCACCCGCGTCCCGAACCTGCTGATCAACGGCTCGGACGGCATTGCCGTTGGAATGGCGACCAAGATTCCGCCACACAACCTTTCGGAAATCATCAGCGCCACCATCCTGCTGATTCAGAAACCGCAGACAACCCTCGACGAGGTGCTGAAGCTGATCCCAGGGCCGGACTTCCCGACCGGCGCCTATCTTTATGGCAAATCCGGAATCAAAACGGCTTATGCCACCGGGCGCGGGCAATTCACCATGCGCGCCAAGGCGGCGATCGAGCGGCCCAATAAAGATAAACAGCAAATCGTCATCACGGAAATTCCATTCCAGGTCAACAAAGCGAAGACCATTGAGCGCATGGCGCAGCTTGTCCAGGAGAAGAAACTTGAAGGCATTTCGGATATCCGCGACGAATCGGACCGCGAGGGAATGCGGATTGTGGTGGAACTCAAGCGCGGCGAGCAGCCCGAAGTGATTTTGAACAACCTCTACAAGCACACGCAACTTCAGGAAACGTTTGGCATGATTTTGCTGGCCATTGTCAATGGGCAGCCGCGAACTTTGCCCCTGATTGAGGCGATTCAGCTTTTTATCGATCACCGCGTCACGATGGTGCGGCGGCGCACGGCGTACGACCTGCGCAAAGCGCAGGAGCGCGCGCACATCCTGGAAGGATTTCTCAAGGCGCTTCAAAACCTGGACGCTATCATCAAGCTGATTCGAGCCTCGAAAACTCCGCGCGAAGCGCGCGACGGGCTGGTGGCCAACTTTGAATTTACCGAGCGGCAGGCGCAGGCGATCCTCGAGTTACAACTGCAACGCCTCACCGCGCTCGAACGGGACAAGGTGCAGGAGGAGTTTGACGAACTGCAGAAAAAGATCGCCGAATACCAGGAAATTCTGGGAAGCGAAAAAACCCTGAAAAAGCTAATCGTTGATGAGCTTAAGCAGGTGCAGAAAGACTACGGCGATGAACGGCGGACGCAAATCATCGAAGAGCAGGCGGAAATCAACCTCGAAGACCTGATTACGATGGAAGATGTGGTGATCACGGTTTCCCATTCGGGTTA
>DASUKV010000073.1:0-7281 GCA_036278555.1 Terriglobia bacterium
CCGCTTCGTATGAAGCGGGCCTGGGGAAAGGAGAAAATCGAAGTCAGACTTACCTCTTCTTCTTAGCTGCTTTTTTCTTTGCGGGCATCAGCGAAATTACCTCCTCTCCAATTCGTTGTGAGACTCAAGCTGAGCGCCACCACTTGGGGTGAAACGCGTCGCTGCCACTATATGTAGTATTGTTGCGCGAGCTTGTCAAGCTGTTTCTTCATTAAATTTTTCTAAACCGGAATGCCCTCAGCGTCTCGTTCCGCATTATTTTGCGCCTCGCGATTTGAACGCCAGAGTTGCCGCATCGTCACGCGCTTTTATAAAAAATTCACACCCGTCCTTCGAGTTGCGGTATGATGCGCAGTTTGCTGCCCGGCAACATCAACCGCTGAGCGGCTTACCACACAAGAAAAGAAGAGAGGTTGAAGATGCAGAATCGGGATAGTGATCTTACGCGGCGGGATTTTTTGAAGAGCACGGCCGTGGCAGGCGCGGGACTGGCCACTTTCGGCGGGCTCGCTCCCGCGAAAGTTTTGGGCGCGAATGACCGCGTCCGCCTGGGCCTGATCGGATGCGGAGGGCGCGGCAGTTATGACGTATCCATCTTCAAGAAGAACCCCGACGTTGAGATTGTCGCAGTCTGTGACGTCTACGAGCCGCGCCGCCTCAAGGACCAGCAATTTGCAGGACCGCAATGCCAGGCGTATCTCGACTACCACCAGGTGCTCGACCGGACCGACGTTGACGCCGTTTTGATTGCCACTCCCGACCACTGGCACAAACAGGTGCTCATCGACGCCGTCCATGCCGGCAAGGACGCTTACTGCGAAAAGCCCATCATGCACTCCATCCCGGAAGGCATTGAAATGGTGAATGCCGTCAAGGCGACGAATCGCGTGGTGCAGACCGGAACGCAGCAACGAAGCTGGCCGCACTATATTCTAGGCAAACAGCTCGTCGATTCCGGGATGCTCGGCGACGTGACGTTCGTCCACACTTACTGGTACCAAAACTACTACGCGAATCAAGGCTGGATGGCGCGTCACAAAATCGATACGTCACAACTAAATTGGAAAATGTTTCTGGGCGACGCGCCGGCCCAGCCTTTCACCGAAGAAAAATTCATCTATTGGCGTTTCTTCTGGGACTTTGGCGGTGGAATCCTCACCGATCTGCTCACCCACTGGATCGACGTCATCCAATGGTACATGAATCAGCCTGCGCCGAAGACCGCGACGACCACGGGCGACCTTTACCTCCAGAAGTGGCAGTGCCCGGACACCATCACCGCGGCCTACGAATATCCGGGAAATTTCAACGTCACCTATACCGGCGCGCTGAACGACAGCATTGACGATGGCGGCATCGAGTTCCGTGGCACCAAGGCAACACTGAAAATCGACCGTGCGCACCTGGCGATTTACCCGGAAGGCGTCAAGTGGCTGCCCCACAAGAATTATCCAGAACCGGAAATCCTTGTGATTTCGGAACACGACGGGACGATCGACAACGTCAGAAATTTCCTCGATTGCGTCAAGAGCCGCAAATTACCCAATGCCAATATTGAAGTGGGCTTTGAAGCCGCTCGCGCCTCCTGGATCGGTAATATTGCTTTGAAGCGCGGCCTGAAAACAGTGTGGGATGCCGTGCAGGAAAAAGTGGTCTCCTGAATTATCGCGTTGCGGGTAATGGCTTATTGCTGTAGCGGGAGCCAGAGGCCAGGTTTTTCCAAATTAAGTTCAATTTCCTGGGCGCGACTCGCGGCTTTGCCGCTTGCTGTGCGGAAGGGCTTTGCCCTTCCGGAAGCTTACCACCAGACCCAACTTGTTTCCGCGGGGCGCGCAGGCTAAGCCTTCGCGCCCCGCGGAAACGTCAAATACATTGCGTATTTGCCTTTGGCCAGAGGCCGCCGCGACAATTTCTCAAAGCCGCCGCTACGTTGTTGCAATAAGCTGTAGAGAGGCGCTATGCAGGAACACGCTCCCAAGCCTCTCGTCGTATATGACGGCGCCTGCGGTTTCTGCCGGTTCTGGGTTGATTACTGGCGGACGTTGACGGCAGCCCAGATTGACTACGCTCCCTTCCAGGAAGCCGCCCCAAAGTTCCCTGAAATTCCCCTCGAACGATTCCAGCGATCCGTACAGTTCATCGCGCCCTCTGGCGCTGTCGCGAGCGCAGCGGAGGCGGTATTTCGCACGCTCGCTTTCGTCCCGGGATACGCGTGGCTGTTGTGGCTTTACCAGCGTGCGCCCGGATTTGCTCCCGCAAGTGAATTCGCTTACCGGCTTGTCGCCGGCCATCGGACGTTCTTCGACAGGCTGCGCCTCTTTCTGTGGGGACGGAGCCTCGATCCGCCGTCGTATTTCCTCACCCGCTGGATTTTTCTCCGATTGTTGGGCGTCGTTTACCTCGTAGCCTTTGCGTCGCTGTGGCCGCAGGTGGCAGGTCTTGTGGGCGCGAATGGCATCTTGCCCGCGCAACACTTTCTGGCTTCCGTCGCGCACAGTCTCGGGCCAGAACGTTACCGCCTCCTTCCTACTCTCGCCTGGGTGAACGCCAGCGACGGCTTTCTGAAATTCCTCGCCGGGGGCGGAACATTTCTTTCCGTTCTTCTGATCCTGGGAATTCTGCCCGGTCCGCTTCTCCTTGTGCTCTGGATTTCCTATTTGTCCCTGGTCACGGTGGGACAGGACTTTATGACCTTCCAGTGGGATATCCTGCTGCTCGAAGCGGGTTTCCTGGCAATTTTTCTGGCTCCCTGGAGCGGCCTCGCTCGTCATTGGAAAAAGCCAGAGATTGGAAATTCTGCGCGCCCGCCCTCGAAGGCTTTGATCTGGCTGCTCCGCTGGCTCCTTTTTCGCCTGGTGTTTCTTTCCGGGTGCGTCAAACTGCTGAGTCATGATCCAACCTGGCGCAACCTGACGGCGCTTGAATATCACTATGAAACGCAACCTTTGCCGACGCCCCTCGCGTGGTACACCTTTCAGTTGCCGCACTGGTTCCAGAAATGTTCGACCGCTGGAGTTTTTATCCTGGAACTCGCTGTGCCCTTCCTGATCTTCACCCCACGCCGGCTACGCCTGGCGGGCTGCGGGTTGCTCATCTTTTTTCAAATCCTCATCGCCCTCACCGGAAATTTTGCTTTTTTCAACCTGCTAGCAATTGCGCTCTGCCTGCTTTTGCTGGATGACCAGGCCCTGTGTCGCGTGCTTCCCCGCGCGCTCACCCAGAGGCTTTTGTCCAGCCTGGACTACGCGAAAAGCTCCGTCACTAGAAGAATCGGCCTCGCCACGCTCACCGTCGTAGTCCTCTTCGGAAGCGCCGTTCTGTTTATCGCGACGCTCTCTGGCGGCGCCGCCGTCCCGCGGTCCGCGCTTAAAGTCACAAGCTGGCTCGAACCATTCCATATTGTCGGCAGTTATGGCCTCTTCGCCGTGATGACGACGAGGCGTCCCGAAATCATCATCCAAGGCAGCAACGATGGCCTTCGCTGGCAGGATTACGAATTCAAGTACAAGCCCGGAAGTTTGAACAAGGGTCCGGGATGGGTCGCGCCTTATCAGCCGCGCCTCGACTGGCAGATGTGGTTCGCCGCGTTGAGCAATTATCGTAGCAATCCCTGGTTCGTAAACCTGATGATCCGGCTTCTGGAAGGATCACCTCAAGTGCTGGGGCTTTTGGGGAAAAACCCCTTCCCTGCCGCGCCGCCGCGCTACGTCCGGGCGCTGGTTTATGATTACCGCTTTACGGGCTTCGCGGAACGGCGGGCAACGGGCGATTGGTGGCAGCGCAAGCTCGACGGACTGTACTTTCCCGTCGCCACGTTTCACCGCCAATGAATGCAAGGCCGCCGCCTCAGGCTTCCCTTTACCTCTCACCAGCTCGGGTGAAGGAATATAATTGGAGTCGCAGCATTCGTGTTTGATCGCTGCGGCGCTGTGATCTCTGTGCCCTCCGTGGTGAAAAAGCTTTACCGCAGAGTGCACGGAGTACGACGATGACAGCCCACGGAACGCAAACCGTGCCGTGGCTACCAGTGAATTGTTGTAGGGAAGGCCGGAGGCTGCCTCGACTCTTGAGCCGCCGCAAGCAAATCCAATGAAGCGCGCACAAAAAATCGCACTCCTCGCGCTTGCCATGATGCTGGGGGCAGGTGTTTGCGGCAGATTTTCCCATCTCTTTGCCCAGGATTCCGGCCGCTTGGAACTCGCCGAGCACTTCCGCGCCGGCCAGAAAGCCTTGCAGCAAGGCCGTCCTGATCTGGCCGTCCAGGAATTTAAAGATGTTCTCCGGCTCAATCCCTCATTGGGCCCGGCGCGCATCAATCTGGGTCTTGCTTACCATCTCCTGGGTGATTACCAACTTGCGGCGGAGAATCTGAGGCAAGGTTTAGAGCAGCAGCCCAACGTGCTGGGCGGAAACATCATCCTGGGCATTGATGAATCGAAACTTGGCTCGCCCGCTCGGGCCATCGCCCCTCTCAAACGGGCGCTGCGCCTGGACCCCTCGAACCAGCAGGCGCTCCATACGTTGGCCGCGGCCTATCTTGCTCTCGACAATTATTCCAAGGCCAACCGCGCTTACCGCATTGTCTTTCAGAACGAGCGCAAGCGCGCCGACGGCTGGCTGCACCTTGGCAAGGCCTATCTTCAGATGTCGAGCCGCCTTGCCGCCCGTCTCGCGCATAACCCGCAAAGCGCTTCGTGGAAACTTCGCCTCAACGGCGATCTATTAAGCGTGCGGCAACGCCCCGTCGATGCCGCTCATGCTTACGAGCAGGCTCTCGCCCTTGATCCCGCGCAGCCCGGATTGCACGCGGCATTGGGCAACGCTTTTCTGATGCAAGGGAAGTTACCGGAGGCTGGCCGGGAATTTCAAGGCGAGATCGAACGGGACGCCGCGAATCCGCCAGCGCTCCTGGGGCTCGCCGCAATCAATCTTGAAAAAGGCCAGGCGCGGGAGGCGCTTCGGGCGATTTCCAAGGTCGCCGCAAGCTCTCCGCAGTTTCTCGCGGACCAAACCGATTTTCCCTTCGTGAAGCTGCCGCCAGCCCTCGCAACTCGCCTTGCGGCACAAGTCCGAAGCGTCCCGCCCGAAGCCGGCGTCCATTTTCTCCTGGCATCGCTTGACGCCGCCGCGGGCAAAACCACGCAGGCGCAAAACGAGCGCGCAGCCTTTCAATCGCGTCTGAAGCCCCAAGCCCCTGGGGCGAGCGCTGCAAATAGCTGCAGAAATCATGAGTACGCACTCTGCATCAAGCTGCTTCAGGCAAAGTCGCATCTGAGCGCGGCCGAATACCTGAAACTGGGCGAGGCTCACTTCGCACTGCGGCAGTACGGCCCGGCGAGCGACGCTTTCGCCTCAGCCTTCGCGCGAGAGAATGATTCCGAGACCACTTACTGGCTCACGCGCTCCTATCTGAAGCTCGCGGAGTTTTGCTTCTCACAGCTCACTGCGGCTTTCCCCGGCTCGCCGCAATCTCACGAGCTTGAAGCGGAAACCTTCCGCGCGCAAGGCGCCGATGACCGCGCCATCCAGGAATACCAGGCGGCTGCAACTCTCGAACCGGGAAAAGCTTCATTGCACGAAGCGCTGGGCGAGCTTTACCTGAAGAAGCATAATATTCCGGCGGCAGAGCAGGAACTCGAAAAATCTCTGCGAATTGATCCCTCGCGCGCGCGCAGCCTTTACCTGATGGGGCGGGTTGATCTGGGAAGGAAGGAGCCGGAGAAAGCGATCACGTGTCTCGAGAAGGCGCTCCACTATGAGCCGGACCTGCTTCCAGCGCGCGCCAGCCTGGGGATGGCTTACCTGCACGCCGGAAAACCTGGATTGGCGGTGCCGCAACTCGAAAGATCCGCGTCCCTCGACTATTACGGCGATCTGCACTATATGCTCTACCAGGCGTATCGCCAACTCGGGAAAAATGAACTGGCGCAAAGCGCGCTCACTGAGTCCCAGGCCCTTCGGCGCAAAACCCAGGCGCGGGATGCAGCCGTGATGCGCTCAGCGGAGCGGAAGTAAACCGGCGGCTGTAGATGACGCGGCCCCGGTCACAAAGTGGAAACCTAATAGGACGCGCGAACGCCCAACTCTGAACGGACTTGTTTTGTGCCTTCGACCATCGCTTGGAGCTTCGCGCGCGCTGCCCATCGCGCGGTCTGGCTGAAACCGCAATCGGGAACCACGGCAAGCTTTTCGGGAGACACGAATTCGAGCGTCTTCCGAATCCGCTCGGCCACGTCTTCCGGAGTCTCGACGTAATAGTTCTTCACGTCCACAAGGCCCACGGCCAGGTCCCGATGCTGGCTGATCTCCCGGCACAGCGGAAGCTCGGCGAGCTCGCGGTTGGCGAACTCCAGCACTAACTGCTCGACCTTGTACTGCATCATCTGATCGAGAATCAGCGCGTAAGATCTTTTACCCAGTGGGCGCCCGGCATAGTTGCCGAAGCATAGGTGTGCCGCAAGCCGCGCCCGGACGCCTTCGACGGCGGCATTGAAGAGCCGCGCAAATTCGGACTTGCTCTCCGGATGAATCGCCGGCGAGGGCTCATCAATCTGAATAAAATCCGCTCCGGCGGCAGCAAGCGCTTTCAGCTCGGCATTGAGCAGGGGAACAAATGCCCAGGCCGCGTCCCGCCGTTCCGGATACACCTTGCCGGTTCCCAGACGGCCCGAGAGCGTGAAGGGTCCGGGGATTGTCACCTTGAGGGGCCGCTTCGTGCGGCTTCGAGCGTATTGATACTCCGCAACCACCCCCAATCCGCCGGGCGCGGCGATCGGTTCCAGGACTTCGAAGCGATGCTGCTGGTCGTGGCCCGCCACGCCCTTTCGGCGGTCGGGGTCAAGTGGACGAAGCCCGGTAAGGTGGCTATAAAATTCGGCGGTGAAAAACCCCGCGCGCCGCATCTCACCGTCGGAAACCATATCGACGCCCGCCTCCTCCTGGTCACGCAGGGCGAGGTCCACTGCGTCATCCTGCACCTCTTTGATGTCCGCCGGGCCGAGTTCGCCACGTCCGGCCGCCTCAAGCGCCGTCCAAATCCACGCGGGCCTGGCGTAGGAGCCCACCACGCTCGTGGGCAGAAGAGGAAGGGTTTCCATCACGATTGTTCCTTTCGTATTTCTGAGACAGCGAATCAGATCACTGTAACGGCGGTGTTCTCGCCGCCGGTCTTTGTTTTCGATGATTTCGGCGGCGAGAGCCTGCCCTGAACGCAGTGAAGGGACGCCGCCGCTACAGTGCGCGCTTCTAGCTTTTATCTTGCGCACCCGAGCGCAAATGAAT
>DASUKV010000074.1:0-4688 GCA_036278555.1 Terriglobia bacterium
CTTCGCGCTACCATCACCTCGCCGCGCGACCGGCCCATCACGGGTACGCCATCCAACCTATTAAATCCCTTGTTCGAGCATTTGGGAATTGCTACCCTGTAACTCTTTCGCAGGAGGTCGTGCATGAGGCTGCTTCCGTACTTCATTTTCTGGGGAGCTTTGGCAGGCGTGCTGGTGGCTTTCGCGCCGAAAAAGCCTGCCTCGCGGGGCGCTGCATCAGGCGGCAGCACTCCTTGCACGGGCGGCGGCCCTCCGGACTATTGCGCAAACTCAACCCGAAGCCTCGTGCCGGAAACGCCCATGCCAGCTCCCGCCGTCAACGCTCCCTTCAAGGATCCCGATTTCGGCTCGCGCATGGTCCGGGTGACTGGCCCGCAGGTTCTTGATAATACTCCCGGCTTCGGCAGCGAATTCAACGGCATCAGCTACATGACCGATTCTTCCGCCGAAGCGAACACCTGGGGCAAATTTGATCCGGCGCTCGGCTCGCACGGGGGTTATCGCTTTGCTGTTGCGAACGCTCACGGATGGACGTCTTTTTTCACCCTTGATGCCGCGACGATGCACGTCTCAAGGCTGCAAGGCCGTCGCGGAGGCTTTATGGGCGCGGCCGGAGTATTTGCCGGAGGGATATCGTTCAGCTATACCGATCCCGATGTCCTCTATACGGTCTCAAAAGGCAAGCTCGAAGAAGTTCATTTGTCTACCGGCCGCGCCGCTGCGCTTTATACCTTCACGTCCTGCCCGGGTCTTCCCAGATACACGGCAGGGTACGGCGGCGGGCTGACCAACAGTGCTGACAGCCAGAAGTTCGGCGAGTATTTCGGGGGACGGCAGCAGAATTACACAACATTTGCGATTTACTACGATCGGTCCGCGAACGGCGGCGCTGGCGCCTGCTACTGGTATGACACGGTCCACGGACTGGTTGGAGGGACCAACATGCGGCCCACCCCGGTGGCGAATCATGTGGGGCAGCTTGCTCCTCCGCCTGCGCCGCAAGTCGCGGCGAGTCCCGGCTCAGGCAGCTTACCGGCCGGGGATTATTACGTAGAATTAACGGTGCTGACGCAAGTTTATCCGCATGATGGCGAAACCACCGCTTCTCCCGAGGCCGGTCCGATTCATCTTTCGGCGCCGGGCAGCCTTCGCATCACGTTTCCTTCCCGCCTTTCCGATCCAGATGAAATGCGCGTGGCAGGGCCCGGCTGCTCCGCCTGGCGTAGCCTGAAAGGCTGTACGCCGTTTAACATTTACATTGGCACGTCGCGCGGAGGCGAGATGCTGCAAAATGCCCGCGGGCCAGCCGGTGGCGCGGACTACGTGCAGTCGACGCCCTTGAACACCTCTTCCGCCCGGCCCCCCCAATCGAGCACGGCGGGTTTTAACGTTCACAATGCAAGGCTCAATAAAGATGGTTCGTACCTGCGGGTCGACGCCGCCGAAGGGTTCACGCTTTATTACTGGAAGTCCGGAACCAATCACGTGGCCAGTTGCACCTTGAGCGGGGATGCTTGCGGAGGACATCAGGCGCTCGGCTACAATTACTTCATCAATGACCCGGATAATCACGACAGCGCGGAAGTGATTAAGCGCCCGTTTGCCGACCCCAAGCACTACACGGAACTCGTGAGACCGCTGCTTACCCCTGCCACGTGGAATAGCAGCCATTGGACGTGGAACAATGACAATCCGTCCGACACAATGCCGGTATGTGGCTCATTCTGGAATAGTTACAATTACCACGGGAATGGCACGCAGAATGTGCTGACCAACCCCTTGCTCAAAATCACTCGCGCTTATGACCGCGAAATTGTCTGCGTGGCCACCACCGGGGCGTCGCGAGTCTGGCGATTCGCCCATAATCGCGCCACGGGAGCCGCGAACGCCAACGCCCGGGCTAATTCCAATTTCTGGGCTGAGCCGCGAGGCAATGTTTCCCAGGACGGGAAGTTCTATATGTTTACTTCCGATTGGGACTGGAGCTTGGGCAGCGCCAAGGGACATCCAGGGTGCCCATCGGCTGGAGAATGCCGGACCGACGTTTTCATTGTCGAGCTGCGCTGACGGGCGGTTCGTATTCTGGCTGCGAAGGGCGGTTCCGTAGAGCTTCAACCGCCAGCCAGGCGATGACGGGAACATACTCTAACGCCAGGATAAACGGAGAATTCTTAAAAGGCTGGCCCGCAACATAAGCGACCACCGGCGAATAGCCCAGCACGCAGGTGACGGTCATCAAAAGCCAGGGCGCGCTGGGATAGAAGCACAGGAAGGGTACCGTCCAGGTGAAATACCAGGGGAAAGCATTGGGCGATAGCAGCAGCAAGCCTGCGGTAAGGAAAAGCCCCGCGCGGAGCAAAGGCATTTTGCTCCGTACGACAAACACAACAATGCCGATTATTAGTACCCCGGCCACGAACTCAGCCTGAGCTTTCGAAGCCGAGGCTAAGCGGATCAGCCGGAAAAGGCTGTCATTGCCTTCCCACCCGGCGGCATAGTCCGACAGCCCATGAAGGAGGTTCCTGCCTGCGCTCAGGAACGGCAGGTAGGCCAAAAACACGACGCCCGCAAAAACCGCCGCATAAGACCATCGGCTGCGCTTCAAAAAAAGTGGCAGAAAGAGCAGCGCGAAAAATTTCGAAACGAACGAAAGAGCCAGGAAGATGTTGGACGCCAGCGGTTTACGAGCTATAATAAAAAAGCTCGCCAGCATCAAGGTGAAGATAGCCAGGGAGTCGTGATGCCCGCACATGGCAAAAGAGATCGCCACCGCAGGATTCCAAGCGTAGATTAGAACTCGATGGAGCGGCTGCGCAAGGAGCGCCAGTATTCCCAGGAGCACGACGATGGTGGCGGCGTCGAACCCGGTAAAGAGGCGCTTGTAACCTCGGATCGTATGAACCCAGCCAAAGGCCATTTCACTGAGCGGCGGATAGACAGAGGGCGTTCGGGTTCCTGTGCGCAAGGGGTGGGCGGGATTTTGGAGGCTTTGTAGGCCGGGCGCGTCCGGGTAAACTGTGTAAGGATTGATTGAAAGCGCCTGGACCCGTCCTTCCCACTGGTAGCGGTAAATGTCCTCGGATAGGGGCGGCGGGGCGGGTAACAGGGCAAGACGATAAATTGCCGCCGCTCCCAGGATGATTAGAAGGCCGAGGCGGCCGAGCGGGAATTTTTCCACCAGACAAACGGCGGCGAGATAGAACGCCCCCACGAGAAGAGCCAGAGCTATGAATTCGGGGACGCGCTCATCCAGATTCTCCTGGCGGGCCCAATAAGCAAAAACACCGGTCATGGCGGCGGCGAGGAGCGCCAGCGCCAGGTTGACGAGCCATCTCGAATGATTTCGGCCTTCTGACCGAGGATTCATCGACAATTATGCTGCCCTTTTACCTTACGGTGTGGATCGACCCTTCCTCCTGGGTTCCCCATTATATCGGTCTGGTCTTCCACAAGACACCCTTCCAGGGCATTTATCAGCCAAACGCATTCGATCTATCCATCATCATTCCCTACTTTGTCTGCCTCACCATTCTTTCGGTTTATGGCGTCCACCGATACGTGCTGATGTATCTCTATCTCCGGCATCGGAAAAAGTTGGCCCGGCGGCCCAAAATTTTCGAAAAGCTGCCAAAAGTAACGGTTCAACTCCCTCTGTACAATGAGCGCTATGTCATCGAGAGGCTTCTCGAAGCCGTGACGCGCATTGATTATCCCAAGCACTTATTGGAGATTCAGGTGCTGGATGATTCGACTGATGAGACGGCCATCGTCTGCTCGCAGCTTGTCAGCGAATATCGGCAGGCCGGGTTCCCCATCAGCTACCATCACCGTGATAACCGCCGGGGCTACAAAGCGGGCGCGCTTGCTGAAGGCATCGACAAGGCCAGCGGGGACTTTTTGGCCATTTTTGACGCCGATTTCGTGCCGCCACCTTCCGTCATCCGGGAAATGTTGCCCTACTTCACCGACCCCCAGGTGGGTGTTGTCCAGGGGCGCTGGACCTGGGTGAACCAGCATTATTCGAACCTCACGGAGATCGAGGCCATCATGCTGGACGGCCACTTCGTGATCGAGCACGGCGCGCGCAACCTCTCCGGCAGATTTTTCAACTTCAACGGAACCGCCGGCATGTGGCGCCGCTCGGCCATTGATGATGCTGGGGGCTGGGAGCACGACACGCTCACCGAAGATACGGACCTGAGCTATCGTGCGCAATTGAAGGGTTGGAAGTTCGTCTACGATCCGCGCATCGAGTGCCCTTCCGAATTGCCGGTGGAAATGAACGCTTTCAAGACCCAGCAGGCGCGGTGGGCAAAAGGCTTGATCCAAACCGCCCGCAAACTTTTGCCGCGCATCTGGAAAAGCGATCAGCCGCTTTACATCAAGGTCGAAGCGACGCTCCATTTGACGGCGAACATTTCCTATCCCTTGATGGTCCTGTTTTCCCTCATTCTCTTCCCTGCCGTCATCGTGCGCTTCTATCAGGGTTGGTTCCAGATGCTTTATCTGGACTTGCCGCTCTTCATCGCATCCACCTGCTCCGTGGGCACGTTTTATATGACGGCGCAGCGCGAGCTTTACCCGAAGGACTGGCTGAGCCGCATCAAGTATATTCCGTTCCTGATGGCGGCGGGTATCGGGCTCTCAATTGTGAACGCCAAGGCGGTGATTGAGGCCTTCTTCGACGT
>DASUKV010000075.1:0-18107 GCA_036278555.1 Terriglobia bacterium
CGATCTCCTTCATCACCTTTCGCCGAAGCTGGCCGATGCTCATCAAGAAGGCGATGAAAGCGAAGAGGCCGGCGATCTTGGCAGGATGAAGCGCGGCGACGCCAGGAATCCAGTCTTCCGGCCGGGCGCAGTAGACGACAAAGAAGACCAACAGCCAGAAGTACGCGCCGGCCAGGGGCTCTTTTTGCCGCCGCGCGGTAGTTTCAATCGTAATGGTGGTTGTCTCCATACAATTCGGAAGCCGCTTTAGCCCTTACGCGGGCAAGGTGCGCCCCTCCTTGGCGCTTCTACCGGACCCACACTCGTTTCTTTCCCGTCAGGAAATAAACCAAGGCGACGGCCGCCGCGGTATTCATCAAAAGGAAGGCAAGGGCGACATCCGCAAGCCGCGCGATGATTCCAAATCGAGGGCGCCACAGAGCGACGAGCGCTAACCCATAGAAGATCACCTGGAGCAGAAGCGCGGCGCGATAGAAAGGCCCCGGCAAAATCAACGAGCTGACGAAAAGGCCGACGAGCGCGAACGGGACTAACAGGCGGAAAATCTTGTGGCAGATAAATTCGAAGCGGAGCGGATTTGATGACGTGAGCAGCCAGGGTGAAAGCTGAAGCAGTTGATAGTTTCCGGTCAAGGTCCGCACCTTGCGGCGGAATTCCCTTTCCGAGGACACCACATCGTCCCAGGCGCGGGCTTGCGGCTCAAACAACACCCGCCGGCCCTGCTTCGCGGTGTGGAGCGGCTGATAGACGTCATCCAGCAGCGTGCCGGCAGGAAGGGGAACCCACAATTCTTTGCGGACGGCATAGAGAGCGCCTGTCGCCCCGACCACCGCGCCCGAAGCGCTTTCCCATTGCCGGATCAGCTTTTCGTACTTCCAATAGAGCCCGACACCCTGCTGCGATTCGGGCCCTCCCTGCTCACCCAGCATGAGCTCGCCACTCACGCAGCCCACTTCCAGATCCGCAAAATTCGCCGCCAGCTCCTTGATCGCGCCTGGGGCAATCAATTGCCGCGCATCCGTCAGCACAAGCACATCGCCCCGCGCCGTCTCGACGGCCCGATTCAACGCCGAAGCTTTTCCCTGATGGCACTGAAGGATCAACGGGCGCACGCAAGCATTCGCGGCGCGTTCGAGAATTTCACCGGTGGAATCTGTTGAGCCATCTGAAACGATGATAATCTCCAGGCGGCCGGCGGGATAATCCAGCGCCCGGAGATTTTCAAGCTTCCGCGGCAAGAACTGCTCTTCGTTACGCGCCGCCAAAATCACGGAAATCGCCGGGAAAAATTCGGATTTCCGCACCGGGCGCCGGCGTAACCGGCTCCTGAGGTACAGCCAGCAGGGGTACCCCGCGTAGGTATATCCGATAAAGCAGACGGAGCACCAGAAAAGCCACCTCATTGCGCTCCCCGCCCGAGGAGGATCACCTTGATCGTCTGGATGAAGATCCAGAAATCAAGGCCGATGGACATATTCTTGATGTAGAAGAGGTCGTATTGCAACTTCTGCCGCGAATCGTCTACCGTGTTGCCGTATTTATACCGGATTTGCGCCCATCCGGTAATCCCGGGACGGATGATGTGCCGGAGGTTGTAATACGGAATCTGCTGGCTGAGTTGCTTCACAAATTCGGGCCGTTCCGGCCGCGGGCCGATGAACCCCATGTCTCCACGCAGGACGTTCCACATTTGAGGGATCTCATCCAGGCGCAAGTGCCGCAAAAAGCGGCCCACCGGCGTGATGCGCGGGTCGTCATCCGTCGCCCAGGTCGCGCCGGTATCCGCCTCCGCATCCGCGCGCATGGTGCGGAACTTGTAGCACGTAAAGATGTGCCCCCGCAGCCCCACGCGCTTCTGCCGGTAAAAAACCTGGCCCGGAGAGCTTAATTTCACCGCCAGAGCAATAAACGGAATCAATGGCAAAGAGATCACAAGGCCGGAGAGGGCGAACAAAAACGAAACCACACGGCGGATGAGCAAAAACGAGTAATTCAGGCGGAATCCTTCGGAAAAAATCAGCCAGCTCGGATGAAGCTCATGGATTTCGATCTTGCCGGAAATCTTTTCAAGGAGCGCCGTCGCATCGTCAATCTTGATGCCCGAAAGGCGCAAATCTAAAAGCTCCCGGACGGGCATCTTCCCGCGCCCGTCGCCCATAGCTACAATCACGTGGTCGACGGCATCTTTCTCCTTTAGGCCGATCAATTGCGAGGCGAGTTGCTCGCGCGTCAACGAACCGTTGCCAACCGCGCCCGCCCATCCCACCACTTCCAATCCTAAATCCGGGCGCGAACGCAGCGACTGCACGAGCCTTTCGGCCCTTTCCCCGGACCCCATCACATAGACCCGTTCACGCAGGAAAGGCTGCGCGACCAGCCACAGATAAATCCATCGCCAGGCGATGATCGAGATCGTCAGAATAGAAAGGCCCAGCAGGAAAACGTCGTTGCCCAACAAGAATCCAGGGAAAAAGAACCCGATCGCCGCCAGAAAGAAAGACAGGATTCCGAGCACGACGAGAAGCCGGAAGAACACTTCCCCGCTCGAAGGGACCTGCCGCGTATCATAAAGATCAAAATAGTAGAAACAGAGAAAGGCCACCCCGGTGATCCCCAGCACCTTGTAAAACCCACCTTCGTAGCCCAGCACCAGAGTCGAATCCGGCAGACGAAGTAGCGCCGCCATCACGAAAGAGGCGCAGACGATGAGGGTCTCGCCGAAAATCAAGACGATGGTGCGAACCGGGTAGTAGACGTTAAACAGGCGAACCACTGGAGGTTATTCCTCTAATCCTGTTCGGCGTGCGGCATTTCCGCAGCCTGATAGTAGTAGGCGCTGTACGCAGCCTGAGGAGGCACTTGATTCAGAACAACCCCGAGCAGCCGCTTTTCGCGGAACTGCTGGCTGCCTTTCTGAGCGACATCAAAGGGAGTTTTGCCGGACCTTACGACGAGCAAAACCCCGTCACAGAGATCCGCCAGGAGGCTGGAATCCGATAAAGGAACGCTAGGGGGTGAATCAATAATGATCCAGTCAAAAAGCGGCGCGAGGCGGTGAAGAAGACTTTTCAAACGGCCGTTGCCAATCAGTTCCACCGGGTTCTGCGTCGGGTGCCCCGCAGGAATGAAGAACAGATTTTCCGGCACGC
Source organism: Terriglobia bacterium (assembly GCA_036278555.1). Lineage (GTDB taxonomy): Bacteria > Acidobacteriota > Terriglobia > UBA7540 > UBA7540 > RH2-MAG17b. The sequence goes on from DASUKV010000075.1 coordinate 3,150, forward strand.
CTCGCTGCAGGATGCTCGCCGCCTCCGCGCTGCCGCGCAGAAAATCGGAAAGCCCCGGGGTGAGCGCGGCGCCCATAAGCTGGTGCAGCCGGGAAAGGCGCAAATCGCCGTCAATCAAAAGAACGCGCCTTCCGAGCTGCTGCACAAAACCTTGCGCCAGGTTCGCCGCAACAAATGTCTTGCCTTCACCCGGCAGGGCGCTGGTCACCAGGATGGTCTGCAACGGAACCTTTTCGCGCATCTGCACGAGCCTTGTGCGCAAGGTTCGGAATTCTTCCATGCCAAGCTGGCGGGCCTTAGGATCCGCAAAGAGGATCGACTCCCGGTCGAGCTTCCAGCGCGCCGGCGGGCACTCCGAAATCCAGCCCTCCAGGGTCATCGGGCCGCCGCCTTGCAGAGGGCGCAAAGCGAATTCCCGCGGCCGCGAGGGCTCCGTCTGAACCTGCTCTTCCTCTGGGGCGGCCACGGACGAGAAGACCGTTTCCTCGGGCTGCGCAGAGACCTCGGACTGGGGCTCGGAGGTGCGGTCCTGCTCCGCCTGTTTCAAGGCGTCATGAATTCGGCTCATAGGCTTCCTTTTCGAAGAGAACTCGCGGCTATTCGTTGCGGCGCAAGCGGTCCATCAGCGTGGCAAGGCCCTGCAACGCCTCGACCAGCCGCGGATTCTCCGCCACCACGTTCAATGCCGCAGGAGGCGCGGGCGTTTCCGTGCCCGTCAATTCAAATTCCTCCGCCACATTCTGGACCAGATCCGCGGTGACGGGCTTGCGCTGGTCAGCAAAGGCGTTGATGAGCGCGTGCTCGCAGAGCACATTGATCACCCTCGGGATGCCGCGCGAATAGCGATAAATCACTTCCAGAGCGTCGGGCGCGAAGATGGGCTGGCCGTCGCTGCCCGCGATCCGCAGCCGGCTCGTGACGTATCCGGCCGTCTCCTCGGGCGTCAGCGGGTAAGTTTTGCTCCGCAAGGTAATGCGCTGCCGAAGCTGCCGAAGCTCTGGCTGCTTGAGCTTGGCTTCAAGCTCCGGCTGGCCGGAAAGGACAATCTGGAGAAGCTTTTCGGTGTAAGTCTCAAGGTTCGTCAGCAACCGGATCTCTTCGAGAACCGCCGAGGAAAGGTTTTGCGCCTCATCCACAATCAGCACCGCGGATTCGCCCGCCCGGTACCTCTCGAGCAGCCATTGATTCAGCCGCAGCAACACCTGGCTCTTCGACCGCGTGTCGCACGGAATACCCAGATCCGCCATCATGAAATCAAAAAACTGATCCTCGCTCAGGCGGGGATTAAAGATGAACGCCGTCGGACAATTCTCACGGTGCAGCCATTCGAGGAGCTTGTTGATGAGCGTGGTTTTTCCCGTTCCAACCTCGCCGGTCAGCAGAATGAAGCCCTTCCGGCTTTGAACGCCGTAGGTGAGGCACGAGAGCGCCTCTTCCGTATGCGGCGTCACGAAGAGGTAGCGCGGGTCTGGATTGACGTTGAACGGATTTTCCCGCAAACCAAAAAATTTCTTGTACATGTTGTAAAGTTTCCCGCTTACCGGACCTTCGCCGCTTCAATTCTTGGATGACGCAACCTACCCAGCAGGGATCGCTTTCCGTTTCCATGACTCACCGCCGGAACCAGCGCCAGGGTGGGCAGTCCGAGGAAAAATTCAATATCGCGTTCATCGCGAAGCGCCTTGTCCTTCATCTCCAGCATGAAGACAATTCCGAAGCCGATCAGCAGGCCCACGGCAAAACCGCCTCCCGCGAAGCGCAGGTAGTTCGGGAATGATGGCTTATGGGGCAGATCGGCCGGGTCAAGGACCTCAAACTGCTCTCCTTCCTGCCGCTGTTCCAGGCTGGTCGCCATCTTGCTGGTATCTTCTTTGGCAAGTAGAGAGTTGTAAAATGCCAGCGCCGTCTGATCGTTGCGGGTAATATCCTTGTATTCCTGCTCAACCGCCGGAGTCATTTTCAACTTTGCCTGATAACGGTCAATATCCGTTCGAATCCGCGCCTGCTCGTGCTGGTTGTTTTTCATCGCGTCATCCAGGGAGTGAAGCGTTGCGCGCAGGCGCCGCGCCTGCGGCGGCTCAACGGCTGTACCGTTTCCGTCCTCCGCCGCCTGGCCCTTCTGTGACGCATCGGCCTTCTGCTGCTGCGCAATTCTTTTCTGCAAGCTGGCAATATCGGCCTTGGCTTTTACGACATCGGGATAGCTGTCCGTGTACCGGGTCCTCATATCCATGAGTTTATTCTGAAGCGTAGCAAGCTGGGTCTGAAGCGTTTGCGGGCTCGCCCCGGACTGTTCCGCTTTCCAGGCATCGAGCTGCTGCGAGAGCAGCGACTCGGTATAAGTTCTGTCCTGCTGGATGCGGCCCTGGCTCTCAGTAAGGCTGTTAAGCTGGCCGGTGAGCGTGCCGAGAATCTGAATCGTCGATTGCTCTTGATCCGGCAGAGAGCCGAAGTACTTGCGCTTAAAGTCCGCCAATTTGGCGTTTTGCTCGTCCAGCCGTTGCTTCGCCTGTTCCAATTGCGTGGCGATGAAATTGGCGGTTCCCTGCGCACGCCGCTCACGAAGCCTCAGGTTTTCCTCGACGAACATGGATGTAATCTCGGTGCAAACCGCCTGAGCCATGCGGGGCGTCTCCGCGGTAAAGCTGATCTGGAACCCCGGAACCTGGCTGCCCTGCTGCGAGGAATCGCTGTTAAACGTATTTGAAAAAGTCACGGGCTTCACGACAATGTCTTTACGCATCCGCTCGACGAGCACTTCCTTCGGAGTGCTGTTGAGATCATCTTTATAAAGGCCGTAGCGCTCGATGAGCGGCTCCAGCCGGCTGCGGCTCAGGATTTGCTCCTGCATATTTGCCAGCCGCGACACCAGGTCGTTACCGACCACGGACGGAACAATGCTGGAGGGCACCTTGGGCTGTTCGATCAGGATTAGACTTGTGGAGGTATATTTCGGCGGCAACTGCCGCGCGATCAGATAAGCGCCGATCACCCCCAACACGACCGGAACCACGACCAGCAGGTAGCGGCGGCGGAGAATGGCCCCGTAGTCCTCCATATTCAGTTGGCGGCCGGTAAGCATAGTTCTAAAAGCCTTTCCTTCCCCTCTCTAATTTAAGATGCTGAAAAGGTGTGGATTGCAGCGTTCGGGCGCAGATCGCATGCGGCGGCACTCTTGAGAACACCAGAAGAGGGCACCGTCTGGCCGTAACCCCGGAGCTCGAGCCGGCATTTTCAGCATCCCTCCTCAAAGCCCGATAGGACGCGGGGTGATGGTAAGTCCCAAACCGAAAATCTGGTTTGTCAGGTTCCCGGCGCAGAAACTTGTGGTGCACGCCCCGCGGTTCGTCTGCTGGCGTTGGTATTCGTATCCTACCGTCAATCGCAAATACCTTCCGATCGCTCGATTCAGCACGAGATCCGCAAAACCGTATCCGTAATGAGTTTCGGCAGTATTGGCAAATGCCTTGAAGGATGAATTCCTCGAGTAACCCATGGAAAGCGAAGCAGCCCACCACCGGGTAAGCTGGCGGTTCCACGATCCATCGACAAGCTCCGTCTGAGCGCCCGCATAGACTCCGGAACCGCTCGTGGCGTAACGGCCCCCAAAGACGCTGAAGAAATTGTGGCCCCGCTCGTAGCTGAGCGATCCCGATCCATTTACACTGACCTGGGTGGTGGAGGGGCCCGCGAGCGTGTGGAACGTCAAAATCTCCGGGCCTCCGTAAAGCTGCAACGCCACGCGGCCCGTGATCTTACGGCCGTATGCCAAGTCGATTCTCTGCGTATGAAAGGATTCCTGGAGCCCCGAGTAATTAAAGGACCCGTAAGAATAGGTAACCCCGATCGTGTCCCGGGCGGTCAGGGCGTGCCCGACGCCGAACAGCCCAAACAAATTGTGGCCATCAAAGAATCCCGATTGGCCGCCGCCGGACGTCAGGATTCCGTACGACCCCGCGAAGGACACGCTCGTGCGCTTCGTAGCGCTGTAAGTCGCCTGCGCCAGAGCGGTATTGTTATAAGCGCTCAATCCGTTTCCCAGAATCGATTGATTGTTGGAATACATGGGATTGACCGCGCCCATTCCGCCGCTCGAGCTCATTCCGCTGAAGAAGCCGGAAGAGAGGCCTCCGAAAATCCCCAAGCCTCCAAAGCCGAATGACGCGGAGGGTAAATAGGAGAAAACATCCGATAGGTTCAGAGTCCAGCGGCGAAGCCTGATGCCGTCGGACAGATTGAAAGCGTGAAACGACGAGTCCGGGACGCCGCTGGCGCCGTTATCATAGATGAATCCGCCCCCGAGATACCCCAAGGAAAGTTCATTGGTCCTGGTCTGATGCACCAGGGCAAAGCTGGCCATGGGGATGGTTATCATTGTGACGTTTTGCTTGCCGTTCGGGACGCCGGAAGCGTTCGTTTCCCCGGCTTCACCGATGGAAAATGACGGCTGAAAATAGCTGCGCCCGCCCTCAAAGGGAGAGCCGAGCGTAAACAGGTACGCGCCCCCCAAGGGATGCGTGTCGGGTTGCATCTGCTCGGTGGGAGCCTCGGTTGAACCGGGATTATTCACAGCCGTCGAAGGCCCGGTTCCGGGAGCCGACGGAGGCGCCGGAGCGCCAGCCGGCGCCTGTTGCGCCGAGGGCGGCTGCTGCGCCCAGCAGCAGGCCGCAAAGCACGTAAAGCAAACCAGCGTCAAAAGCACTCGAATTTTATGTGTCATAGGTTGAGAAAGGTGGGATCAGTCACCTCACGGAACGATAATTGTATCTCCCGGCTTCAACCGGACGTTTTCCTGTAGATTCTTGCCTTGTACAACGTCTTTGTAGTTGAACGGCAACTTCTGTTGCGCGCCGTTCACGCTGCGCAGGATGTAAACCTTTTTCGTGTCAGCAAACTGCGTAAACCCGCCGGCCGCCGAAAGGGCCTGCAGCACCGTCATTCCGGGAAGCAGAGGAAAAACGCCGGCGTGCAGAACTTCGCCCAGCACATAATAGTGTTGGCTGTTGACGGCGGCCACGACCACGGTAACCTGTGGGTCCTCGATGAATTTCTTGAGTTTCTGGGTGATTGAAATCGAAAGTTGGGTTGCGGTGAGCCCGGCCGCCTGGACGTCACTAATCAGGGGCAAAGAAATCTTCCCATCAGGGCGCACTGGTAAACCCCGAAAGGAGATGTCCGGCTCTTTCCACACGCTGATGTCCAGCACGTCGCCCGGACTGATCACATAAGTGGGGCTGGCGGGGAGCGACGGCCGCTGCTGCTGAGATGATTGATTGTCGTCGTGTTTCTTACCCGCGGCGAGAGCCGGAATTGCCACGATCCCCGCGATCAAACATACGATCAGAGCTGTTCTCATCGAGTTTTTCATCATCTGCTCTCCACAGAATCTGGCGAATTCGATTCCGCCAGGCCGGTTTGCTTCAGCTTGTAAAGCAATGCCTTGTAACTGATCTGGAGATCCTCGGCGGCTCGCTTGCGGTTCCAGCGCGTCCGCACCAGAGCTTTCAAGATCAGATCACGCTCCGCCCGGCGGGAAGCCTCTCGCGCCGCCTCTTTCAGTGAAGAAGTCCTGGAGTTCCAGGCAGAGGAGGATGCCGGCAGTCCGTCAAAATCGCGTAAGGCTTTCCGCTCGTCCCCTCGCGCGGCCACGCCTTTCATTGTATTCTCCAACTCACGGATGTTGCCGGGCCACGCGTACTGCCCGAGCAGACCCGCCGCCCACGGACTTAGCAAAGACCGGGGGCGCAAAAACAAAGCCGCATACTTCTCAAGGAAGAAATCGGCCAACAGCGGAATATCTTCTCTCCTCTGCCGCAGAGGCGGCAGCCTGAGACACACCCCGCCCAGGCGATAGTAAAGATCCTGACGGAACTGCCCGGCCCGCATCGCTTCGTCCAGGCTTCGAGAGGATGCCGAGACAAAACGCACGCCACGCTGATATTCCCCCGGTCCGTTATCCAAACCGGAATGAAACTCGGCGATCCGCGCCTGGCATGCTCCGTCAAGGTCCGAAATTCCGTCGAGAAAAATAGTGTGGCGGCTTGCGCGAACAGCGCCTCGTTCACACCTCTCCAGAATACCGCTGAAATCGGCGGGTCTCAGGCCGGCGCAATGCACTTTCGTAAAACATCCGCCATCAGATTCCGAGATCTGATGGATTGCAAACGCCACTACCTCCTTGCCCGTGCCGGTCTCGCCCATCAGCAAAACGGGCACACCGCTCGCGGCGATTCCCGCAATGGCGGTTTCGAGCGCCCGCATGCAAGGACTCGCGCTCATTCCCCAAAAGAGCTTTCTCTCTTCCTGCGCTGCTACGACCGGCTCCGCGCCGTTGCCTGAAGGAATCCGCATCCACCCGCCCGTCAAACCCCACAGTCGAATCCTGAACTGTGTTGCGCAGCACGCCTTGGACCATTCAGGACAATTCGCGCCGATTCCCCATTCATCGCTTGCTAAGCAATTGATTTCTAATAGAATACAACATATTTACCGTTTTATGATGAAAAATAGAAAGTGGTCAGGTCTGGCATATTGCCATAATGTGGTAATTTTTTTCACTGTTTACGGGACGGCACATTGGTAATGCTTCCTCGCCTGTGTTATCTTTGCGTCAGAAATACGCGCCGGAGGGAAGCGCCTGTCTTTCTATATATCGCAGAAGCGGCGGGGGGAACTTTGGAGTGATTAGCAGCTTTCGTGTCTTCACGTTTAGGTGCTCTCCGTGATTCTGCCGATTACTCTGAAGGGAGGTCTTGCCGGGAATCAAGAGAGTGGACGCGCCGCCGCCGATGGCATGCCGATTGCAGCTATTTGGTGATTTTGCGAAAAATGCTTGAATCCTGAAGATTTTCGAATGAATCAGTTGCAAAGTTCAGAGATCGTCGAGCAGACCGCTGGCGGCGAGCGGCCCCGATCGTTGACTCAATGGTTATGGCCGGGAGTTGTCCTGGCCATCCTTCTGGCCTACCTCTACATCAGCATTCTTCATCGCCTGGTCGATCAGTGGTGGACAGACCCGAACTTCTCCCACGGCTTTTTCGTCCCCGCATTTTCGGCTTTCCTGGTCTGGAAGGACCGCAGGCGCTTGGCCAAGATGGATTTCCGCCCCTCGTGGTCAGGACTTCTGCTGATCGCCGGAGGATTGGGAATTCTAATCTTCGGGGTGCTTGGCGCCGAGCTATTTTTATCGCGCACTTCGTTGCTGTTTGTGATCGCGGGTCTCGTGATCTACTTTGCCGGATGGCGTTTTTTCAGGGCCGTGCTCTTCCCCTGGCTTTTCCTCTTCCTAATGGTTCCGCCTCCCACACTGATCATGAACCTTATCACCATCCCGCTGCAGTTTCTCGCTTCGGACCTCGCCACCTGGTTTCTCCGGCTGCTGGGGGTTCCGGTGCTGCAGAACGGAAACGTCATTCAGTTATCGACCATGTCGCTGGAGGTGGTGGAGGCGTGCAGCGGTATCCGGTCCCTGATCTCATTGGGAACCCTCGCCATCGTCTACGGCTATCTTCTCGAAACCGACAATGCCATCCGCGTGATCCTCGCGCTCGCCGCTGTGCCGATTGCCGTGCTGGCAAATGGCTTGCGAATCATGGGAACCGGGCTGACGGGATTGTATTGGAACCCGGACAAAGCTCAGGGTTTTTTCCATGAATTCTCGGGCTGGGTGATCTTTGTTCTTTCGTTGATCACCTTGTTTATCCTGCACGCCGTCCTGCGCGCTTTATTCCGTGCTTTCAGGAGGTCAACGGCGTGAGGCTCCTGAGGCGTTCCTGGGTTCGAGGCATTTTCCCCATTCTCCTGCTGCTCCTGGCTGCGTTATTTTTGCATCGTCATCTGCGCGCCGAGGTGTTGCCTCCACACACTAAACTGGCAATGTTTCCTTCGCAAATCGGAGCGTGGGCCGGGCGCACGCTGACGATTCCTTCAGCGGACCTTGCCATCCTTGGACCGGGCGAATTTCTCGAGAGGGATTACCAAGATCCTGTAAAGCCGGCAGGGATTGACCTTTTTATCGCCTATTTCCCAAGCCAGAAGACGGGCGACACGATTCATTCACCAAAACACTGTTTGCCGGGAGCGGGATGGACGCCTGTTGTATCATCGGTTATCCAGGTGCCTTGGGACGACGGCAAAATTCTGCACGCGAATTATTACGTGCTGCAACTGGGAGGCAGCCGCGAGGTGGTTATTTACTGGTTCCAATCGCATGGACGCACAGTGGCCAGTGAATACTGGGCAAGATTTTATTTGGTGACGGACGCCCTCAGTATGAACCGTACCGATGGCGCTCTGGTGCGCCTGATCTCACCCGTCGCGAATCAGGAACCCCTGGAAAGCGCGAAGGGGCGCGTCCTGGCTTTCACCAAGCAGATTTTGCCGCTACTAAGAAACTATATTCCCCAATAACCGGCAGAGCCGGCCCGAAATGCCTTTTCGTCTGCCGTCGTGAGTTTGGCGGCCGCGAGAGGCGCAGCATAGGAGAGACAAATCATGAATGAGTTGCGCCAACCTCGTATCTGGATCGTGCTTTTATTAGTCGCGGCCTTCGCGGCGGGATGCACGCGGGACCCTAATGTCCGAAAGAAGAAGTTTTTCGAGAGCGGAACTCATTTCTATGAGAAGGGCGAATACCGCAATGCCGCGATCCAGTTTACCAACGCCGTCCATATCGACCCCAAGTATGAAGAGGCTCATTACCAGCTCGCTCGCTGTTACATGAAACTGGGGGACTGGAGACAGGTCTACCAGGAGCTTACCCGCGCCACCAACCTGAACCCTTCGGACCTTAAGGCTCAGATTGATCTGGGCAATCTGTTTCTCGCCACCCGGCAGTTCAAGCGCGCGCAGGATCAGGCGAAGCTGGTTCTTTCTAAAGACGCGAAAAACGTCGGCGGCATGGTGCTGCTGGCGAATTCGGATGCGGGTCTCTCGAACATTGATGCTTCGCTCGCGGAAATGCAAAACGCGATTCAAACGGAACCTTCCCGCCCGCAAAGTTACCTCAACATGGGCGTACTGCAGCTTGATGCAAAAAAGACCTCCGACGCGGAAGCAAGCTTCAAAAAAGCCGTGGAGCTCGACCCCAAATCGGTTTCTGCGGTAATGGCGCTGGGCAATTTCTACGTTCAGCAGCGCCGCTGGTCCGACGCGGAACAGCAGTTCCAGAAGGCGGTCAGCCTGGCCCCTAAAAATCCGGCGCCCCGGGAGGCTTTGGCCCGTCTGGACATGCTTGAGGGAAATCCCTCGAAAGCGGAACAGGTCCTCGAAGAGACCAAAAAGGCCCTGCCGGACAACCCGCAGGCCTACCGGATGCTGGGCCAGTTTTACTTCGCAACCGGGCAGCTCGATAAGGCGCTCACCGAATTCGCTTCACTCTCGAAAGCGCACCCAAAGGACTCGATTGTTCAAAAGAGCTACGCGCAGTTATTGATTTTGCATCGCAATTACGATCAAGCTTCGGGCATTGTGTCTCAAATCCTCAAAGAAAACGCGAAGGACGCCGGGGGCTTGATCCTTCAGGCGGAGATCGATGAAGGACAGGGCAAGCCCGACAGCGCCGTCAGCACGCTGCAAACAGTTTTGAAGAGCGAGCCTGATAATCCTTCCGCTCACTACTACCTGGGAGTCGCTTTGAATATGCAGGGCCAGTTGGATCGCGCCGAAAGCGAATGGCGCGAGGCGGTCCGGCTGCGTCCTACGATGGTCGAAGCTCAGCGCGCTCTTGCCGGCGCGGCCCTAAGGAAAAACGATACCGACCTGCTGAATCAAACCTCGACGCAGTTGATGCGCCTCCTCCCCAAATCTCCGGAAGGCTACATTCTGCACGCCCGGGCCAGCCTTGCCGGTAAGAAAACGGCCGACGCCGAAGCCGACCTGAAGAAAGCCATCCAGGTGGCTCCCGAAAGCCCGCTGGGTTACGCGGCGACCGCAGACCTGCGCTTCTCGCAGAAGAAATTCGGCGAGGCGGAAAAACTTTACGAGCAGGCGCTCGATAAGAACCCCGCATACGCGCCCGCGCTGCGCGGACTGGTGAACATCGACCTGGTTCAGAAAAAAACCGCGCAGGCCGTTCAGCGCGTCAACGCCCAGATCGCAAAGGTTCCGAACAGCGGCGCTTACTATGCATTGCTGGCCAGCACCGAAGTAGCGAACCACGACCTTTCGAAAGCCGAGGCTGCCGCGTCGCAGGCCGTGCGGCTGAATCCGAAGGACCTTTCGGCTTACTTGTTGCTCGCTCAGGTGCAGACGGAGTTGGGCGCGCGCGACAACGCGGTGGCGACGTATCAGAAGGCCATTCAGACCGGCCCCAAGGATATTCGGGCGTATTTCGCCCTCGCCCAGCTTGATGATCAGATGGGTAACTGGGAAAAGGCCCAGGGACTGTATCAAAAAGTGCTTCAAATCCAGCCTGATTTCGCTCCCGCACAAAATAATCTCGCTTACCTCATGATCGAGCACAATCAAAACCTGGATGTGGCGCTTTCTTTGGCCCAGAACGCGCGCCGCTCCATGCCGGAATCCGCGGCGGCGGCGGACACTTTGGGCTGCGCCTATTACCAGAAAGGACTTTATAGCCTTGCGGCAAATCTGCTCGAGGACGCAGCGGAGAAAGAGCCGAAGGACCCCAGCATTCATTACCATCTCGGACTCGCCTACGCAAAGCTTGGGAAGAACGCGAGCGCCAAAGCGGAGCTTGAGCGAGTTCTCGCGCTGAACCCTCAGTTCAAAGATGCTGGCAAGATCCGCGAGACTCTCGCAAGCCTGGGCAAGAGCTAACTGTGCAAGCGCGATTGCGACGGCACTCTTTAGTGTTGTGTTTCATGAGCTCGTTGCATAATTCTCGTCGGAGGACGGGTTCTGTTAAGGCCCTCACCGACCGCTTTGCGGTCCCCCCTCTCCCGGAGGGAGAGGGCTGGAGTCTCTCGAATTTACCGTCCTCGCCCCCTGAAAAGGGGGAGAGGAGTGTCCCGCGGGGAAGCAGTGCTTCCCATCGCGGGACGGGTGAGGGGGCGGCATCGATGGCGGCGTTTTTGCCCTGACGAATTCTTTGGCGAATTTATGAGGCGCTTCGCTTGACTTAGCATCACACGCCCAAAACGTTTTCAATAACCGTTAGTGCGTTTCGAAATTTTGCCTTTCCCCTTTTGCTCTTTGCCTTTTGATTTGCCGGCCCTCTTTTCCACCCCGCTCCAATTCCAATTGATTCCTGCCTGCCGATAAGCTAAATATGAGGCGACCCCCGAAGGAATGCCGCAGGAGCCTCATCGGGCCCTCACCTGCGCTTTGATCTTGCACTCTGCGAAGGACTGTGTTTTCCTGTTGAGCGGCATCTGCCCCGGCATACGCGCGCTATTCATGGATGAACCCTTCTTGAGCATCGTGATCCCCGCTTACAACGAAGCGCAAAGGATCGGAAAATCGCTCGAAAAAGTCAGGCAATATCTGGACTCCCGGCCGTTTTCGGCGGAAGTCATCGTGGTGGACGATGGCTCGACCGACGAAACGCCTCGCTGCCTGCAGGACGCCGCCGCGGAATGGGGCGCCCTACGCATCTTTCGCGCGGAGCCGAACCACGGCAAGGGCTATAGCGTGCGGCTCGGCGCGCTTGAAGCGCGGGGGGAATACGTGCTCTTTACCGACGCCGACCTCTCGACGCCTATCGAAGCGGCGGATCGCCTGCTGGAGGTCATGGAATGTATGGAGGCGGACGCGGTGGTGGGTTCGCGCGCTCTCAACCGGAAGCTGATCGGCGTGCATCAGCCGAGATTCCGCGAACTCAGCGGAATTTTCTTCAATCTTCTGGTTCGGATTTTCACCGGTCTTTCCCTGCGCGATACCCAGTGCGGCTTCAAGCTCTTTCGCCGCGACACGACGCGCAAGGCCTTCCAGTTACAGCAGACCGAAGGCTTCGGCTTTGATCCCGAGCTGCTATTTCTCATCAAGCGCTCCGGAGGGCGGATCATTGAGGTTCCGGTGCGGTGGAATAACGATCCCGCGACCAAAGTGCGGTTCCTTCGGGATTCGAGCATGATGTTCTGGGAACTCGTCCGGACGCGCTGGCGCGCCCGGCGCCGGTAGCGCCCCACGATTGACGCGAACCGCGTGATCGCGATATGTTTCCCAGCGAAGACCGCCTGCACCATCGCAAGTGAAAGGGAAACCATACCGCATGAAGCTCCATCACGTTGTTGAAGCGCAGCAGTTTGACCACAAGACTCTTCTCGAACTTTTCGAAGCCAGCCGTGAAATGGAAAACGTCGTGGAGCGGGGCGGCGTCTCCGATTACCACAACCGCATCATGGCGGCGCTTTTTTATGAGCCCTCGACGCGCACCCGATTTTCATTCGAAACCGCCATGCACCGCCTCGGCGGACGTGTGATCACCACCGAAAACGCCGCCGAATTCTCCTCCGTCTCGAAAGGTGAAACGCTGGAGGATACCATCCGCATTCTGAATGGCTATGCGGACCTTATCGTGATCCGCCACTTTGAAGTGGGAGCCGCCGGACGCGCCGCCGCCGTCTCACGCGTACCCATCATCAACGCCGGCGATGGCGCGGGCCAGCATCCCACGCAGGCGCTGCTTGACTTGTACACCATCCAGAAGGAGATCGGCTCGATTGACGGGCTGCGCATCGCCATGGTGGGCGATCTCGCGCAAGGGCGAACGGTGCGCTCGCTGGCCTATTTGCTGGGGAAATTCCAGGACGTCAAAATCTACTTTGTCGCTCCACCCTTATTGCGGATGAAGGATGACATTCTGGACTACCTCCAGGAGCGCAACGTCGCTTGCGAGGAAGAAAGCGATTTTGAAAAAGTGCTGCCCCAGGTGAACGTGGTGTACCAGACCCGCGTGCAGAAAGAGCGCTTCGGCGACCGGATTGCGGATTACGAGAAATGCCGCGGACTTTACGTCATCAACCGCGAGACTCTACGCCTTCTGCGGCAAGATGCCATCATTATGCATCCGCTTCCGCGAATCGGCGAAATCACCATGGAGGTGGACGCGGACCCGCGCGCGGCTTACTTCCGCCAGGCGCAGAACGGCCTCTACGTGCGCATGGCGCTTCTCAAGATGGTGCTGGGACCGGCCGGCGCCAAGTAGCCGGAGAATGCAAGAAACGTTGGAGCGTATTGGACGCCAGCCCCACGCGATGAGCCGGCTAGTACTTTAGTACTGGTACTGCTGCGCCATACAACACCACTCTAATAAAGGCGAAAGTTACATCAGGAGCTAATGCTCAAGATAGTCAAATTGATGGAGGGGTGAATATCTTATGTTAATTGGTCAACGTATCCGGCAAATGCGGGAGCAAAAAGGCCTTTCACAAGGCGATATTGAGAAGTCCAGCGGGCTACTCCGCTGCTACATCTCCCGCGTGGAGCATGGGCACACCGTGCCCTCCTTAGACACTTTGGAGCGGTTTGCCGCGGCGCTGGACGTACCGCTCTACCGGATGTTCTATACCGGAGATAATCCGCCGCCCACGCCCAACCTGTCGCACCGGAAGACGCTCGAAGAGCTGGCGGACGAAGACAGCAACACCGGTTCCGAAGCTCGCTTCCTGATTAAGCTTCGGGCGCTGATTGACCGCATGGTGGACGCCGATCGCGAATTCCTGCTGGACTTCGCGAAGAAGCTTGCCACCCGCTAAGGGCTCGGATCGAAGACGGGGCTTCGCCGCGCAAGGCGCCGTGCGGGGCCTCCTGAAAGATCCCGGCTCAGGCCTTTTCGCCGGTCTTAAACGGGGTCCAGGGGCCGGCCTTCATGTCGCGCAGCAAATGCGACTGCCAGGCATATTCCGGATGGGCCTTCAGAAATGGCGCGGCCAGGAAGTCACCGCCGCACGGGTGCCCGCGGCGCGCAACGAAACTCATGTCCGCCGTCCCCTTACTGTCGGCGACTTTTCCGGTGATCGCACCCCCGGGATAGTACGGACCCCAATCCCACACCTTCACGCCGTGCGGGGAAAGATCGCCGTGCCCGCATAAACAGCGTGTGCCCGGTTGCTCTTTCTTGTCATAGGTGTCGTAATGATCGGAGATGAACTGCTGGCCCAGCGCCACGTCAATCTGGCCCTTATGCTGCTTCATCAACTGCTCCCAGCGCACCCGGCGGGCGTTGGGAGAGGATGAAAGGTCATTCGGATCAAAGGTGGTGTCCTCGGCAAGCACCTTGGGATCACGCGCGAAGTTCGAGCCCACAAAGCAGCCGTCCTTGGTGCGCCACACACGGTAAGCCTTCAGGCCCAATTCAAACTGCGCGATCTCCCCGGTTTTCCGGTCGCCCAGCAGCCAGTCATTCGCATAGCCGCCGTTATTCCCGTCCAGCATAATCCGCACATAATCATCGATTGAAGAGGCGTACTGCATCGCCTTCCGGGCTCGAGCAAACTCCGGCTTGCCGCCCGGATTCCATCCGTGGAATTGAGTGATGGTCGTCTCCGTAATCATGAGGCCGTCTGAGTTAATGCCGAAATCATCATCGCTGGCGATAATGCCGGGAAATCCGTCCATCAGAATGCGGTAGCCGCTCTTCGGGACGATATCAAAAATGATGTTCCAGCGCTCGCCGTGGAGGTAACTTGTCCACGTATTATGAGCTATAACGATCTGATGATCCTTGGTATAGCTCCCTGTCGCCACAAAGGCGCTGCAGTTTCCGGGGCTTAGAATGGGCCGCGCTTCCGCCACTTTATGCCGCTTGTCATACCAGGGCACGTAATAGTCGGCAAGTTCCTCCATCGCATTCAGCCAGATCACGTCATCCAGATCCATCCGGACGCCGCGCGCCTGAAGACCTTGGTGAATACCTTGGATTTCTTCCTGATATTCCGCATCGACCTTGGGCCACAGCTCCTGGCGCGCCGCTCGCTTAAAGAATGCCCGGTCCTTCCCGGTGCCGCGCAGATTGGTCAGGACGACGGATTTGAAGGCGTCGGCGATTTCCGGCGC
>DASUKV010000076.1:0-20155 GCA_036278555.1 Terriglobia bacterium
CTGATGCGATTAGGATTCCGCTCCAATGATATTATGAAGGTGATGCGCTCGCGGCCGGAATTGAAGCCGGTCGCGGAGTCTCTTGAACAAGAATGATTCACCACAGAGACACAGAGAGCACAAAGCGAGAAGTTCAAGCAAAGCGGCTAAGCGGCGAGCGTAGCAAGAGTACCAGACCTGATTCCATGCGCCATTTCTGAAGAAATTTTCCGGCTTCTTGACTCATCTTTTGCTTTTCTCTGTGCGCTTTGCGCCTCTGTGGTGAAGCTGTTTTTCTATGAATTCAAACCAGATTCGCAAAACTTTCCTTGATTTTTTCGCGGCTCGCGGCCACCGCGTGGTGCGGTCGTCGCCGCTTGTCCCGGCGAATGATCCGACGCTGCTCTTTGCGAACGCCGGCATGAACCAGTTCAAAGACGTTTTTCTGGGGCGCGAGAAACGCGACTACTCGCGCGCCTGCTCCTCGCAGAAATGCGTGCGCGCGGGCGGCAAACATAATGATCTGGAACAAGTTGGCCGCACCACGCGCCATCATACGTTCTTTGAGATGCTCGGCAACTTTTCTTTCGGCGATTATTTCAAGAAGGACGCCATCGCCTGGGCGTGGGAATTGATTACCCAGGGCTACGGCATTCCTGTGGAAAAACTGTACGTTACGACTTTTAAGGGCAGTCCGATCGAGCTCTTGCCACCCGATGACGAAGCCTATGATTGCTGGCTCTCGACGGGTGTTTCCGCTGATCGCATCTTTCAGTTGGGTATGGACGAGAATTTCTGGCAGATGGGCGAGACCGGCCCGTGCGGTCCGTGCTCGGAAATTCACTACGATATGGGTCCGGCGGCGAGCGACCTTGGCCACCCGGATTGTAAGTTTCCGTGCGACTGCGGGCGATACGTTGAGTTGTGGAACCTTGTCTTCATGCAGTACGAACAAAGAAAGGATATCAAGAATGGTGTAACGCTGAACATGTCCTCGCTGCTCCCAAAACGCAGCATTGACACGGGCGCAGGGCTTGAGCGCCTGGCCGCGGTGCTGCAAGACAAAATCTCAAACTTTGATACCGACCTATTCCGGCCGCTGATTGACGAAGCGGCGGAGCTCGCCAACGTTGAATACGGTGTGAACCACGAGACAGACGTTTCCCTGCGCATCATCGCCGATCACAGCCGCGCGGCTACATTTCTGATTTCTGACGGCGTCCTGCCGTCGAATGAAGGGCGAGGATACGTCCTGCGCCTCATCATGCGCCGTGCGCTCTATCACGGCCAGACACTCGGCCTCAACGAGCCGTTCCTGTACAAAATGTCCGGGCATGTTGTCGACATGATGAAGGGCGCTTATCCCGAATTGATACAGTCCACACCGCACGCTGCGAAGGCGATCAAGATTGAAGAAGAAGGTTTCGCGCGCACCACAAGCGTCGGATTGGCGATGCTCGAGCACCAAGATGTTGCGCTCAGGACCACCCCCGGCACACGCGTCATACCAATTCAGCGATGGAAGAAACTTTATGCCCAATTTGGTGGGAATCTGGAGTGGGCGCTGCTGCCCGCCAGCTTGCTGATGAACCTCCGGCAAGCTCCAGAACCGATTCCGATCATACCCGCCCACGCCGCAGGCATTGTTACGGGAAGCAGCCTTTTCCTGCTGCATGATACATATGGCCTCCGGCCTGATTTCGTCCGTGATGTCGTAAGGAACTACGGGCTCGACGTTGACATGCAAGGCTACGAAGCCGAGATGCAGCGCCAGCGCGAGCGGGCGCGAGCGAGTTGGAAGGGCGCTGAGAAGAAAATCGCCTCGCCGATCTATCAACAACTTGCTGGATTCTATAGTACACCGCATCCCGAAGGAGGGGTCCTGATATTGGGACGTCAATCGGTGTTCGTTGGGTATGAAGAGACGGACCTCGCTAATTGCAGTATCGTCGGCATCATCCAAAATGAACAAAAGAGGGCCAAGCTGAGTAAGGGCGAGGAAGGCGAACTTGTACTCGACCGTACCCCGTTTTATGCCGAGGCGGGCGGGCAGGTGGGCGATACGGGGCGGCTGTTTTCGGACTCCGGGGAAGAAGTTGCGCAGGTCAAGGATACGCAGCGACCCGTCACCGGACTCATTGTGCATAAGGTGAAAGCACTGCTGCCGCTTGAAGTGGGCATGAAAGTTACTGCGCAAGTGGATGCCGAACGCCGCGATGCCATCCGGCGAAACCACACGGCCACTCATCTGCTCCACGCGGCGCTGCGCTCGACGCTGGGCACGCACGTGAAGCAGGCCGGATCGCTGGTGGCGCCGGACCGTTTGCGGTTCGATTTCACGCATTACGCGCCGCTCGAAGAGCAGGACCGGCTGGACATCGAGGACCTCGCCAACCGCCACATACTGGCTAATGAAGAGATGCACACGAACGTGATGGATGTGGATTCGGCCGTCAATTCAGGCGCGATGGCGCTCTTTGGTGAGAAGTACGGCGACAAAGTCCGTGTGGTTTCCGTGGCGGACGGATCATTTTCAAAAGAGCTTTGCGGCGGCACACACGTGCGGCGCACGGGCGACATCGGGCTTTTTAAGATTATCAGCGAGAGCAGCGTGGCGGCGGGCACGCGCCGGATCGAAGCCGTCACTGGAACCGGCGTGATCGAAGATTTACGCAAAGCCAGCGGGACGCTCGCGCGGTTGGGTGAAACGCTGCGCGCGAAACCCGGTGAATTGCTCGCGGCGGCGGAAAAGCTTGCCGAGTCGGAGAAGAAGCTGCGCAAGGAATTGGAAGCCGCGCAACTGAAGCGCGCCGTAGCCTCCGCCGGAAATTTACTGGATCGCACGCGCGACGTGAATGGTGTGAAGGTGCTGGCGGCGCGGGTTGAGGCGCTCGACCGGGCCGCAATGCGGCAGATGGTTGATAATCTTCGCAGCCGCATGGGTTCGGGTGTGATCGTGCTAGGCAGCGCCGCCGACAGCAATGTAGCGCTCGTGGCTGCCGTCACAAAAGACCTGACCGCGCGGCTTGATGCGGGAAAGATCGTGAAAGCTGCGGCGGCGATTGTGGAAGGTTCGGGTGGGGGGCGCAAAGACCTGGCGGAAGCGGGCGGCAAGAATCCCGCCAGGCTGGATGAATCCCTTGAAGCGGTGCCGGGAATTATTCAGGGAATGTTGTAGGGTAGAAAGCGGAAGACCCTGGTAACGGCTTGTGCGCCGTGGGGTTGCAGTCGTAACGCCTGGATCCTGCCGGCGCTGGCTCCTGAAGCGTCGCGGTTCCGCCGCGCTACACGCAATTCCCGATGGGCAATGACGCTTCACCAATATTTCACTGGCTGGCAGAGAGCGCAGCACGGGCGGGGGTTTTGGAACCGAGCGGGCGAGTGCGGAGCCAGATTTCAACAATCAGCGTGTTGATTGAGAAACCTAACCAGAACGCGATGCCAAAGAATTGGTGAGGGCGGAGATGGGTCAGGGGGCTCGTCGCAAAAAAGATGCCCATGATAGGGCGGGTTGTGGCGATGCCGAGAAGGATGCCGATGGCGCGGACCAGCCACCGGCGCTTGAGGGGGGTGTCGCCGCGACGCTTATAAAGATAGGCACGAATGAGCGAGAAGAGAAAAAGTGTATTAAAAACCAGCACGGCGGATACTTCCAGCCAGCCGCCGATCGGGTAGGCGCTCATGGCGTAGGCAGTGAGCGAGACCACAAGACCCAAACGGAATAGCAATGGCTCGGGCCAGCGCGCGTCAGGCAACCAACCAAATAAGACCACCGGCACAATGATGACAAAGGCCAGTGCCGGGATAATGTGGACCAGCGTGAGCGCCTCATGCGAGGCGAATACCGCATCGAGGGCTGCGGTCCGGGAAGAGGAAGCGTTCGGGAGCTCGAAAACCGCGATACGCCGCAGGACAGCAGCGGCAGCGATCAGGATACAGAGCCAAAAGCCTGCGCGTATCCATAAGGGAGCTGACTTTACTTCCGGCCAGGCGGTTGCCTCAATTCGGCTTGTAGCCATTTCTTCGCTTCCGGCACAGAACTAGTGCCTTGCATATAGTTACGTTCCGCCTGGCTGAATAGTTGCAAAGAACGCTGACTCTCTCCTTAGAGCATTTTCTGACGCTCGATTGATCCACCTGTGCGACCCGCTCTCTAAAACAGACTCGGCGTGTAGGCCCCGGCCACTTTCGGGGTTTACGAATTCAGCCGGGCTGTTATAACCTTGTAAATCAGGTTTTTGGGCCGGTAGCTCAATGGTAGAGCACTGCCCTTTTAAGGCAGGGGTTCTGGGTTCGAGTCCCAGCCGGCTCAGTTCCGTATCGTCAAAGCCTGTGGCAAAAAATGGGCGCAAGCTGTGATCCAAACCGTGCCCCTCACCCGGCCTTCGGCCACCCTCTCCCGAAGGGAGAGGGCTGAAGACCAGACATTAGGTGGCGCCTAATGCCCGGCCGTACCACGGTAACGTCCGCCGGTTCTTTGCCTTCGTGTTTCGCTCTCCATATGTTAGTGTAGAATTTCATAATTAACCGGACGACGAAGCGGCGCATCGCGGCGCATCGCGCCGTATGCTTCACGACGTCCAGGGAGGTTTTGCCGGTCAAAGCCGCCGGGGTGGCGGCGCTACCCTGTTCAGTATCCTCAAGGAGAATTGCCATGCCCGCGCGCCTTCTGAACGGCAACGACATTGCCGAGGAGATCAAAAACGAACTGGTTCCGGCAATCGCCGAACTGAAATCGCACGGCGTTATACCCGGCCTTGCCGCGGTGCTCGTGGGAGACAATCCTGCTTCGCAAATTTACGTGCGCAGCAAGGTCCGGGCATGCGAAGCGCTGGGTCTTTACAGCGAAAAAATCGAGTTGCCAGCCAGCACCGGTACCGCAGAGCTGTTGCGGCTTGTGGACGAATTGAATTCGCGCGATCAGATTGACGGCATCCTGATACAGCTTCCGCTGCCGCCGGGTGTGGACTCGAAGGCAGTATTGCTCGCAATGGACCCGGCCAAGGACGTTGACGGCCTCCATCCCATCAACATGGGAAATCTCCTGGCTGGGCGGCCGGGCATCATTCCCTGCACGCCGGCGGGCATTATTCAGATTCTCGACCGCAGCCAGATCCCCATTCACGGTGCCCGGGCGGTGGTAATTGGCCGCAGCGACATGGTGGGGAAACCGACGGCGCTGCTGCTGCTCCAGCGGAACGCGACCGTAACCATTTGCCATTCGCAAACGCCCCATTTGCCGTATATCGCCCGCGAGGCGGACATCCTGGTGGCGGCGATTGGGAAACCCGCCCTGGTGAACTGGGATTTCATCAAGCCGGGCTCGACAGTGATTGACGTGGGCACGAGCCGGCTGACCACGCCGGAACAGGTACGCGCGATTTTCCTCGAGCCCAAGGAAGCGTTGGAGACGCTCGCCGCCAAGGGCTCACTGCTGATCGGAGACGTTCAGCCCGAAGATGCACGGGAAAAAGCGGGCGCGTATACGCCTGTCCCGGGCGGCGTGGGACCACTCACCATTGCCATGCTCATGGCGAACACGGTGCGGGCGGCGCGGTCCCGGCGAGCAATAAATCCGTCAGTCGCCGCGAATTGAATGGTTCCCTTTCCGTCTTTTTTTGGACTCACTGGCGGCATCGCCTGCGGCAAGAGCACCGTCGCGCAACTTTTCGGGCGGCTGGGAGCGCGCATTGTGGACGCTGACCACATCGCCCACGAGCTTTTGCGCCGTCCGAACCCAGCCTATGCTGAAGCGATCCAGACTTTTGGACATTCGATCCTGAACGGCGAAGGTGAGATTGATCGCAAGCGGCTGGGCAGAATCATTTTCGCGGATCCTAAACAAAGGAACAGACTGAACGCCATCCTGCATCCCAAAATCATCGCTCGCCAGGAAGAGCTCGCGGCGCGGTATCACGAGGAAAGTCCCGGCGCGGTGATCCTGGTGGAAGCAGCGTTGATTTATGAAGCGGGCGTCGAAGGGCGCTTCAGCAAGATTCTGGTTGCCTGGTGCCGGCCCGAACAGCAGATTGAGCGCCTGATGGCAAAGGCCGGAATCACGCCCGCCGAGGCGGAAGCGCGCATCACAGCGCAGGTGCCGCTAGAGGAAAAACGGCGTCGAGCGGACTTCCTCATCGATTGCTCCGGAACACTCGAAACTATCCGCGCGCAGGTTGCGGCGATTTATCCGCAACTCAAGCAGCTCGCTGCGCCGTAAGCTTAGCGATCGTCGCAAGATTCTTCGAATATTTCTGCAGAACCCGCGCTGTCATTCCGGGCGCAGCGAAGAATCACTGCATTTGCCAACTGAACACGTACCAGATTCCTTTGTCGCCTTTGGCAGCCCTGAAACGGGATGCCCTCACCCGGCTGGCGACGGGAAGCACTGCTTCCCTGCTCGCCACCCCCTCCCGGGAGGGAGTGGGCGCACGAGGTACGAGGGCGGGTGAGGGCTTCTGTTCATGCTTTGCGGGCGCCGCAAAGCGACCTGATGGCTCCTCAGGATGACCGGCGCCGACGGGTTCAACAATTTTGCGAGGAGTGAATATGAAAGCGCTGGTTTATACTGCACCGAAAAAACTTGAATGGCAGGATTGGGAAAACCCGGAGCTTGGGCCGGGCGACGCCTTGGTCCGGGTAAGTTCCGCGGGGGTTTGCGGGTCAGATATCCACGGATGGCTCGGAAACAGCCGCGGGCGAGTTCCTCCCCTGGTTTTGGGCCACGAAATGGCGGGCGTGGTCGAGGAAGTGCGGGAGGATGACTCTGCGGTCCGCCCAGGCGATTTTGTTGCCGTTTATCCTCTGCTGGGCTGTGGCGAGTGCCGCTACTGCGCGGACGGACGCGACCGGCTTTGCCGCCGCCGTAAGCTGCTGGGAATGCACCGCGCGGGCGGCTTTGCGGAATTCGTTGCCGTGCCCGCCAAA
This sequence comes from Terriglobia bacterium, assembly GCA_036278555.1. GTDB lineage: Bacteria > Acidobacteriota > Terriglobia > UBA7540 > UBA7540 > RH2-MAG17b. The sequence continues at coordinate 6,904 of DASUKV010000076.1, forward strand.
AACCTTTATCCTCTGCCCGCGTCCATGGACGCCGCGGCGGGCGCTCTGGTTGAGCCTCTAGCCAACGCTCTCCATTTTGTGGAATACGCGCAATACGACGCCGGCCCCATCGCTATTCTGGGCGCGGGCGCGATCGGCTTGCTCATGCTTCAGGCAGCCCGCCAGATGCAGTCCGCGCAGGACGGCGGGCGGCTCTTCCCGCGCATCGCCATGACGGAGATCAGCCCGTACCGGGCAGCGATGGCGCGGCAGCTTGGAGCAGACCTCGTAGTAGACCCGCGCGGGTCCGACGCGCTGGAAGCGCTCCAATCATTCTTCGGCGAAGATGGCTGCACGGCGGTTCTGGACGCGGCAGGATTCTCTGCCAGCCGCCAACTCGCTCTGAAACTGGTGGCCAGCGGGGGGTTGGTAGGCATGGTTGGAATGGGTGACGCGGAAACTACGTTTGATTGCGTCGAAGCCGTCCGGCGCGAAGTAAGCCTGGCCGGGATTTACGGCTACGGGCGCGACGAGTTCCAACGGGCGATTGAGTGGATGAAGGATGGCCGCATCGAGGCAAGCGGCTGGGTGAGCGAAGCGCCACTTCCGGAAGGCCAGTCGGTGTTTGAGGATTTGGACCGGCCCGGATCGGAAAAAATCAAAGTCATCCTGAAGCCGCCGGAGTAATTCGACTGGCATACCCTCACCCGGCTCGCTCCGCTCGCCACCCTCTCCCGAAGGGAGAGGGCAGAAAAAAGCCGTGACTCAGCCCTCTCCCTGTGGGAGAGGGTGCCCGAGGAACGAGGGCGGGTGAGGGCTTCTTTTCATGCTTCGCGGGTGTCGCAAGGCGACATGACAACTCCTCAGAATGGCGGTTGAAAGGGGGGGGCAGCAGACTTGCTACGGGCGCCCTTTCTCCGTTTTCACAATCCCGGAGCCCTCTTTGATGGTGAGAATCTGGTTGGCTTCAACGCGAGGGAACTTTTCAACTTTCCAGGTAGTCGGCCATTTCACTTCGATCAGGTCTACGATTTTGGCCTGGCCGATCCCGAAGTGCAGCCGCAGATCATTTTGCGACATGACGCTGCCGCCGCTCGCAACTTCGTTCACCTGCTTGTGCTTGCCCACGGTCACGTAAGCGCGCGCGCCGATCGCGGTGCGGTTCGAGTGCGTCCCGATGAGTTTCAGCTTGATCCAGTTCTGCTTATTCCCGCCGATATTCTTGAGCAGGGAGGGAGGGTCATTCATGTTCAGGATTAAAACGTCCATGCAGCCGTTGTTGAGGTAATCGCCAAACGCGGCGCCGCGGCTTGAGAATTTTTCGCTCACGCCCGGACCCATCTGCTTGGAGACGTCTTTGAACTTGCCATTGCCAAGATTGTGATAAACCAGGCGCGGCTCCTTGAACGTCTGGTCCAGGTGGTATTGATCGATTTCCGGATAGACGTGTCCGTTCACCTGGAAAATGTCGGGCCAGCCGTCATTATCGTAGTCCAGAAAACCGCATCCCCAGCAAACGTACTGCGTGTTCACGCCGATCCCTGAAACAAAAGTGGCGTCGGTAAACGTGCCATCGCCGTTGTTGTGGTAGAGGTCGCAGGTATCGTCGGAGAAGTTCGTCTTAAAAATATCCAGGTTCCCGTCGCCATCGTAGTCCGCGACGCCCACGCCCATCCCAGACTGCTCCTGTCCATCCTCGTTGTAAGCGACACCGGCCATCACTCCGACATCGGTGAATGTGCCGTCATGATTGTTGTGGAACAGGATGCTGGGCTCGGAATCCACCGCAACGTAAATATCCGGCCAGCCGTCATTGTCAAAATCATAGGAAACCGGTGTAATGGAGTATCGCGGGCCAGGCTTCAAGATGCCGGACTTCTCAGAAACATCGGTGAACGTGCCATCCCCATTGTTATGATAGAGAAGGTTAGAGCCGCCCGGCAGCCCGCGCGGACCGCACATCACCGGGATACCCTTCCACTGGCAGTAACCCGTCTGGCCCGGCACCGGAACTTTCGACCGGTCAAACACAATGTAGTTGGCGGCGAAAAGGTCCAGATGGCCGTCGCGGTCGTAATCCAGAAAACAGCAGCCGGAGCCCCAGCGGACTTCATCTTTCCAGAGTCCCGCTTTCCTGGTCACATCTGTAAACGTGCCATTGCCGTTGTTATGGAAAAGAATGTTATGGCCCCAGAAGGTCAAAAAAATGTCGTCCCAGCCGTCATTGTCGTAGTCGCCGACGCAGACGCCCGTCTGCCATCCAGTGACGCCGAGCCCCGATTTTTCCGTCACATCGGTAAACGTGCCGTCGCGGTTGTTTTTCAGGAGATGGGTGTGCGGCGCCTTACCCGCGGGCCAGGTGGTGTCAAGCCGGCTGCCATTGGTGAGATAGATATCCAGCCAGCCGTCCTGGTCATAATCGAAAAAAGCGATGCCGCTGCCCTTGGCTTCAACGATGTACTTCTTGTGTTCGACGCCGCCCCACACGTTTTCCACGGTCACGCCGGCTTGCTTCGCCACATCCACAAAGGTGACGGGCGACGACGGCGCGCCAGCCATTTGCGCCGCCTGCAAGCGCACGGGCTGCGACCATTTGCCGAGCGGGGTTGTAAGCGTCTCAAGAAGTTTGTCGCTTAGGAATAGTGCGGATGACGCCAGTAAACTACGGCGGGTAAACCTGAATTCCAAGATGAAAGCATTCCTCTTTTACGTTTTACGCGCGAGCGCCAACTGCGCCAGCGCTGAGCAGCTTATTATAATACACGGTTTGGCTGGAGCGGAATCAAGCTTTCGACGGGGGAAATCTGTAGCGGCAGCGTTCCCGCCGCCGATTTTCGATTTTCAATGCCGGCGATGAGGACATCGCCGCTACAGCCGGAGGCCCCTTCCAGCGTCAGAACGGGCTCCGGCCGCCGCTACAACCGCAGTTGTCAAACGACTCTCACCCCGTAACGGAAAACAGAAGTTTGTTTCCCTCGCGATCAATGCGATCCAGACGCACCATCACACGGTCTCCCAAGTGGTAAGCGCGGCGGGAGTCCCGATGCACCAGAGCGCGCAGGCCCTCCCGGTAAATCCAACCCGGATCGCCAAAGCTTTCCATCGGCACGAAGCCCTCCACGAACTGATCCGTCAGTTCGACAAAAAAGCCGTGCCGGGTCAAGCTGATGATCAGCGCCTCAAATTCATCCCCGATCCGGCTCGCCATGAACTTCACCTTTTTCCAATCAATCAGCTCCCGCTCGGCTTCCGCCGCGCGCCGTTCACAATCAGAAGTTTCAAGCCCGAGGGCGTGAAGCTCATCCAGTGAAATTAAGGTGCTGCCGCCCGAACCTGGAGCGGCGGTATTGTCTCGCGGGCCGGCCTTGTTTCCCAGGACGGCTTTCAAAATGCGATGAACGATCAAATCAGGATAGCGCCGGATGGGAGAAGTAAAATGTGTGTAGGTTGAAGAAGCAAGCGCGAAGTGGCCGTCGTTTTCTTCCGAGTAGCGGGCCTGCTTGAGCGAGCGCAGCATCAGGTAAGAAAGAATGCGCTCCTCGGGTTTCCCGGCGATGCGCTGCGTCAGGCGCTGATAGTGGCGCGACGTAATCTTCAATTCTTCGGCGCCTGGAACCTGTTGGAAGCGCGGGTGGCGCTCGCGATCGTCCCGCCCCCGCAAGCGCACGCGTCGCGCAGCGGGAAGCTCAACCCCCAGCGAATAGCCGAAGGTCGCGGCAATTTCCTCAAATTCCACCACTTTCTTCGGGTCCGGTTTTTCATGGATACGGTAAAGCGCGGGGATGCCGCGCCGCTCAAGGTAAGCCGCCACCGCCTCATTCGCCGCCAGCATGAACTCTTCGATCACGCGATGCGCCATGTTGCGCTCGGAGCGCGTGACGCCTGTCATCCGCCCCTGCTCGTCAAATTCGATGGCGGGTTCGGGAAGGTCGAAATCAATGGAGCCGCGGGCGTCGCGCTTTTGGTTCAGGATTTTCGCCAGCTCTTCCATCAGCTTGAAGTTTTCCACGAGCGGACCATACTCGCGGCGTGCGGATTCGTCCCCGGACAGGATTGCCTGGACCGCCGTGTAAGTCATGCGCTCGGCGCTGCGAATCACTCCCGGTGTTAAGCGGCATCCGAGCATCTCTCCGCTGTAGTCAAATTCCATGAGTACGGAGATGACCAACCGCTCGACGCGCGGGTTCAGGCTGCAGATGCCGTTCGAAAGCTCAAGCGGGAGCATGGGCACGGCGCGATCCGGGAAATAGACGGATGTGCCCCGCAAGCGCGCTTCGTGGTCCAGGGCCGTTCCGGGGCGCACGTAGTGGCCAACGTCGGCGATATGGACTTGTAGAAGGTAACGGTCCCCAGGCAATCGTTCAACGTGGATCGCATCATCGAAATCCTTGGCGGTTTCGCCATCAATGGTGACGACGGGCAGCGAACGGAAATCTTCGCGGCCGGTGAGGCCGGAGGCGGAGACCGAAGTGGAAGCGCGGTCTGCCTCTTCCAGGACGTCCTCGGGGAAACGGTGGGGAAGGTGGAACTTGCGGATCATGATCTCGACGTCCACCCCGAAGTCGTCGCGGCCACCCAGGATTTCAACGATGCGGCCGCGCGGCAGCGATGCCCGGCTTGGGAAGCGCGTGATCTCGACGTCCACCATGAGACCCTCAAGTTCCGCCGCCTCCCCGTGCCGTCCCGATGCCCGTTTTCCGGCAGGGTGCCCGAGTGACCGCTCTACCGATTCGCCTCCGAACTGACGGTGCCGGCTGCGCCCGCCGCCCGGCGTTCCGGTTTCTGGCGGCCACTCTTCTCCTCGGGGGATGACAATCTCCTGCCCGATGTGAGTATCGAAGGGACGAACGTAGTTGTATCGCGCGCCATAGTGGAACTCGCCGGCGACCGTCTTTTGCGCGCGATGAGTAACACGCAAAATAACGCCTTCCAGGCGCTTGCGGCCCGGCGCCCGCGGGTCCGGTTTGGTGCGGAAAATCTGCGCCTCCACGCGATCACCGTGCATCGCATCCTTCATCGCATCGGGAGGAATGAAGATGTCTCCATCGCTGCCGGGGACTGGCTCGTCCGGCACCACGAAGCCGTAACCATCTCGATGCCCGATCAGGCGGCCAGAGACCACGTTGCTGCGGGATTCCCCGCGCGACTCGCCCGCTGGTTGCGGGTCTCGACGAGCAGCGCTTGCTGATTTCCCGAGGCGCCGCGTGCCGCCTCCCGCCTCAACCGCCGGTTCGGCGCGCCGGGCGGCAAACGCAAAATGGTTTTTCCTGAAATCGGTGATCTGACGGCGCTTGGCAAGCTCGCGAAGGGCGCACTTCAACTCGCGCGCCTGGCTGCTGCGCAAGCCAAGCTCCTGAATCAAGTCTCGCAGGCGGAATGTCTTGTCAGGATGGGCCGCAAAAATCTCGAGGATTTCTCCGGCGGAAGGAAAAGTCGGGTGATTAGTGTGGCCCATAAGACTAAGGTACCCTGTGGCGGCGCGTATTGCGGCAGGGTGCACCGTTTCAATCCTTCCAATTCATTTCCGCCTCACAGCGCCGGATGTAATAAGCGGAAACATCCTGAATCGAGAACGGCTTCCCTTCCAACTGGTCGCGCCAAGCAAGGCGAGCGATCGCGGGGACCAGGAAATCGCTCGTTTTTTTCCAGTGAATGGATTTCGGCAGAGGCTCTTGCAACGCGCCGGCCGCAGTATCGCTTTCCCGCGCCACGCAAGTGAGGCTCGCGCTACCGGGCAGTTGCCTCTCAAGATATGACACTAAGCCGCGGGGCTGCAGCGCGACTCCTTCACTCACCACAGCCCATCCGCCCTCGTGCGCGGCCGAATCCCCTTCATCTGCCGACGCCCGGCGGAAAAGTCCGGCGTAGACTTCAGCCCGGCGGGCGTCCAATACCGCCAGAGCATACTCCGTCTCCGGGTGAGCCTCCTCGATGAGCGCTTCGAGCACGGAAACGCCGCGCGCGGGCGTTTCAAAAGCAGCGGCCCAACCCTGCGCCGCCGCCAGTCCCACGCGAATGCCGGTGAACGATCCCGGTCCATTTGCCACCGCGAAGAGATCTATTTCCCGAAGCTGGACGCCGGTCCGCTCGCGCAACTCCTCCACCATTTCAAAAAGTGCGACCGAATAGTTCGCCGGACCCTCGCGACGAACGGCTGCCAGGCATTCGGCATCGCGGAAAATACCGGCGCCGCCCCATTCACTCGCGGTATCTAGAGCCAGAATCAGCATTTTTTTATTATACGTTGAGCATCAGGAAGGAACTATCCCCCGGCAGGGCCGGGGAACTCCCGTTGAATCAGCAGAAACGCCCCGAACGCGGCCTGCCGGATTCTCGAAAGCCGTATGTTAGAATAGCCTGTGCTCATCAGGAACCTCTCCCCATTGGTCGAGCATCAATGCGCGGAAGCCGCGAGATTGCGCGGGACGCGCTCGGCGGCAGGCAATCCAGAACTTAAAGGGCGCTCCTTCACTGCGAATCGGCCGGGGCGCCCGCATCGTACCTAGAACCATGCACGACATCGCCAAAACGCCTTCCAAGCCTCTGGAGCTTACGGAGTTGCTCAGCCTCCTGCTCGAGGTCTCCGAGCAGCTCAATACGACGCTCGACATTGACGAGCTGATGGCGCGTATCGCTGAGATGGTGAAAAGCGTGATCAACTACGAATTTTTCGCCATTCTCCTGCTGAACGAGAAAGCCCAGGAATTGCGCGTCCGCTTCAGTGTGGGCCACCCGCAGGAGGCCGTCCGCGCGCTTCGCATCAAAGTGACGGAAGGCATCGTGGGCCGCGCCGTCGAGACGCGCCGCTCGGTGCTGGTAAACGACGTCTTGCGGGAACCCGCTTATATCCAATCCGTTTCGGAGGTGCGGTCGGAATTGGCCGTGCCGCTGATCTTCAAGAATCGTGTCATCGGCGTGATAGACCTTGAGGCTCCATGGGCTGGTTTTTTCACCGAACAGCACCAGAACCTCCTGGAACTGCTCGGCGGCCGGATTGCCGCGGCGATTGAGAACGCGCGCCTTTACCGCTATAGCGTGCGTCAGGCACGGACGCTGCAACTACTGAATGAAATCAGCCGCGAGCTGAGCTCCGTCCTGGTGCTCAACGAGCTTTTGCGCAAGATCGCCACGCTCACCAAGCGCCTGATCAATTACGACCGTTTCAGCATTCTTCTGGCCGATGACGCTTCTCAGACCTTCAACGCCGTCATTTCCATCAAGCAGGATCAAAGCACGCCGGAAAAATTCACGGTGCATTATGAGCAAGGTATTGTGGGCGCGGCCGGCGTCTCGCGGCGGCCCGTCATTGTGCCGGATATCACGCAGGATTCGCGAGCGGTGTTTACCGACCGCGAAATGAAGTCCGAGCTGGCCGTCCCGCTGATCTACCGTGATCGTGTGACTGGCGTGGTGGATATGGTCAGCGCGCACAAGGCTTACTTTACCGAGGAGCACGTGCGCGTTCTTTCGACTCTGGCGCCGCAGATTGCCGTCGCGCTTGAAAACGCCAGGCTTTATGAGCGAGTGGTGCGCAGTGAAGCCCGCATGGAGCGTGACCTTGAACGCGCCCGGGAAATCCAGATGCATCTGATGCCTCCGGTGAATCCCGTGATTCCGGGGCTCATCGCGGGCGTGCGCTTTAAGCCGGCGCGTGAACTGGGCGGGGACCTCTACGATTTTCTGAATTTTGGTAAGGAGCGTCACGTGCTCGCCATTGGCGACGTCAGCGGCAAAGGCGCACCGGCGGCTCTCTACGGCGCGCTGGCCATTGGAACTCTTCGCAGCCTGGCGCCGCAGCGGCTGGGTCCCGCCGCCATGCTCAAGAAGCTCAACAAGCTTTTATTGGAACGCAAGATCGAAGGGCACTTTATCACGCTCACGTACTGCGTCTGGGAACCGAGGACCCGGACGCTGCAAGTGGCTAACGCCGGAATGCCGCTACCGGTCCTCGTGCGAAACCGGCGGGTGCACGCGATTCGCGCGGAAGGTGTGCCGCTGGGACTGCTGGACCACGTTGAGCACGAAGAAACGTCTGTAAGGATGGAGAAAGGCGACCTGCTGGCCATGTTTTCCGACGGCCTGGTCGAAGCCAACGATCTGCGCCGCGAAGAATTCGGCAACCGCCGGATGGAAAACATCCTTCGGGAAAACGTCCACCGCGAAGTCCCTGAAGTGATCGGCAGGGTTTTCGCTGAAATCGTTAAATTCGAGCAGGGACGGCCTCCGCGCGATGATCAAACGCTGATGGTGATCAAAATACAGTAACAGCAGATTCAATCGAAGCCACATCGACCAATCTCCGCGCAGAATTGCGGCAATCGGAATACTCAAGATTCCTGCCTGGACTCCATGAATTCTACGCCCAATCAATACCTGGAATACCGCCCCAGCGGCCTTTTCTGCGAAAGCGTTCGGCTCGAATCGGCCGCCGAGCGGTTTGGCACTCCGCTTTATATTTACAGCCAAGCCGCGATCCTTGAAAATTTTCGAGCTTTTCAGCAGGGCTTGGCGGGCGTGCCGTCGCTCGTGTGCTACTCGGTCAAGGCCAACTCCAGTCTTAGCATCCTGGACATGCTGCGCGAGGCAGGATCGGGCTTCGATATTGTTTCCGGCGGCGAACTCGCGCGCGTGCTGAAGATCAAGGCCGATCCCTGGCAGGTGGTGTTTTCGGGCGTCGGTAAAACGCAGGCGGAAGTGGATTCCGGCCTTGGCGCCGGCCTTCTGGCATTTAATGTGGAGTCCGCCGGCGAACTGGAACTCATTGCCGCCCGAGCCCGGCACTTACATCGCCGCGCCCCGGTGTCAATCAGAGTGAATCCCGATGTCGAAGCGGAAACGCACCCGTATATTTCCACAGGGCAGACGATTCACAAATTCGGCGTGCCGAAAGAAGATGCCATCGCACTTTACAAGCGCGCCGCGGCCATGCCGGAGATTGAGGTTCGTGGCATCGCCTGCCACATTGGCTCGCAGATTTTGGATGTGGAACCGTTCTGGGAAGCCTTCGATGAAATTCGCGGTCTAGCGGATGCTTTGCGCGCCGACGGTGTGGCGCTGGAGTACCTTGATCTGGGCGGCGGCTTCGGAATTCGCTACGCGGATGAGATTCCGCTCGAAATTGGCCGGCTAGCGGAAGGGTTGAAAGAGCGTATCCAAACAACGCCCTATCGCATCGTGGTAGAACCTGGCCGTTCCATTGTGGGCAGCGCCGGCCTGCTGCTGACGCGAGTGCTCTACATCAAGCGGAATCCCGCAAAGAACTTTATTGTCGTCGATTCCGGCATGAACGATCTTGTCCGGCCCGCGCTGTATGGCTCCTTTCACGAAATTGTCCCGCTGCGCCAGCCGACCGACGCTTCGTTCTGCGCAGACGTTGTCGGCCCCCTCTGCGAGACTGGAGACTTTCTGGCCCAGGGCCGCCAAATGCCGGAGGTCCAACCGGGAGACTTGCTCGCCATCCTTACCGCGGGCGCTTACGGCTACGCGCTCGCTTCGAATTATAATACCCGCCCCCGCCCCGCCGAGATCATGGTCCATGGTGACCACGCCAAGCTGATCCGTCCGCGTGAAGCCGTTGAAGAATTATTCGCCCGCGAGTTTTATTGAAGCCCGAAATTTTCCGACTCCCCTGGCGGTAGCGAGGATAAATCTTCTGCAGATAGCCTCTTTTCGAAGCAGCGCTCATCGTGTAACCCTTGTCCATAGCGGGTTACAATTTAATTTGGCGCGGCGATTCACTTCCGGTTACATTTTACGTGGCGCGATACGCCCTCTTGTCGAAACCCCTCCATTAGCGCGATGATAGAGGGTTGTGCCGTCTCACAAAATTGTGACAAAGGATCAGCTCTTATCTATGAATAAGCAGAAGTTCGTGTGGCTGCTGGCCGCAAGCCTCTTGGTTTTTGCGTTCGCCTGCGGCAATCGCCAACAAACCGAAAATTCCGCGCCGCCCGTGAAGCCTACTCCTATTGACGAATCTACGGTGGGCGCCGTGACCGGCACGGTCCACTTTCAGGGTGACCCACCCCAGCGGATGCCAATCCTGATGAATGAAGACCCCGTTTGCGTCAAATTGCATCACGGAGATACCGTCCGCGTGGTCGATGGCGAGGTTAATCCCAATGGTACACTGCCCGACGTGTTCGTCTATATCAAACAAGGCGCTGAAAAATACGTTTTCGCGCCGCCCTCCGCGCCCGTCGTATTGCACCAGAAAGGCTGCATGTATGAGCCGCACGTCCTCGGGATCATGGCCGGTCAAGTGTTGAAAGTGGAAAACAACGATCCTACGACGCACAATATTCACCCCATGCCCCGCAATGGGCGGCAATGGAACATTTCGCAGCTTCCCGGCGCGGCTCCCCTGATCGAAAGATTTCAGCATGCGGAAATTATGGTACCGGTAAAATGCAGCCAGCATCCCTGGATGAAGTCTTACATCGGCGTGACCACCAACCCGTTCTATGCGGTCACGGCTAGCGACGGGACTTACACCATCAAGGGCCTGCCCCCTGGTATCTACACGTTCGGCGCATGGACGGCAACCTTTGGAACCCAGGAGAAGCAGGTTACAATAGCGCCCAAGCAGACTGTGAATCTGGATTTCACGTTCAAGTCCTCCTAGCGAGCACGCGCATGCGCAAGACGGAGTTCATTTCTGGACCTGGCAGGAGCATTCAAGCATGGCGCTGGCAATTGCGCTGGCCATCACGCTGATCACGCTGACCTCCTGCGGCTTGTTTCTCTCGCATCACTGGTGGTTTCCCAGCGCGATTTCGACCATCGCTCCCGCCATTGACCACCAGTTTACGGTCACATTTATCGTGTGCGGCATTCTTTTCGTGGCCGCGCAAATCGGACTGGCCTCCTTTGCCTGGCGCTACCGGAGCCGCCGCAAGAGCGCGCGTGTGATTCCGTCGCGGGGAAACGTAAAATTAGAAATCTCCTGGACGGTAGCCGTTGCGGTCATCTTCATCGGCTTGGCTTTTATGGGATACCGCATCTGGGCGCGCGTCTACTTCATCGGACCGGCGCCCGGAGCTCTGCGGGTTGAGGTATGGGGAGAGCAGTTCCAGTGGTACTTTCGTTATCCGGGGCTGGACGGCCAATTTGGACCCGTCCACCGGGACCGAATGAACGATAGCGCCGGAAATTATCTCGGCCTCGACCGGCGGCACGATCCGGCCGCCCGCGACGATATAATTACCACGACACTCGCCGTCCCGGTGAACCGTCCCGTCGAGTTAATCCTGCGCTCCAAGGACGTGATCCACTCTTTCTTTGTGCGCGAACTGAGACTGAAGCAGGACCTCGTGCCAGGCATGGAGATTCCGATTCATTTCACCGCGACTCGAACCGGGCGCTATGAGATTGTGTGCTCGCAGCTCTGCGGCCTGGGTCACTACAAAATGCACGCCTACTTGGTGGTAATGCCCAGGCCGAATTTTCAAAGTTGGCTTCGCCACGGAGCGAAGGAGCAGTGAAGCTGCTTTAACCTGTAGCGGAACCGCCCCTGATGTCACAAACGCCCGCCCAATCCATCTTCCACCCTCCAGCACCGCGCAGTTTTTTGCGCAAATACATCTTCAGCAGCGACCACAAGGTGATCGGCATTCAATATTATTTGCTGGGATTGCTCGCCGTCCTGGTAGGGATTGTTCTTTCGCTGTTGATCCGCACCCATCTTGCCTGGCCGAAGCTCGCCATCCCTCTGCTGGATAGACTCTCGCCTCTGGGCGCGCCGGGCGGCGTCATCACGCCCGAATATTACCTTTCGCTACTCACGCTGCACGGCACGTTGATGATTTTTTTCGTCCTCACCACCGTGCCGCAGAACGCTTTTGGCAGCTATTTTCTGCCCATCCAGCTTGGGTCACGGGAGATGGCGTTTCCGCGGCTAAACATGCTTTCTCTCTGGCTGACGCTGGGCGCCCTCAGCGTCATGCTTTCCACCCTGTTCGTACCGGACGGGCCTCCGATCAGCGGCTGGACGGCTTATCCGCCATTGAGCGCTTTAGGCGCTATTACCGGCCCCGGCGAAGGATTGGGCCAAACATTATGGCTTATTTCCATCGCGATCTTCTGCGTGGCGTCGGTTTTAGGAGCGGTGAATTTCATCGTGACAACGCTCGATTTCCGCACCCGCGGCATGACCTTTATGAGAATGCCGCTGACGGCCTGGGCATGGTTCATCGCCGCCATCATGATTCTGCTCTCCTTTGCAGTGCTGTTCGCGGGGGCGGCGCTGTTGCTGCTCGACCGGCTGGGCGGCACCAGCTTCTTCGTCCCGGCGGGCCTTGTCGTGAGCGATCAACTTCAGACGCGCGGCGGCGGATCACCGCTCCTCTGGCAGCATCTCTTCTGGTTTTTCGGCCACCCGGAGGTTTACATCGCGATCCTTCCCGGCATGGGTGTGACCTCCCATGTGCTTTCGATCTTTTCAAGGAAACCGGTGTTTGGTTATCGGGCCATGGTCTATTCCACCATCGCCATCGGCCTTTTGGGCTTTATGGTGTGGGGACATCATATGTTCGTCAGCGGGATGAATCCTTACACCGCCATGTCCTTCGCGGCGCTGACGATGGCCATCGCCGTCCCTTCCGCCGTCAAAACCTTCAACTGGCTCGGCACGCTGTGGGGCGGAAAAATCCGCTTCACCACGCCGATGTTGTTTGCCATTGGATTCGTTTCCGTTTTCATCACAGGCGGGCTCAGCGGTATTTTTCTGGCGCAGCCGCCGCTCGATATCTATTTGCATGCCACTTACTTCGTCGTAGCCCATTTTCATTTGGTAATGGGCGTCGCTGCGATTTTTGGCATCTTCGCCGCCACGTACCTGTGGGTTCCGAAAATGTTCGGCCACATGATGAATGAGACCCTGGGCCGCATCCATTTCTGGATGACGTTCATTGGCGTCTACTGCATTTTCATGCCAATGCATTTTATGGGGATCGAAGGGCATCCGCGCCGCTATTCTTCTCTGGCGAATTCACCTTTTCTAGCTTCTTTGATGGACCTGCACGTCTTCATTTCCATCGCGGCATTTGTAACGGCGGCGGGGCAGTTGGTGTTTCTGTTCAACTTTTTCTGGAGCATCTTTAAGGGCGCGCCGGCAGCCCAAAATCCGTGGGAGGCGACATCGCTCGAATGGACTTTGCCTTCGCCGCCGCCTTCGAACACTTTTTCGGACCGGCGTCCCGTGGTTCATCACGGGCCTTACGAGTTCAGCGTATCCGGCGCGGCAAAGGATTACGTGATGCAGGATTCGCCGGAA
>DASUKV010000077.1:0-8183 GCA_036278555.1 Terriglobia bacterium
GGTATGATAACTGCGGCTGTAGCGGCGCTGTCCTCAGCGCCGAAATCGCCGGTGGGGACACCGGCGCTACAGCCTATTTTTACGCCAGTGAAGGGCTGCTGGGCGCTACGAATTCCGATCACCGCCCGCGCAGGGGAGCAACAAATGGAACAACGTCATCGCTTGCGGGCGAGGATAAGAGCGCCCATCGCGCAAGATGCCGTAATCGCCCTCGGAGTAAGCAAAGCTGCCGTCTTTCCGCTGCCGCGCGAGCACACGAGCGTAGCACCGTTCACTAAGCTCTCTGGCTCCTTGAATTCCGGCGTGCGAGGCTTCGCACAGCGCAGCCCCCAACGCCGCGGTATAGTAATCCACCTCAGGCCGGGACCGAAAGCAATCCGCGGCGCTCGCGCCGGATTCGGCCACCCCGCGTTTCAGGAAAGCCGCCAAGGCGGGCAGCAGATTGCTTGCGCCGCATTGCGGGTCCAGCCGGGCGGACCAGGCCAATTTCATGAATTGGAAGGCGTTGTATTGGAAACACAGGTAGTGCTCGCGCCCGCGCTCATACGGGCTTTCAACGACGTAAGGCAGCTCGCCCGAAGGTAGTTGAACATCGGCGAGAAACCGCATCATGCCTGGCACGTGCGCGCGATATTTTTCATTGCCCGCGGCCTTCCAGAGCCGCAGAAAGAACCACGCGGCCTCCACAGAATTGTTCGGCACCTTACCGCGCGGCCGGTCAAAATAGTTGATGGCTTCACCTTGACTGTGAGATTGAAAGCCAATGCGATTCACCAGAAAATCGTGCCATCGGATCACAGCTTTGATGAAATCCTCTCGTCCCGTTCGCTCGTAGGTTGCCAGCAGTCCGATTGCGGCCCAATTGCCCTCAACCGTGGCAATCAGGTGTCTTCGTTCCGGGAGGGGATAGAGCCAGCCTCCTTCCGGCGTTTGAAGCCTTCGAACCGCCTCCGCCGCCTCAACTGCCAACCGGCGATACTCTTCATCGCCGGTGATATCGCCGAGCAACCAGTTTGAGAGAATCCAATAACCCTGCGTCTGCATGAAAACGTAGCGGTCGCGCCACGGCAGGAAGTCCAGGGCGCTCTTCAGGAAGCGCCCTGCCCGCAGGTTGTAACGGACTCCGGCGTCCGGGCCTTCGAGCAAGCCCTCCCGCAGAAATGAGCGCTTCAGATGATCGTGAAGGCGCGTCGCTGATCTCAGGAGTTGATCTCTATCGGGCATGAAGATAAAGAATGGCCATACGTCCTTTGCGGCGCTCGCCGCATCACATGAGTACTTATGGAACGCAGAACATTTATGATCGGAGCCATCGCCGGCGGAATCGGGCTTGCCGAGTATCTTTACACTGGCCAGTACATGAAGAGCCTGGGGGATCCCTCGCGCAATCTGTCCGTCCGCCAATACGCGCAATATGGGCCGCAGGCGGCGCTGAAGGCGATCACGCCCAACGATCAGTTTTATATTACCAGCAAAGGATTGACCCCAGGCGTCCGGGCGTCCTCCTGGCGGCTGAAGGTGGATGGCCTCGTGGCCCGTCCCTTCGATTTGACCTATTCGCAGGCGCTCGCCCTTCCGCGCATCGAAAAAGACTATACGCTCGAATGCATTTCCAATCCGATCGGCGGTCATGACATTGGCAACGCACGATGGACCGGCACTCCGCTGAAGCCCCTGATCGAGCGCGCGCAGCCTGCAAGCCGAGCCTCGCACGTGATCTTGTATGCGGCGGACGGCTATTCCACTGGGCATCGCATTGAGCGCATCTGGAACGAGTCCAATTTCCTCGCCTACCGGATGAATGGCGACGATCTGCCGCCGGAGCACGGCTATCCGGTGCGCATCATGATTCCCGGCAAGTTCGGGATGAAACAGCCCAAATGGGTGACGCGCATCGAATTTGTGGATCATCCTTACAACGGCTACTGGGAAAGCCGCGGATGGACCAATGACGCCGAGCGCTGGGCGCAGGCTCGCATGACGGATCCTACGGACGGGGCACGGCTACGGGGGCGCAGCCAGGAACTTTACGGCTACGCGATTGGGAATCTTGACGGCATTAAAACTGTCCAGTTGAGTTTTGATAACGGTCACACCTGGCAGAATGCTGACATCTTCAGCAATCCGTCGCCCCTGGTCTGGTCGTTCTGGAAGTTTCTTTGGATCGTTCCTAAGCGCGGAAAATATGAAATCCTTGTGCGCGCAATCGACGGCAAGGGCCGCATCGAGGGCCATAATCCGCGCAACATTTATCCCGTGGGCGCTACCGGCTTGCAACGCATCAAAGTGACGGCGTCGTAGTGTAGCGCCGGCATCTTGCCGGCATTGTTTTCTTCGAAGGCCGGCAGGATGCCGGCGCTACTCAAACAACGAGCCCCTCACCCACCGCTGCGCGGTTCTCCCTCTCCCAAAGGGAGAGGGCTTGTTTCGCTAGTTTTCAACCCTCTCCCTGCGGGAGAGGGTGGCCGAAGGCCGGGTGAGGGGAATGTGAAGCGCCGGTTTTCAGGATTCGCGCTTTACAACCACCGTCAGCTTCTCCGAATAAATCTCGGCTCTCGCTTGCGATTTGCGGCCTGAGGCTATATCCAACGCCACCAGCCCCCAAGGGTCCGCGAAGCGATCTTTCGTCTCTTGAGCGACGGAAGACATCTGCTTCTGCAATGCAGTCCTCAGCGTTTGAAACTTCTCGCTATTGGGATCGGAATTTTGGCTGAAATAAGGATAGGCCGTCGAGAGGCATTGAGAGGCCTCGGCCATGGCGCTTGACCAGTTTGCGATCACAAACCAATCTCCGTAAATATCCATCAAAATAGGTTCAGCCGCCTCAGGGAAAATCTCCGCGAGCGCCGCGCGATTGCCGGCAGCGCTTTTCACTTGCGGCCAGTACGCATCCTCCAGAGCTTTTAAGCGAGTGTCGTTCACGCCCCCCGGAAGCAGCACCGCCTGCATTGCCTTGCGGCCAATGCCTTCGTACTCGGTAAGTCCTCTCGCCGCGCCATCCGATTTTAGAAATAAACCATACACCGCGGCCGAATCGTATTCTGTATCGATAAAAAGCGCGGCTCTGCCGAAGCTTTCGCTACTTGCCGGGATCGAGGCTTTGCTCGCGGCGTCAAGGCCCAGGGCGCCCATCACATGATAGAAACCCTCCACGAGCGTCCGCCCCGCCGCCGGGACCAGATCGAAAAACCAATAGGACCCGGAGAGGTCCGGCTGCTTGACGATCTTGCTGCAGCGGTAGACCACCGTGACCAGGAAGCTTTCGGCGAGCACGCTCCGCAGCTTGACACGGTTCTCTTGCGTCAGGAAATTCGCAGTCAGCCCGATGCGCGATGCGACCGTCGAATCCGTGATGTGCACCTCGCCGCTTTCGGCGTCTGTGGCAATGGTGGAAGTACGGAGAAGGTCATGGAGGGAAATGTAGTTATAGAGCCCGAAAGCATTGACCTTCAGCGAAAATCCTCGTTCTTGCGCGCGGCTGAGCACGTTGCTCTTCCACTGGACGCCCGGGGGCAGAGACTTCTCATTCTCCACAAGCAGCGCCAGGTTTGAGCCGAGCGCGTCCTCAATCATTTTCTGGCCGTCCGCGCCCAGCGCCTCCAAGTCTGCTTCAAAAAGGAACGCCTCCTGGTTCGAAGAGAGAAAATCCAACTGCGCCATCATGCCCAGTTGGAGCTTGCGGTCAATCGCCTGTTTCAGCGCGGCGGCGATCGCGGCGGTCTGCTCCGGGCTGAGGTTGAGCGGCGGAAGGTCCGCACTGGGCTTGCCGCTGATCGCGCCCAGGAAGCTGGCGATGAGGTCCTTTTCCCCCAGCGCCGCCGTAAGGCCGGCGTTCGCCGAAGCGCTCACGTTCAAATCCGAACCGTGTTTCCGGAAATAGCCCAGCTCCACCTTGCGGCTATCCAGCTTTCGAATGCGAATCTCATACTCGCCGGACAACTCAAACGACGCCCCAACCGCAATCGAAGCGCCGGGTCCGATTTGAAGGACGTTCGCCAGTATCTCCGCAGAAGCGACTGCCAAGGGATTCACCAGCGTCACAATATCCGCCGTGGCTGTGAACGTGATGGTTCCCGTTCCTTCCAGCGTGGCGATCATGCCCGCGGGCATGTGGCGGAGATCGTCGACGGTGGCGGGAATGACGTAATCCTGGATCGTGTCTTTGATGGCGGACGCGAGGGTCGGAGCCGTGGGGGTGGGGTGGAAGAGCCGGTAATTCGTGATCGTCACGGCGGTCCCGGCTTCGAACCCGAACCCCAGCGTGTTCTCCTGGCGTGAGATTGAAGCCGATAGGTCTGCGCCGATTTCAAAATCAACGTAAGCTTGGCCGGGAAGAATCTTCAGCGGCGATTCGTAGGCATCGGAACTAAAGAGACTTCCGGCTGTGAAAACGCCCAGCTTGCCGTGAATCCCAGGGCTGACGGTTAATTCCCCACCGCCTGCGCCGGCTGAGAAGTTTTCGCCAAACGATACGTCCAGCGTTTGGTGTCCGGACGGAAGACTGGCGAGTGGCTCGTTGGCCGTGGCTTTGGAGTTCTGCTGGACGATGGCGAAGCTAGGTGGATTCTTGAAGTACTTGGTAAATGCAGAGTGCGGACCCGGAGTCAGATCACCTTCCCATCCCAAACCTCCGGTCAGCTTGATGTTCGCCACAAAACCTCCGGGAGATTTGGAACACATTGCTGCAGCGGCGATCTTTGATCCAATTACTCGCGGCCGCCGTTGCGTTTGACAAGTTTATCCACGGTACTGATTAACGCATTGAGCTTGTATTCGGTTTCTGCCGCAACCTTGGAGTGGGCCTCCGAAAGCTTGGAGTGGGCTTCCGCAAGTCCTTTAATCCGGCGGTCGGTCTCTTCGCCGAGCGTCTGGAGGGTGTTGGCCAAAGAGATACTCACGTCGACAAGAGTTGTAAAGCGCTGGCCGGTTTCCTGCTGGAATTTGAGGAAGCGCTCATCCCATTGCTGGATGGCGATTTCGTGCTTTGTCTGCGTCTCCAGGATAAACTGCATCGTCTTTTCGGCGTCCATAGCAGAAATTCTAACACGCCAAAGAGGAAGCGGAAAGCGTGCGCGGGTCGGATTTCCGTTGGGAATCTCAAGGGATGGTCTCGGTGAACATGGGATGGTCCGGATCGCTATCCTGGTAATAGGAAACCGTTGCGGTGGGCCCGTTGAGCTTCATCATGGCGTAGCCGTGGTTATAAAGCTCTCCGGTCGTACCTAGCCTTATGGGCTGCCCCGCGGCGTCGTTGGTAATCAGCGGCACATCCGAAAACCTGGGTTTCGCCGGAGTATCGGCGACGCCCACCGGAAACGCCGCGTGGCCAATGCAGCGTCCGCGCTGGAGCTTCATGAAGGGCCCGTAAACCACAAAGTTGTGCTCGTGTCCCCAGAGCCACAACGCCGTCTGGGGAAGAAAAGAGGAGACCTGCGCGTGAAGACGCATGTTGATTTCCTGATTGTCAATGGCGTCGAAGGCCGTGAAGAGTTGATGGTGTGAGAGCAGCACGGTGCGGCGATTCCCGGCGTGGTCCATTTTGTCCTTCAGCCAGGCGACTTCGGTATCTTCGAGGTACGTCGCGCCCTCACCGGCGCTTCCGGGGTTGAAATCGTGGACGCCCGTATCCATTGCCAGGAACTGCCAGTTGTCATTCCTCAAGCAGAAATAGCTCGCGGGCTGGCCGAGCTTATCAATCAAGTTGTAGTAGGGCGCTCCTCCGCAGTACATATCGTGGTTGCCGGCAAGCGTGAAGACCGGAATCTGCCGGGCCGCCGGGTTCAAAATCTGCGTTAGAGGATTAGAGAAATAATTTTGAATTTCGAACTGCGTCCCCGAATAGTAAACGTCTCCAAGGTGAATCACCACGTCCGGTTTCTTGTCCGCGATTTGCTTCAGCAGCGCCTTGGCGGTTTGCTCGCCCGTGCCCCAATCCGCAAGAATGGCTACATTGGCGTTGTCCGGAAGCTTGCCGTCAATCACAAAGTCGCCGAGGTTTTTGTAGACGCGGTAGGGTATTTTTTTACCCTGCGCAATAAAGTAAGCGGCATAAACGGCAGCCGCCTCGGCGTATCCAGGGTTGCAGCCGCCAAACTTGTCGAACTCGACCTTTAGGCGATCCTCGTCGTGCTTCTCGCCTAAGATAAATGCTTTCGCCAGCTTCAGTCCCGAAAGGGAACAATTGACGAGGGTTTTGCCCAGCCCTTCAGTCACGGCGGCGCCGGCCGGCGTCGTTTCGATCGGCGCGCCGCGATTCACCGCTGCGCAGTAGGAATTCGCTTCGCGGATCATGAAATCATCGCTGTCGGGGCGCTCGCCGATGACGGGCGTTCCGCCCAGCGCTTGAGTCTGCGCGCCGGCAGTTTTTTTGGCGACGACTTCCTCAATCGCTGACTGCCAGATCGAAAGCTTAGGATCATGAAATTGTTTCATTCGTCCCATTGAAGCTTCACCTCTCAATGCGATTGGGTGTAACGCCCCAACTCTTGACTGAATAGCTCTCCTCCCCGGTTGAGGAGGGGGTTAGGGGGTAGTGGGTCTTTGAAAAGTCGATATGCCAACCACCCCCGCCCTCCTTAACCAGGGAGGGGAATCGCCTACTGCTTACACCGACATCAACGCCTGTAACAGGTTTAGGAGACCCGCGCCCTGAAAGTCGCGGTCGCGGCCCAAGTCCACCGCCGACTTAAGAAAGATATTTTTAATCTCCCACGGACTGCCTTTGAACTCGGAGTGCGCGGAAAGGAAAGCCGCGGCAGCCCCGGAGACGTGCGGGGCGGCAACGCTCGTGCCGCTGCCTTCTTCGTATTCGTAGCCCTTGTCAAGGTGGATGGAGCAGGAAATCACCTTCTCTCCAGGGGCCACGAGGTCAGGTTTTATGCGGCCATCGCTCGTAGGCCCTTTGGAAGAAAAGTAAGATACCCCGTAGAAATGCGGGGCGCTCTTGTGCACGGAACCCACCGCAATGGCGCAGGCCGCATTGGCCGGGTCGGTGATAGAAAGGTCGACGCCCGTTGGTACCCGCTGGCCCGTATTCAGTGTGACGTTGCCGTACCCGCAGTTGCCGCACGAAATGACGACGACAAGTCCCGATTTGGCGGCCCGGTTTACCTCTTCGCAAAGCGGACTATGGCCGCAGCCGTAAATCTCTGGGTCATAGGGGTAGCCAAGACTCATGTTGACTCCGTCAATCTGGGGGATCACATTAGCCTGGTTGACCTTCCGTAGATATTCGAGTCCCAGAATCGCTGCTGACGCCGGGCCCGTGCCGTCGTCGTTGAGCACCTTCAGATTCACGAGCTTCGCCATGGGAGCAACGCCCGAAGGGCACGCCGGAAGGTCCGCCACTTGCGGTTCATCCTGGTCCTCAACAAAGGTCGCCGCGCGATAGGGCGCATGGTCCGGCTTGGGCTGGCTGGCTCCGGCGATGATCCCGGCCACGTGCGTGCCGTGCCCGTTCAAGTCCTCAATCGTGTTCGAGAGCGAGAAATTCTTGCTCAGGTTGAGATCGACGTTGCTGAAGTGCTTAAAATGCGGGTGTGTCGAATCGATGCCGGTATCCATCACCGCCCAGGTCACGCCCTTGCCCTGAGCGGCAAAAGTGCGCCAGGCGGCAGCGGCCTTGACCGTCTCTGTGGAAAACAGGAGCTGGCTGTAGCAGGTTTCGTCTTTCCAGATTTGGTGCACCCAGTCGGTCGTGGCGAGCGCTTCGATATCTTTGGGCAAAAGGGAGGCGAAGATATAGTAGTCGCTTTCGATGATCCGATCCGTCTTGCCCCGCAAGAATTCCTTCACCTTTTCTTTCACCGGCCGAAGCCCAAGGTCCAATTGGCTTTCAGGCTCCGCGACGCTGATGATGAGAGGAATCGGCGAGGGTTTGCCGCTTTCCGCCTGGGCCGCCATCTCCTTTCTGACGGGAATGGAAATGACAAAATTCTTCATGCTGGGTGCATCGCGTCCCTTGGGCATTACGATTTTCTCCTTGTGCCTGCTGGCGTCAGGCAAGCGTTGTAGCGCCGGCATCTTGCCGGCACGTAAGAAACAACCGGCGGCCAGAGGCTGATTGAATAACGGCGTCGGCTCCTTGAAGTAAACTTGCGTTGTCCGACCAAGGCGACGCAAGAAAGGAGCCGAGCCAATGAACATTATCGGATGTGATTTGCATACGCGCTACCAGGTAATTG
>DASUKV010000078.1:0-3563 GCA_036278555.1 Terriglobia bacterium
CCCTGGCCATCAACACCCGCCTGAGTGGTGACGTCAGTAAAAGTCCCGTCTCCGTTGTTTCGAAAGAGATAATTTCGCGGGCGTGGGCCGCTCGCGGAGGGATTGAGCATGTGTTCGAGCGTCGATCCGTTCACGATGTAAAGATCGACGTAACCATCGTTGTTGTAATCGAACCACACGCAACCGGTGCCATTTACTTCCAGAATGGACTGTTTATTCTGGCCGCCGCAGACGATGAGCGGCGTGACGCCAGCCTCCACCGCAACATTGCGGAAAGCGACCCGAGGAGATGAGTTTTTTCCTGCAGTGGGACGTTGTGCGGCTTGCCCGGCGCCTGCCAGGAGCGAGGGCCAGCCGGATGAACTTAGCGCTCCTAGCGCCGCGAGGCGCTCCAGGAATTCTCGTCGTCTAAAAACCAATCTTTTCTCCGATATAACGCCCTGAAAGGGCGCCATTCAATAGCCGGGGGCAACGCCCCCGGAAAGGAAGCTCATCCTCGGTCCGACCCTGGAAGGGTCGCATCCGGGCCTACCGCCACAAATACTGCTCCTCGCAGCGAAAAACAGCAGGCGCCAACAAGCTGGCTAGGATCTACGTCATTGAATTCCTTCTTCTGTGACCCTTTCAGGGTCAGGACGAGGCAGGGCTTCCCACTTCCGGGGGCGTTGCCCCCGGCTATTTTATGAAGCCCCTTCGGGGATTCACATCCTCTTCCTCAGGGAGAGAACTGCCAAAGGCCGGGTGAAGGGCCCTGAGTGCCGCCTCGTTAGGCTCAGTTCTCTTCACGCCCCGCCGCGGGCGGCGTAAAACTTCGCGGGGCTTGCGCGTTCCGCTCGGCCACTTCCCGGGCGTGGAGCTTCTGAAAGGCAGCTTCCGCTTGGGCCGCCTCTTGCCTCTGGCCCAGGCGCACATAGACTCGCATCAGGTTGAAGTAGAGGTCCGAATCGTTCGGGTCGACGGCGACCGCCTGCTTCAGCTCGGCAAGCGCTTCGGGAAAGCGCCGCAGCCGGATAAGGTTTTCCGCGACGCCCCGCAAAGCGGCAACGTTCTTAGGATCGAGACTCTTCGCCCTTTTGAAGCTTTCGAGCGCCGCCTCGTACTGCCCGTCCTTCGCTTCAATGTCCCCCATCAGGTCCTGAGCCTCGGCGAACGAGGGCTGCATGGCGATGGCCTTTTCCGCGTAGGGCCGCGCCCGCTTGTAATCACCGAGATTTGCGAGCTGCTGTCCAAGCTCGTAAATCGCGCGCGGATCGCTTGGAAAATGCCCGACCGCATCCTGAGCGGCGCTCACGGCGCTGGGATAGTCGTGCTGTTCCTCATAAGCCTCGATCAGAAGGTACCGCAAGCTGGGATCATTTGCGTTCAGCTTAATCGCCTGAGCAAGGCATGGAATCGCCTGTTTGACGTAATGGCCCGCAAGGTACTGTTGTCCCAGCAGAGCCAGAACTTTCGGATCATTGGGCGACCCTTGGTTGGCCACGCGCAGCCGTTCGATGGCTTCCGCGTTGCGGTTCTGTCCGACGTAAAGGATCGCCAGGAGCTTATTCACCTCGACGGAATCCGGCTCAAGCGCCAGAGCTTTGTTGAGCCAGGTTTCAGCCTCTTGAGCGCGGTTCAGCTTGAGGAGCGTCAATCCCAGATTGAAATTGGCTTCGAAGGAGTTAGGAGCCAGCTTCGCGGACAACTGCAAGGGCTCGAGCGCGCTCGAATAAAGCCCGCCCTTGCCGAGCAAAACGCCGACAGAATCCAGAATTTCCGGGTCCTTCGAAGCGTTCTCGAGAAGCTGCGCGCGCAATTCCTGCACGCGGTCCGTCTGATGGTCTTCGACCGCCTGGAATAGCGCGAGCAGGCGGCGAATCGAAGCCTGATCTACATTTTTCAGACGGCCCGCAGCCGCAAACTCTTCGCGCGCGAGCGCGGCGTGATGCTCGCGCTGGTCAATGCGGCCGAGTTGATAATAGAGCGAACCCTCCCAGGGCTCCTGCTTCAAGGCGGCTTCAATTTGCGCCCGGGCCTTCCGCAGTTCACCCTGGTTGAGGTACGCCTGGCCTAGCCGCTGGTGAGTGTCATAAATGGCAGGTCCCATCTTGAGAATCATCTCGTAAAGCGCGATGGAGCGGTCCGGATGGCCCAAAGACTGGGCGATGCGCGCGAGGAAATAGCAGGTGTAAGGATTGCGCGGGTCAAGCTGGCGGGCTTTTTCAAACTCCGCTTTCGCCGGCACCCACCGGTTCAGCTTCCAGAGGGCATAGCCGAGGTAATGGTGAATGCTTGCCTGATTGGGCGCGAGAGCCGCGGCGCGCTGAAGCAAGGGAATCGCCGCGGAATACTTCCCGGTTTTAATCAGACCGGCCGCCTTCGCGAAGAGTTCTTGGGGAGAGCCTGGGGAGCTTTGCGCTTCATCGGCCTCCCGAGCGATAGCTGCCAAACCCGCCGCGCGCGGCTGCAAAGCGTGCTGTTCCCACAGAAGCGCTGCCAGCATGGCAACGCCCAATATGGTTCCGATTCGTTGCCACCGGGAAAACATCGCTTGAATAGTCTAAACCACTCCATTTTACGTGGCAATTGGAAGGGGCGCGACGTAGCGCAAGGTCCGCCGTTTGACCTTGCGGCCTTTCGAAATCAGTGAAAACGGAAATGGAAATGCCGCAGCGTTACAAGGCGAACGCAGCGCTACACGAACGCGACGCGCAAAGGCGCTATACTAAACAAAAGGGGATCGTAAGCTCTGGCTGTAGCTCCCAAGAGGTTTATCCATGAATGAACTAATGCCTTTTGAAGCCGAACGTCGCAGGATGATTGACGTGCAACTGCGCCGCCGCGGAATACGGGATGAGCGCGTGTTGGACGCCATGCTGAGGGTTCCGCGCCATCAGTTCGTGCCGCCCGCATTCATCGAGCGGGCTTACCAGGACCGTCCGCTGCCCATTGGCAATGCGGAAACCATTTCCCAGCCCTATATGGTGGCGGCGATGACGGAGGCGGCAAGCGTGAAGCCCGGCGATAAGGTCTTTGAGGCCGGGACCGGCTCGGGTTATCAGGCGGCGATTTTGGCCGCGCTCGGCGCGAAGGTGTATTCGCTGGAGCGGAATCCGCGTCTGGCGGATGGGGCGCGCGCGCGCCTCGCGCGGCTGGGATATGACGTTGAAGTGATTTGCGCGGACGCGAGCCAGGGTTATGCGCCGGCCGCTCCGTATGACGCGATGCTGGTCACAGCAGCGTCGCCCTCGATTCCCGGCGTCTTGATCGACCAGTTGGCGGAGGGCGGGCGGCTGGTGATCCCCGTAGGCGGCCGCCAGGGCCAGCGTCTGGAACGGGTGATTAAAACTGCCGAGGGCGTTTCGCGGCAAAGCCTCGAGGCGTGCCAGTTCGTCCCCTTGATAGGAAAGTATGGCTGGCCGGAAGAAGCATCGCCAGCTCCGTAGTACGTCACGTAAGTTCGCGCCGCATAATTCGGAGAAGCGGAGCTCCAGTTTGGCCCCTCACTCGCCCTCGTTCCTCGGGCACCCTCTCCCGGAGGGAGAGGGCTGAGTTTCAACTGGCCGCCAGGATGGCAGCGCTAC
>DASUKV010000079.1:0-19183 GCA_036278555.1 Terriglobia bacterium
GCGGGAACTCACGCCGCGTGCGATGGATACACTTTCGAGCCTCGGCGAGGTGATGTCCTCTACCTTGATGGCATCCATTCTGCGCTCGCAGGGCTGCGCGGCGGAGGCCGTCGATGCTACGGAATTGATCGTCACGGACGAGAAATTCGGCAACGCTACTCCGCTCGTCGAAGAAACCAACCAGAAGATGCGAGGCCGGCTCGCGCCCTTGCGAAAGCGCGGAACCATTCCGGTGATCACCGGTTTTCGCGGAGCCACGCGGGACGGGCTGTGCACGACGCTTGGCCGGGGCGGGTCTGATTACAGCGGGACGATCGCGGGAGCCGCGTTGGACGCGGATGAAGTGTGGATCTGGACGGATGTTGACGGCGTCATGACGGCGGACCCGCGGCTTGTGCCCTCGGCGCGTATTATTCCGGAAATCTCCTATCGTGAAGCTATTGAACTTTCCTTCTTCGGCGCCAAAGTGCTGCACCCCAAAACCATTCAGCCGGTGATCAAGCGCCGGATTCCCGTGTGGATCAAAAATACGTTTAACCCTTCCTGCCCCGGAACGAAGATTGGACCGTCTCCGGACGGCGGCAAGCCGGGCGTCAAAGCGATTACGTCCGTCAGCAAGACCCAGATCATCACGCTGAGCGGCCGGGGCAGCGTTACTTTCGCTCACCTGGCTGCGAAAGCGTTTGCGGCGCTGGGCGTTGAGGAAGTGGACACGCTGATGGTGACGCAGTCTTCGGCGGATAATGTCCTCTGCTTTGCCGTGCGGGAAAGCGACCTGAAGCGCGTCAAAGCGCATCTTGAAAGGGTTTTTGAGCTTGAGATGCTGCATGATAATCGCGCCTCGATCGAAGTGATGCCGCATGTGGCCATGGTTGTCATGATCGGAGAAAACATGAAGGGTACGCCGGGTATCGCAGGACGGGCCTTCAGCGCGCTGGGCCGCGAAGGCATCAACATCATCGCCATCGCGCAGGGGTCTTCGGAAATCAGTATTTCTTTCGCGGTGAAAGCTTCAGAAGTGAAGGAAGCCGTGCAGGCGATCCACGAGGAATTCCAACTTTAAGCACTGAGTAGCGCAAGGTCCGCTTTGTGACCCCTTCGCTGCGCTCAGGGCAGGCTTTGCGGGCGTTCCAGGCGCTTTGAGAAGCCGCAGCGTTAGAACACGAACGCCGCGCTACAGAGACTTTGATGTCTTTTGCTTACCTCCAGTGCATTGAGGAAAATTGCCGGATACGCCAGGATCCCCGGCGTGTCTCCTACCAGTGCTCCGCCTGCGGCGGACTGCTCGAAGTGAAGTATGACTTCGATCCGTTTGATCCGGAAGAATTGCGCGAGGCGTGGCACCAGCGCCGCCTGAGCGGTGAACCCATTGACCGCAGCGGCGTGTGGCGCTTCCGCGAGTTGATTCCTTTTATCGACCCCGGCACGCGGATTATTTCCCTTTCTGAAGGGTCAACCCCGCTGGTCGGCACGCGGCGCGCGGGATACTGGGCGGGGCCGGTCCACTTAACCATCAAACACCAGGGCAATAATCCGACCGGCTCATTCAAAGACCTGGGCATGACGGCGTGCATCACCCGGGCGAGCTCGCGCAATGTGCGCATGGTGGCGTGCGCGTCAACCGGCAACACCTCGTCTTCCATGGCGGCTTACGCGGCGCGCGCTGGAATCAAGGCGCTGCTTTTCGTTCCTTATCGGCAGATTTCCGCCGCCAAGCTCGCCCAGGCGCTCGATTTTGGGGCGCTGGTGGTGGAAGTCGGCGACACCTTTGACCAGGCTTTTCGTTTGTTGCGCGAAATTGCGCCAGAGATGGGGCTGTACCTGGTGAACTCGGTGAATCCCTTCCGCATCGAGGGACAGAAAACCATCGTCGCGGAAATGCTGGAGCAGCGCGCCTGGCGCCCCCCGGATTATATCGTCGTGCCGGGCGGCAACCTGGGCAATGCGTCGGCGATCGGAAAGGGCTTGCTGGAGCTGCTCGAGCTAGGGTTCATTGAAAAAGTGCCCCACGTCGTGGTGGTGCAAGCAGCGGGCGCGAACCCATTCTATCAAACGGTGTGTTCGGGCTCGCCGGACCTGATCGCCGTCGAAAACCCCAATACGCAGGCGACCGCGATCCGCATCGGGCGGCCCGCCAATTGGAAAAAAGCGCGGCGTGTGTTGGAATGGACGGGAGGCTTGTGCGAGTCGGTCACGGACGAAGAAATTTTCGAAGCTAAGCGCGTGCTCGCGGAGGACGGCGTAGGCTGCGAACCCGCTTCCGCCGCCACGGTCGCCGGCGTGCGCAAGCTGTGCCGCAGCGGAAAGATCGAGCGCCACGCGGACGTGGTGGCGGTGCTCACCGGCAATCAGTTGAAGGATACCGATTACATCATGCGCCACCGGTCCGAGAGCGAGGAGAATTGCCAGCGATTGAGCGTCGAAGCCGACCTGGATGCCTTGCGCCGGGCGCTCGAACAGGCGCTGGGAGCCTTGGTGTGAAGCGGCTTCTCTGCGCCCGCGCAACAGGTTGCTGAAAAACTCGCCCAGCCTGTCATTCTGAGGAGCCGAAGGCAACGAAGAATCCCCGCATTTGACATTTCAAATACCGGGATTCTTCGCTCCGCTCAGAATGACATGCCCAAATCGTTTTCCAACAGACTGCTGCAAGAGGGCTCAGCGCGGTCGCATTGATTGGCATCTATGCAGGAAGCCTTGCGAAAAGAAGTCCGGTTCCTTACCACGCGCCTGGGCGCCATTGTTCAGGAGCAATGCGGGCCCGACGTTTTCACCGCGATTGAAGAGCTTCGTAATCTCTCGAAACAGATTCGCCTTCGGCCGGAAGCCGCGCTTTTGCAGGCAAACAACCGCGCCGTAAGCCGCCTGGCCGTCTCTCAGGCCGCCTCGATCGCCCACGCCTTCAGCCTGTTCTTTCATCTCGTCAACTTATGCGAAGAGCGGGAACGCATCCGGAGGCTGGCGGGCTATGACAGCCGGGAATCGGGCGCGCCGATGTCATTGCGCCGAATCTTCAGTGAGCTGAAGCGCCATCGGATTCCGCCCGTTTCGCTGTCACGGCTGTTCACTTCGATGCACGTTGAGCCGGTGCTGACGGCGCACCCGACGGAAGCGAAGCGGCGCAGCGTGTTCAATCATATTCTGCGCATCGGACAGACGCTCGAGAGCGCGTGCGGCGATACCGGGCAGGCGCTCGAACGGCAGATCGACCCCTGGATTGAGGCCCTCTGGCTCACGGACGAAGTCCGCGAGCGGCCCGTCACTCCGCAGATCGAGATCGAAAACACCCTGGTTTATTTCGAGCGATCAATTTACGACCTTGCTGGCAATTTCTGGGAGCAATTCCGGGAGGAGCTTGCGCGCATTTATCCCGGTACTCCGGAGCCAGCTCCTTTCTTCGAGTTCGGTTCCTGGGTCGGCACCGACCGCGACGGCAATCCTAACGTGACGCGCGAAGCGAGCCTGCTCGCCGCGGAAGAGCACCGGCAGAGCATTTTGCGCTATTACCTGCGCGCGTGCCAGCGGCTGCTGGCCGTGATTTCCTTCCCGTGCCGCCGTCCGGCGTTGTGCCGGAAAATAGAACGCGATTTGCGCCGCACCATGCAACGCTTTCCCGCAACGCGAATATTCGAGGATAAGGACCAGCCCCGCGAACTCTACCGCCGCAAGCTGCGAATAATGATCTGGAGGCTGGAGCGCACCCTCGACCGCACGGCGGGCGCATACGCCACACCTAAGGAATTCGTGCGCGATTCGCGGCTGCTTGAAGAAATGTTGGCCGAGCATCCAAGCCCTCGTGTTGCGGCGAAAGGACCGGGCAAGCTGCGCGTCGCGGCGCAGGTGTTTGGATTTCACAGCGCGAGCCACGATTTCCGGCAGCATGCGGGCTTGACGCGCGCCGCCGCCGCTGAGCTTCTGCTGGCTGCGGGCCTTCCCGCGGAACCCCCGGAGGAACGCGCCCGCTCGATTCATCGCCTGGTCAATGCAGCCGCGCTGCCGGAGGTGCGCTCGGAAGCAGCCCGGAAAACTATCCAGGAGTTCCGGACGCTCAAGGAAATTCAGACGCAGTATGGCGAGCGGGCGGCCCACCGCTACATCCTGAGCATGAGCACGGCCGCGGTGGATATGTGGGACCTGCTGCTGCTCGGACGCGCGGCGGGGCTTGTGGAGTCCCACGGCGGGCGGCTCCTGTCTTCCTTTGACGCCATCCCCCTCTTTGAGACCTACCAGGACCTTATGGCCTGCCCGGAGATTCTCGATCAGCTTCTTTCCGATCCGCTTTACCGCCGCGTGCTGCGCTCGCGCGGAAATTCCCAGGAGATCATGCTGGGGTATTCGGATTCGGTGAAGGATAGCGGCTATCTTGCCGCCAACTGGTCCTTGTTCCGGGCGCAAGGGCGGCTCGAACAGGTTGCAGAGCGTCATGGCGTGAAGCTGGAGTTATTCCACGGCAAAGGCGGGACCATCGACCGCGGCGGCGGCATGTCCTACAGGAGCGTACAGGCGCAACCCCACGCCGCTCCAGGAGGGCGGCTGCGCATTACGGAGCAGGGCGAGGTGATTTCGTTCAAGTACTCCAATCCTGTCATCGCCCGCCGCAATTTAGAGCAACTGGTTTCCTCGGTGCTGGATGCCAACCTGCTACACCCCAAGCGCGTGCCGAAAGCTCAGCTTGGTGAATGGGAGAGTTACGCCCAGGAGTTGGCCGAGACCAGCCGTGGCTTTTATCGCCACCTGGTTTATGAAACGCCGGAGTTTCCCCAGTACTTCTTCCAGGCGACGCCCATTGACCTGATCGACCAGTTGCGGCTGGGATCGCGCCCCAGCCGCCGCTACCAATCGCGCGACCTGGAAAATCTCCGGGCAATCCCGTGGGTCTTTGCCTGGACGCAGTCACGGCATTTTCTGCCGTCCTGGTATGGGGTGGGTTGGGCTTTGGATCAGTTTATCGAAAAGAACTCGCCGCGGGGGTTGGAACTGCTCAGGGAAATGTATGGAGGCTGGCCGTTCTTTTCCGTGCTGGTCGACAACGCGGAAGTCTCGCTGGCCAAGACGGACCTTTACATTGGGGGGCGCTACGCGGCACTGGTGCGGCCGGCGAGCGTGCGCGAGAAAATCTTCGGCCAGATTGAAGCGGAGTACCAGCGTACCATGCGCCACATCCTGGCGATCCGCAACAGCCGCCAGTTGCTTGAGCAGCAGCCGGTGCTGGCGGAATCAATTCGCCTGCGCAACCCTTACGTGGACCCGCTTAACTTTCTCCAGCTTCGCTTTCTTGAAC
Organism: Terriglobia bacterium; assembly: GCA_036278555.1. Taxonomy (GTDB): domain Bacteria; phylum Acidobacteriota; class Terriglobia; order UBA7540; family UBA7540; genus RH2-MAG17b. The sequence continues at coordinate 5,279 of DASUKV010000079.1, forward strand.
GCTGGCGGCGTAATTCAGGGCCCGCGTCACCCGAGTTGCTGCACCTGCTGCAAATCACCGTGGGGGGGATCGCTTTCGGAATGAAGAGCACCGGATGACGAGTGTTTGTGATCTTCAATAGGCTTGCGTAAAATTGCGGGCCTTGCCTATACTAGATAAACCCACCGTGGACGCGATCCTTATCAGCGTTCCCGGCCATTCATCGTTTGGGCCTGTAGCTCAGTTGGCTAGAGCGCACCCCTGATAAGGGTGAGGTCGAAAGTTCAATTCTTTCCAGGCCCACCAGCATTCACTTACGAATCCATCGCATTCTTACAGTTCCTCCCATTTGCGGCGATCGCGCTCGATAAAGGCGTCGGCCTCGGAAGGTCCCCAGGTACCGGCTTCATAAAACGAGAGACCTTTTCTGCCGTCCTCCTGCCAGCGGTTCAAGAGCGGCGTGATAAGTTCCCAGGCGAGATCCACAAAATCATCCCGCGTGAAGAGCATGGGATCGCCGAGCATGCAGTCGAGCAGCAGCGTCTCATAGGCGGTGGTCGGGGCGGACTGGCCAAACGCATCTTCGTAGCGGAACTCCATGGTGACGGGGCGAATTTGCATCGTGGTGCCTGGAATCTTGGCGTTGAACATCAGGGACATGCCCTCGTCCGGCTGAATGTGAATCGATAGATGATTCGGCTCAATCGAGGTAATCCCGGTGCCTTTGAAAAGCAAATGGGGCGCGCGGCGGAACATCACCGTGATTTCGGAAATGTGCTTGGGGAGTCGCTTGCCGGAACGAAGATAAAAAGGCACGTCGGCCCAGCGCCAGTTGTCAATATTCAGCTTGAGCGCCGCGAAGGTTTCGGTGGTGGATTGCGGAGAAATCTTGGGCTCAGCGCGGTAGGCGGGAAGCTTCTGCCCGTTCGGCCAGCCTTCCACGTACTGCCCGCGGACGGCGTACTCGCTCAGGCGGTCGAGCGGGATCGGTCGGACGGCGCGCATCACTTTGGACTTCTCGTCGCGCACCGCCGTAGCGTCAAAGATGGCCGGCGGCTCCATGGTCACAAGGCTCAAGAGCGAAAGGACATGATTCTGAATCATGTCCCGGACCAAACCGGTCTCCTCGTAATACGCCCCGCGGTTCTCGATGCCCAGCTCTTCAGCCACCGCAATTTGCACGTGATCGATATACCGGCGATTCCAGAAAGGCTCAAAAATACCGTTGCCGAACCTGAAAACCAGGAGATTTTGAACGGTTTCTTTGCCCAGGTAATGATCGATGCGGTAAACCTGGTCCTCGTTAAAAACGCTGGTAAGAATGGCATTCAATTCGCGGGAAGACTTCAGATCGCGCCCAAAAGGTTTTTCAACGACGATGCGGGTCCAGCTCTCGCCTTCCGACTTGGGCTTGGAAAGACCTACGGTGCCGAGATGGTTCACAATCACCGGAAAGAAGCTGGGCGGGGTCGCAAGATAGAAAAGGCGATTGCCTTCCGTACCGCGCGCTTCATCAAGGTGGTCGAGAAGCTCCTTAAGCTGGCCGTAGGCCTTTGGGTCGCCAAAATCGTCGGAGATGTAGTGGACATCCTGCGTAAAGGCATCAAGGGCCGGGTGATCGGAATCGGGAATGTTGAGGTATTTTTTCACGCCGTCCCGCATTTTCTTACGAAAACTCTCGTTGGTGTAGGGCGTCTTGGCGCACCCGATCACGGAGAATCCGTCCGGGAGCAGATGGGCGCGGGAAAGATAGTAAAGCGCCGGTACGAGTTTTCGCTCCGTGAGGTCTCCCGAGGCTCCAAAGATGACCATCGCACAGGGCGCGGGGACGCGATGCCCGGCGGATTCAGCGAGTTTGGATTGTGTCGCAACGTTGATTTGGGACATGGAAACGAATCTCCTCTGCTGTAGCGCTAGCATCCTGCCGGCCTTGGCGGCGCCAGCGAGACGCTGGCGCTACAACCGCCGCAATGCCCACGGCACACCCCCGTGCCTACCACCTCATGGGGGCGCGGCAAGCAGCGCCCTTACATTTCCGTATTTGAAATGGAACCCCCTACGATCCTTGTCTTCCAAGCATCTCGTGTGCCTTCTCGACCACGTGGGTCTTCGTGAATCCGAATTTTTCAGCCAGGATTTTGTATGGCGCCGAAGCGCCGAAACGAGTCATTCCAATGACCACACCCTCTCGGCCTACGTAACGTTCCCAGCCGAGCGGCGAACCGGCTTCGATCGCGATGCGCAGGGTGAAATGGGGAGGTAAAACCTCATCCTTGTAGCTCTGCGGCTGCTTTTCGAACAGATCCCAGCTTGGCATGCTGACCACGCGGGCGGCGGTTCCCTCCTCCTTCAGTTGCTCGAAAGCCTCAACGGCCAGCGAGAGTTCCGATCCCGTCGCAATCAGGAGAATTCCGGGCGTCTTACCCGGCGCATCAGCGATCACGTAAGCGCCCTTGGCGAGGCCGTCCGCAGCGGCGTATTTTGTGCGGTCAAGGACCGGCAAGCCCTGGCGGGTGAGCACCAGCGCGACGGGCCCATCCTGATGTTCAATTGCCACTCGCCAGGCGACCGCCGTTTCATTCGCGTCGCCGGGCCGGATCAGGCAAAAATTCGGGATGGCCCGGATCGACGCGAGTTGTTCAATGGGTTGATGCGTCGGGCCGTCTTCGCCGAGGAAAATGCTGTCATGCGTGTAGACGAAAATCGAGTGCGCCTTCATCAGCGCCGCGAGGCGCAGCGTCGGCCGCATATAATCGGAAAAATTGAAGAAGGTCGCTCCGTAAGCCAGAAGCCCGCTCACCGCCATTCCATTCACGGCCGAACCCATGGCGTGCTCGCGCACTCCAAAATGCAGGTTGCGGCCGCCATAGGAGCCCTTCTGAAAATCACCGCACCCTTTCAAGTAAGTGTCGGTGGAAGGGTTAAGGTCCGCGGAGCCGCCCACCAGCGTCGGCAAGCTCGAGGCAATCGCATTGAGCACCTTTCCGGAAGCCTGCCTCGTGGCCATGGGGCCTTCCGAAGGCTTAAAAACCGGAATTTTACTCTTCCAGCCCTCCGGGATTTCTCCGCGCACATAGCGGTCCCATTCCGCGGCAAGCTGCGGATAAGTTCTTTGGTAAGCCTGCAGCCGCTGCTGCCATTCCTGCTCGATTTCACCTCCGCGATCGACCGCTTGCCGGAAATGAGCCAACGCCGCATCGGGAATATAAAACGCCGGTTCCAGCGGCCAGCCAAGGTGCTGTTTAGTCAACTTCACCTCTTCTTCGCCGAGCGGACTGCCGTGGGCGTGGAATGAATCCTGCTTGTGCGGGCTGCCGTAGCCGATATGGGTACGAGCAATGATCAGCGAAGGCCGCTCCGTTTCCGATTGCGCGGCGCGGAAGGCTTTCTCAGCCGCATCGAGGTCATTGCCATCCGGCAGATGTTGCACGAACCATCCGTACGCTTCAAACCGCTTGCCAGCATCCTCGGTATAAGCCGCTTCCGTGGGACCTTCGAGCGAAACCAGGTTGCTGTCATAGACGTAAATCAGATTGCTGAGGCCCAGGTGTCCGGCAAGCGAAGCGGCTTCGGCGGAGACGCCTTCCATGAGATCGCCATCGCTCACCAGCGCGTAAATGTTGTAATCCACCAGCGTATGATCCGGGCGGTTAAAATAAGCCGCCAGATATCGTTCCGCAATCGCCATGCCCACGCCGTTCCCGAAACCCTGACCCAGCGGCCCCGTTGTTGTTTCGATGCCCTCAGCCAATGAGCGCTCAGGGTGGCCGGGAGCTTCGCTACCCCATTGACGGAACTGCTTAATCTGGTCGAGCGGCAGGTCGTAGCCCGTGAGGTGCAGGAGGCTGTAAAGCAGCATGCAGCCGTGGCCTGCGGAAAGGACAAAACGGTCGCGGTTCGGCCAGCGCGGATCGTGCGGATTGTATTTCAAGAATTTTGTCCATAGAACGTATGTGATCGCCGCAGCGCCCATGGGCAAGCCGGGGTGGCCAGAATTCGCTTTTTGCACCGCATCGACGGAAAGAAACCGGATGGTATTAATGCAGAGCTGGTCGAGCTCGCTTTGAGATAAACTTTGCGTCTTCGTATGCGTGGTTGCTTCACTTGGCAAGGGAATGGAACCTCCGATGGAGTTTGGGAACAGCGTTTGGGCGGCGCCGGGAAGTTGCACCGCCGTGTCATAAGACCACGATTTATTATATACCCGTGAACGCCACGGGCTTGCGCCTTGGATCGCCACGGCATGATTTTTGCATGGCTGTCCACTTTGGCTGCGCAGAGGATGGCTTTGCCGCCCGTCTTGCGGAAAGCCTCTGGCTTTCCGGCCAAATGTCCTTGTTTTAATGTTCTCGCCGGGCGCGCGAAGGCTTTGCCTTCGCGCCCGGCGAGAACAGGTTGGGTTTGGACGCCAGTTCCGGAAGGGCAAAGCCCTTCCGCAAGTCAGGCGGCAAAGCCGCAGGCCACATTGGCAATATCGGAACCTCATTTGGGCAACCATGTGGTTTTTGTGCCGTGGGTTTGTCTTGGGCTAAAAGCCCACACTTTTTGTATTACCACTTATTCCCGCAAGATGTTTTGATATGCTGGTACGTTTCATAGAATCTCGAAAACACTATCTGAAGGGACACGGCGATGAGCAAACAACATTTAGGAGTGATCGGGTTGGGAGTCATGGGGCGCAATCTGGCGTTGAATGCGGAAAGCAAAGGATTTTCCGCTGCGGGTTATGACTTAAGTCCCGAAAAGGTGAGCCAGTTTGAGGCGGCCGCCCAAGGGAAAAAGCTTGTGGCTGCGCACAGCCTCAAGGATTTTGTGGCGGAGCTCGAAACGCCGCGCCGCATTTTGATGATGGTTCCCGCGGGCGCGCCGGTGGATTCCGTGCTGCGCGACCTGCGGCCGTTCTTGAGCCGGGATGACATCGTGATCGACGGCGGCAACTCTTACTTCAAAGATACTGAGCGCAGGGCGAAGGAGCTTGAAACCGCCGGGCTGCGCTTTTTCGGCATGGGCGTGAGCGGCGGAGAAGAAGGTGCGCTGCACGGGCCCAGCCTGATGCCGGGCGGGCATGAGGAATCCTACCGTCACCTGGAGGCGGTTTTGACGCGCATGGCCGCGCAGACGGAGGATGGACCGTGCTGCACTTATCTCGGTCCGGGCGGCGCCGGGCATTACGTGAAGATGGTCCACAATGGAATCGAATACGGCATCATGCAGGCGATCTGCGAGGTTTACGCGATCCTGAAGACGGGATGGAGTCTGAGCGCCGCGGAGCTGCGGGACATTTTTGCGGGCTGGAACCGCGGGGAATTGAATTCTTTCCTGGTTGAGATCACGGCTCTCGTGCTCGCCAAAATCGATCCTGAGACAAAGAAGCCCCTCGTCGATCTGATATTGGATGAGGCGGAACAGAAGGGGACCGGGAAATGGACAGCCCAGGATTCGCTCGACCTTGGAGCGGCCGTTCCCAGCTTGGGTGCGGCCGTTTACGCGCGGATCCTTTCCGCCCAGAAGGACGAGCGCGTGGCGGCTTCGTCGATCCTGAAAGGGCCGGAAGGCCGCTCGCCGGGTGAGAAAGGCGCATGGATTGAAAAGATGCGCCACGCCCTGCACCTTATGATGATCGTTTGTTACACCCAGGGGTTTGAGCAGCTCCGTTTAGCCTCCGCCGATTACAAATACAATTTGAAGATGCCGGAGATTGCCCGCATCTGGAAGGGCGGGTGCATCATTCGCTCGAAAATGCTTGACCCGATCGCAACCGCATTTCGCAGTGATGCCTCTTTGAAAAACCTGATGCTCGATGCCTTCTTCAGCCGCATCGTGAATGACAATGCGGGCAGTCTGCGAGAGGCGATGAAGCTGGCGGTTGACCTGGGGGTTTCGGCGCCCGTGATGGGCGCATCCCTGGCCTATCTAGACGGCTACCGGCAGGAGCGCCTTCCCGCCAACCTGCTCCAGGCGCTGCGCGACTGCTTCGGCGCCCACACCTACCGCCGGATTGACCGCAAAGGCGTGTTCCACACCAACTGGAGCGAGAACGCGTAACGCCGCCGTCTCCGGGCGAAAATGCTGGTCGTGGCCGCCACGGTCTGCGCGTTCCTGACCGTGAGTTTTTGCGCTGCGGATAAAACCGCCGGCCCAAATTTGCCAAACGCGGCGTGGTAGGAGTAAATTCGTAGCATTCCAAAAATTCAGGAGGGAGAATGGATTCAATTTCGCGGAGGGACGCAGGAGACCTTGCTATCCTGGGAGCGGCGGCGCTGCTCGTGGGCGGAGGCCGGCTGTTTGGAGCGGCTCGAATTGATTCAGTCGTGCGCGGAGTGCAGATTGGCGCGCAAAGTTATTCTTTTCGTGACCGCGATCTTGCGGCTGCGATCAAAGCCTACCAGACGGTGGGGTTGGGCGAGTGCGAGCTGTGGCAGGGACACGTTGAGCCCAAGCACCTTTCCCGCGAAGCGCTCCGGAAGTGGCGTTTGACGGTTCCGCTGAGCCGCTTCCGCGCTATTCGCCGCCATTTCGACAATGCCGGCATCCTTCTCTACGCCTACAATTACAGTTTTCGCAGCGACTTCACCGACCCCGAAATCGAGCGCGGCTTCCAGATGACGCAGGCGATGGGCCTGAAGTACATCACCGCCTCGTCGAACGTCAGCGTCGCGCCCCGCGTTGACAAATACGCCCAGAAATACAAGATCACGGTCGGCTTTCATAACCACGATGACACCGCGAATCCGGATGAGTTTTCAACGCCCGCCACATTCGAGCGCGCTCTCAAAGGCGCTTCAAAGTACCTCGCGATTAACCTTGATATCGGCCACTTCACGGCGGCCAACCAGGACCCGGTTTCTTTTATCAAACAGCACCACGGCCGCATCGTGACGCTGCACATCAAGGATCGCAAGCGGAATCACGGACCGGCGGTGCCGTTCGGGCAGGGCGATACGCCGATTGTGGCCGTTCTGCGCCTGCTGCGGGACAATCACTGGAAAATTCCCGCCAATATCGAATACGAATACGGGCCGAAGCCCGGCCTGGATACGATCGCTGAGATGAAAAAGTGCTACGCCTATATGCGCGAGGCGCTCGTCACGAACGGGTCGAAAAGTCCGGCCCCGGTGAAGGTCTAAGCGCCCGGCGGATCGAGGCTGCGAGCAACGGATGCACCACAAAGGCACAAAGACACAAAGAAGGGCCGCAGTGAGATGTCAGGGCCAGAGAACGCTGCGGCTGCGAGCGTGGATCGTGGTTTGCCTGGTCTTGGTCCCCGTCGCGGCCTTTGCCGTCAGCGAGATCAGCTTCAAGCCCGGGTTTAACCTCTATTCTCCGCAACAGGATGTGCAACTGGGCAAGCAAAACGCGCTGCAAATCGAAAAGCAGGTGCCGCTGCTGCATGACAAAGAAACGCTGAATTACATCACCCGCCTGGGCCGCAAACTCGCCGCGGACGCGCCGAATGACCTCAAGGTTTATGTCTGGGAATTCCACGTCGTCAACACCGGTGACATCAACGCTTTCGCGCTGCCGGGCGGCTACGTTTTCGTGAATCGCGGCACCATTGAGGCGGCGCAGGATGAAGCCCAGCTTGCGGGCGTGATGGCCCATGAAATCGGCCACGTGGTGATGCGGCATGGCACGCATCAAGCTTCCGAAATGGCGATCGCCAAGACGCCGCTTTCGATCCTCAGCAGCATTCTCGGCAGCGGCTCCGTGGCCGCCAATTTGGGGCAGATCGCGCTGGGGGTGGGCGTCAATTCGGTTTTCCTTCATAACTCGCGCGGCATGGAATCCCAGGCCGACCAGGTGGGCACTTACATCCTTTACCGCGCCGGATATGACCCTCACGCCATGGCGCAATTTTTTGAAATCCTGCAGCAGAAGTATCCACAGCAGACGATTCAGTTTTTCTCCGACCACCCCAACCCAGGCAACCGCATCAAGGCGGTGGATGAGGAAATTCCCAAGCTCGGCGCGCCCAAAAAATATGTGACGGACACTCCGCAATTCGAAGCCATCAAGAAAAGGGTGAAATCCCTGCCGCCTCCCCCGCCGCCCGCGCATCATTAAACCGGTTCCCGATTTCATTGCGATAGCGCCGCCGGCTCCGGTTCGGGGTCTCGCCAGCGGAGGCCTGACTGCTGTTATGATGGAGTTCTTATGAAAGACTCACGGTTTTCGGCCCTGATCCTGGCCGCTGGAAAAGCAACGCGCTTCAAATCGGATCACAGCAAAGTGCTGCACCTGTTGGCGGGCCGCCCCCTGGGGGAATACGTTCTGGAAGCGGCACTTTCCTGCCACCCGGAGCGCGCTTACATGGTGGTGGGACACGAAGCGGCACGGGTCCGCGAGACTTTTGCCCGGCCGGGACTCGAATTCGTCACCCAGCGCGAGCAGCGCGGCACGGGCGACGCCGTGATCGCGGCGCAAACACAAATCGAGGCCTGTCCCAGCCCGGCGCTCGTAGTCCTGGTAGGTGATGCGCCCCTGTTAGGTCCCGAGACCCTCTGCGGCTTGGTTGAATTTCATGCGGAATGCGGAGCGTCGGCCACGATCCTCACGACTCGGCTGGAAAAGCCTGGCGGGTACGGACGCATCCTGCGCTCCGCGGGCGCCCGCGTTCGCGCCATTGTGGAAGAAAAGGATTGCACCCCGGCGGAGAAGAAAATTCGCGAAATCAGCTCCGGCATCATCTGTTTTTCCCGTCCGGAATTGCTCGAACACCTCAATGATCTGAGGGATACGAACGCGCAAAGGGAATTTTTGCTGACGGATATGGTGCGGATTTTCAACCGGCGGCGGCTGAAGGTGATGGCCTTCCCGGTGGCGAACTCGCGCGAGGTGCTGGGCGTGAATGACCGGGTGGAGCTCGCGCAAGTGGAGAAAATTATCCGGAAGCAGAAGGCGGAGGCGCTGATGCGCGCGGGCGTCTCAATTGTGGATCCGGAAACCACGGTGATTGATGATCCTGTTGAAGTGGGACGGGACACGCGGATTGAGCCCGGCGTGCACCTGCTGGGGCGCACCCGCCTGGGCCGCGATTGCATCGTGCAGCCCTACTGCGTGCTGCGGGATTCGGTGGTGGGCGACCGCGTAACCCTTCGCTGCTTTTCCGTGATTGGCGGCTCGCAAGTGGCCTCTGATGCGGCGATCGGTCCTTTCGCCCACCTTCGCCAAGGGGCGGAAGTGGGGCCGGAAGCGCGGGTGGGGAACTTCGTCGAGGTGAAAAACTCGCGGATCGGGCGCGGCAGCAAATCCCAGCATCTAACCTATCTGGGTGATGCCACGGTCGGCGAGCGCGTGAATATCGGAGCCGGAACCGTGACCTGCAATTACGATGGAGAGAAGAAATACCCGACGGTGATCGAAGATGGCGTTTTTGTGGGCAGCGGTTCGATGCTGGTGGCGCCTCTGCGGATTGGGAAAGCATCCTACGTCGCGGCCGGTTCGACCCTGACCGAGGATGTCCCGCCCGAATCCCTGGCGCTCGGCCGCGCCCGGCAAGTGACGAAGGAGGGTTGGACCCGCGAGCATGCTAAAGTCAAAGGGCAAGCTGAAACCACGCAAAATGAGCGAAAGCGTTGACGCTCGTGGCAGGTTCGGGAAATCTAATCTAGAGGATGTTCTGCTGCGGCCTATGTGGATCGCTGTAGAGAATTTACATTCGAGGAGAAGGAATTGCGGATTAAATTTGTCTGGCTCGGCTTCCGGCAGTGATTAACTCTAAGTCACACACCAACTTACGTGGAGCATGCATTGGCACTTGCCGTGCTTAACTCTAACACAAAGTTTAAGGTTCGTCACGTATTCCTCCCTTAATATCGAACCTTAAAAGGAGAGTTTTATGGCGATCGATGACGTCCCAGAACCAAAGCCTGTGGTAGTGCAAACCCCAAAGCATGAGCATACGGGGATATTTGCGGCGATCTTTGTAATTCTCGCCCTGCTCATTATCGGGGAGATCTACACCCTGACTCGCTTTTCATCCCTGCGAACCGACCTGGTCTCGCAGCAGGCGCGGATGAACCGGCAGCTTAATACGGACCTTTCCGCGAAACTTCAAGACCTGCAGAACGCGAATGCGCAGTCTCTTGAAGAATTACGAAGCGAGCTGGACAGCACTGCGACCGAAATGAGCAGCCGGGAAAAGAAGGCTCTGTCGCGCGCGCACTACGCTGGGAATCTGGTGAAAAAGCTGCAGCGCGAGCAGAACGCCAACGTTCAGCAGCTTCGGCAGGCGTTGTCTCAAAAGGCGGATCAGCAGCAGGTCGGATCACTGACCGAGGACGTCAGCGCGGCGAAAACTAATCTGGCTCAAACCCAGAAGACCATGAATACTCTCGCCTCGGACCTTGGCATGGCGCGGAGCCATCTGGGCACGCTGATCGCGACCAATCATCAGGATATCGCAGCGCTTCAGAAGCTGGGCCAGCGGGATTATTACGAATTCACGCTGGATCAGAACCAGAAAAAGACGGTGGCGGGAATTGCTCTGACCTTGAAGCATACCAGCACCAGCCATCACACCTACCACGTGGATATGTTTTATAACGATATGAAAGTGACCCGGAAGAACCTGGCGATTGACCAGCCGATCTTCTTTGCGCCTCATTACGTCCACAGCTTTTACGAAATGGTCGTCTACCAGGTCGCCTCGCGCAGAGTGGTGGGCTACATCAGCACGCCGAAGGGCGCTCTCCAGGAGATGGCTTCCCGGTCAGAATAAGCATTCGGTTCACCTCACGCAGCGGGCCGGCTCCTGTGAGCGCCGGCCCGTTTCCTTTTCTACTCCATAGTTGTTGGAGAGACCCACCCTGCCTGGTCCCCCAAAAGAGCAACTCTTGACGTAGCGGTCTCCGCCGTTCTGTGTTAGCCTAGGCCGCCGCTACAACTCCCGCGCCCATAGGTAGAAGCTGTACTGTAGAAAGGGGTCTGCGATGGCTTATTTCATCCTGAGCTGCGATGGCGGAGGCATTCGGGGCCTGGTCACGGCCCTGCTCCTCGATCAGTTGGAGAAGGAGTTTGGGATTTTTCAGAAGGTGGATTTGTTTGCGGGCACGTCCACAGGCGGTATCCTGGCGCTGGGGCTTGCGTGCGGGTTGCCGATCAGCAGGATTATCGAAATCTACTCGAACGAGGGATCCCGAATCTTTCAGCCCTTCCGCACGAGTGAGCTGGACGCGCTCCTGGCGCGCCTCAGAATCGCGCCGCGCCCGCACAACGCGGATCATCAATTAAACGACATCGTGGAGCGCCTCTGGGGCAATCTGGATTCTCTCTTCAACGTGAAGTACAACAACACCGGCCTTGCCTCTATTCTGCAAGGTCTTTTCCCCGCAAAGCCGCTTGCGAGCCTCCGGAAAGTGATGGTGACAACGTTTCAGCTAGAAAGCGCGGAAGGCTGGCGGCCCATCACCATCAATAATCTCCTGAGCGGCGAAGGCGGCGAAACGCTGCCCGTGGATGCCGCGCTGAGCACGGGCGCTGCGCCCACCTACTTCCCACCTTATCAGCACCCGCAGCTCGGCTTTTGTATCGACGGCGGAGTCTACGCCAACAACCCCTGTTCGCAGGCGCTTGCTGTGGCCTTGCAGTCTGGCGTCCAGCTTTCTGAAATCACGATTCTTTCCGTCGGCACCGGGTTTTCGATTCAGAAGATGCAGACGATCCCGCCGCCCGCGATCTATGGCCCCTTGCTTTGGCTGCTCCCCTTTGCCGTTCCGCCGACTCCGGCCGTTCCGCTCATTTCTGTGCTGTTGGATGGTGTGGGCCCGGCAGACACTTTTCAGTGCCAGCAGATTCTCGGTGGCCGCTTCATGCGAGCGGACGCTCCGCTCCCGAGCTTTATTCCCATGGACGACTATCAGTCCGTCAGCCAGTTGCGCGGTGCGGCGGCATCTTATATGAACACCAGTCCTCACTGGCAGCAGGTGCGGACTTGGGCAGCGACGATGGTTTCAAGTAAAGCCTAGTCCTGAGTTGCAAGAAATGCGCATAAGCCGCAGAAACATCTATAACTTGTACGATCTTGGTTTAAGTACAGTGCGAGACCCACGCCGCGATGTCTAGTGACCAGAACGCCGCGATTTCTGCCAAACCGGGCTCGCCAGCTCGGTTCGCCAAATCGGGCCACCTTGGTAGAACTGGCCCTCGGACTTTACGAATGCCGGAGCCTTTCCGCTAACCACCCAGACATGGGTGGGTTTTGGCTGCTTCCCTAGAAGCTTCGCCAGAAATCCGGTTATGCCTCCAAGGTCTACCTTCACGACGTAACGCATAGCTTTATAACGGAACCCCCCCACGGAAAACGTCTCCTTACCTTCAGGTATAATCTCGATCTTCACAAGCTGTGGCTTTGAGGCGTCCGCAACGTACGACAACTTGGTATCCTTCACGTCAGGCCCGATGTTCTTGACCAAGGTCAGCACAAGGCCGTTGGCCAGGTCCGCCGGGAGGTCGAGATGGTACGTCTCGACCTTCCCTTTCCTGCCCTTCCCGCCGCTGGACCGCACCGTAACCTGACCGGAAGAGGCATGAATCGAAATATCCATCGGATGTGGGAACGATGGACCTTTTTGTATGTGATGGTCGCTTAGGAGCCGGAACCTATGGTGTTGAGAGAAGATAGTGGTTTCGTCGTCAATCGAGCCATCTTTAAAGTGGAAGACCAGATTGGAAATGACGCGATCCCCCTTTATGACCTCGATGAGATCACCGGCGGCGAGCGTCTTGCCATTCAGTGTACGCAGCAGGAGAAACCCGTGGACCGTACCCTCTGGATAGCGTACGGTTACTTGTTCCGCTCGCGCCACACCGGGCCGGAGCAGCGCGGCGCCCATCAGCAGGCCGGCAAGCAACCAGGAGAGGACGCGTCGTGCCGAACCGCTTTTCATCGCTAGGAACCTCCCATTGCAAATTCATCCCACGATTGAGAACTACCCGCTTGGCAAGTTTTAATCAACTTAAATCAGCAAACGGAAAGGATAATGACTCACGGAGCACGAGTATCCGAGTCGGAACCGCCGCTGCGCCGCTCGCCGGGTTTCCTTACGTCGGAGTCACCCGCTTCGGATGCGGCCTTCTCAATTTCAGAATTAATCTCGCCGCCGATGAGGATCGCCGCGCCTGTGAAATACAACCACAGCAGAATCGTGACCACTGGCTTCAATCCCGCATAGATCCTTTGGGAAGAGCTGAAGTGTTCCTGAGACATCCGAAGGAGCAACGTAGAACTGGCCCAGAGCGCGATTGCTACAACCGCACCGGGATTGCTCCATTGCCACCTGCGATCTTTTAGGTTAGGGCCGAACCGATAAATTGATGCGAATGAAAGCAGCAACAATACGACGATTACGAGCCACTGAATGATCCGCCAGGAAACCGGGGGAGCATGCAAGCCCAGATGCTGACCGATAATCGCCTCCGCTCGGCTGCCACCAAGCATTGCCGCTAGCGCCACCAGGCCAATGACGGCCAGCAAAATCGTCAGCCCGGAAGCCGTGATCAGAATTCTCCACCAGTCCCGCTCTTCTTTCACCCCATAGGCTTTGTTCAGGCCGACCATCATGCCCCACGTGCCGCTCAAAACCGCCCAGACCGCGGCTAGCACCGCCCAGAAAGCTCCGACCCCGACGGCGGCTCTTGCGTTCAGTTCCGCAATTGTCTTCGCGATCAGCACCGACGCTTCCCGGGGCACGATCTGCTGGAACGAATCAACCAGCGTGTTACGCAGCCCCGGTCCGGCACGGGTGATCGGATGCAGCACGATAAGCAGCAACAGAAGGGCCGGAAATATGCCAAGGAAATAATAGAACGCGAGTCGAGCTGCCTGTCCGAAAACTTCGTCCTCCCAGATCCTGTAGCATGTTCGCTTCGCCAGCTCCCAACAGGAGAGTCCGCGAAGGCTCCACAAATCGCCCATAGTTTTGCACG
>DASUKV010000080.1:0-2532 GCA_036278555.1 Terriglobia bacterium
CTGATCATGGCGTGGTACCATCCGGAGCTTTATCACCGCGTCCTGAGCTATTCAGGGACCTTTGTCAATCAGCAGTGGCCCTACAATCCGAACACGCCGCATGGAGCGTGGGAATTTCACGAGCGCCTCATTCCCAAGAGCCCGCGCAAGCCCCTTCGCATCTGGCTGGAAGTCGGCGACCGGGACCTTCTTAACCCCAACATCATGCGCGATGGCATGCACGATTGGGTTCTCGCCAACGAAGAGATGGCCAAGGCGCTCGCGGCAAAGGGCTACCATTACCAGTTTATTTTCGCTCGCAACGCCGGGCATGTTGACCACGCTGTAAAACGGCAGACTTTGCCCGAGGCCCTGGAATATATCTGGCAAGGCTACCCTATCGCAAAGCTTAAGAATTGATTCAAAGGCCCCTGCATCTTCGCTGCTGCCTTCGGCCAGTTTGTGTATAATCCCTGTTTAGTTATTCTTTAGTTAACAAAACGCATTATGCTTGGATTTTGTTGAACCGTCCAGCCCGATTCGAAGCCTTCGAATAGAGTGGAAAGCGTTTCGCCATGCTCTTCAAAACCTTCAGCGCCGCAGTTTTTGGCATCGACGCTTATCTCGTCGAGGCCGAGGTCGATATTTCCGCCGGGAATCCCAACTTCATGACCGTCGGTCTGCCGGACGCCGCGGTGCGCGAGAGCCGGGAGCGAATTAAGTCCGCTATCAAAAACTGCGGCCATGATTTTCCGTTTCAGAATATCACTGTGAACCTGGCCCCGGCGGACGTGAAGAAGGAAGGCTCGGGGTTTGACCTGGCGATGGCCCTGGGAATCCTGGGCACGACGGGGGTTCTGCTGAAAACGGACCTGAGAAACTATCTGTTTCTGGGCGAGCTTTCACTCGACGGCAGTTTGCGGCCGGTGAAGGGCGCGCTTTCCATCGCGTCCCTGGCGCGCCAGAAGCGGATTCCGAAGCTCGTGCTTCCCGTGGAGAACGCGCGCGAGGCCGCGGTGGTGCAGGATGTGGCGGTTTACGGTCTCCGATCGCTCCCTGAGGTCCTGGACTTCATCAATGAGACGCGCGAATTCGCTCCGGCGCGGGTGAACGTGGGGGAAATGCTGGCGCAATCGAGCCAATATCTCGTAGATTTCTGCGAGGTCAAGGGACAGCTTCACGCCAAGCGCGCGATTGAGGTGGCGACGGCGGGCGGCCACAATATCCTGATGATCGGCCCTCCAGGAGCCGGCAAGACGATGCTGGCCAAACGAATTCCCACCATTCTGCCTCCGCTCACCTTTGATGAAGCGATCCAGACCACCAAGATTCACAGCGTGGCAGGGGCTCTCGACCCGGGCGCGGGGCTGGTGGGTACGAGGCCCTTTCGCGCGCCGCACCACACGATTTCAGATGCGGGCCTCATCGGCGGAGGCGCCGTGCCGCGGCCGGGCGAAGTGAGCCTGGCGCATAACGGATTGCTGTTTCTGGACGAGCTTCCGGAGTTCCAGCGCAACGTTCTCGAAGTTCTTCGCCAGCCCCTGGAAGACGGTACCGTGACGATCGCCCGCGCCTCAATGTCTCTCACTTTCCCGGCGCGCTTCATGCTGGCCTCCGCCATGAACCCCTGCCCGTGCGGGTTTTTCAACGATTCATCGCGCCAGTGCACCTGCACACCACCCCTGATCCAGCGCTATATTTCCAAGATTTCCGGCCCGCTGCTCGACCGCATCGATATTCACATCGACATGCCCGCCGTCAAATACCGCGAACTGCGCGACGATTCGGGCGGGGAGAGTTCGGAGGAAATCCGGCGGCGCGTCATCAAGGCGCGCCAACGCCAGTTGGCGCGCTATCAGGGCGAGAAGATTTATTCAAACGCGCAGATGAGCCCCCGGCAAATCCACAAATACTGCGCGATTTCCGCCGAATGCGAACGCCTGCTCGAAAGCGCCGTGAACCGTCTGGGGCTGAGCGCCCGCGCTCACGACCGCATCCTGAAGGTCGCGCGCACCATCGCCGATCTCGCGGAATCATCTTCCATCTCAACCGATCACATCTCCCAGGCCATCCAATACCGCTCCCTCGACCGCAATTACTGGGCGTAGCACGAAGGCCGCTCACGCGCGCTTGCTTGAGCTGAATCTCGTCAATGCTCCGGGCGGGGCATGGCGGCAATGACCGAACGTAGGAGAGCGTTGACAGCTTCAGAAGATCTGAAGACGGCAGCAACATCCGGTTCGAGGACAACGGCAACCCTGCCTTCCGTCATCGTTTCTGCAAACCGATTAGGCTTTGCCCGCCGGTAGTCGAACCGATACTCCTTCCGCATCGTGTTCTGTACAGTTTGGCGCTTCTTACGGTCTGACATTTTCCTCATAGTCTTTGCGCTCCAAAGGTGTCTTGAGGCGTCTAGAGCGTTTTCGATTTAAGTGCTTACATATCCGCAAGAGGCAAAGAAGTTCGTACATTCGCTAGCGGAGACGGTGTTGAGTAATCCCCCGATTTCCTTCCAGAGAGTCTCCCTGTCTCGTGCAGCGGCTTTGCGAAGCC
>DASUKV010000081.1:0-4374 GCA_036278555.1 Terriglobia bacterium
TCGCTGAGTCGCTTGAATGAAATCGCCTGCAACTCAGGTCTCAGCCAGCGACAGCAAAAACGGCTTGAGAGCCTGGACGAGCAAGTGGAAAAGATGCTCAAGCGGACGGGCCTCACGCTCAACCATCTGAATGGGGACCCACGCGGCTATGCCGTGTATATCAACCTGCCGGACGGCTATTCCAATTCGTTCGGTGGCCGCGAGCACGGCTACGGAATCGGCTGAATAGCACCGTCCGCCGGAGCCAACGACCCGGCCGGGTCGTTGGCTCCGGCGCAACAGTCTAGAGTAACGGCGATAAGTCATAAAGACATGTGGCCGAAGTAGCAAAACTCACAAACCTCAATTGAGGATTGTGAGGTCTGTGAGATCAGAGGAAGAACGTGCTGCCCGAACCGAATTTCCCTGTGCGGCCAGACCACTTCATCGGACGTCAGAGTCAAATCAAATCATTCGAAGAAGCTCTGCGTCAGAGTTTCGAGACGCAAAGGACACCGTCATTTGCGGTGCTGGGCGATTGGGGCATCGGCAAGAGCAGCTTACTCCTCAAATTCGCCTCGATCTGTGCCAGCCACCCCTACGCCTTGCTGCCCGTCATCTTTTCGATCAGCAAAGACCTCGGCGACTATCATCGATTGGCCGAGAGCCTCCTTGATAAACTCACCGAAACCTTGGCGACCTCAAATTCGACCTCAACGCGCATTCGCAATGAAGTACAAAACTGGAAATTGAAGCGGATCAACGTTGCGGGATTCGGTCTGGATCGAGAAACCAAGAACTTCCTAAGCTCGGGTAGCGCACTTTTGCGGCATTCGCTCGCGGACGCCTGGAGGCGATTCCTCGAACCCGCTCACTTCCGAGGAGCGATCTTCTTTCTGGATGATCTTCATAACCTTCGAGACACCGCTGACATCGCTCTTGCCCTCCGGGATCAATTCCAATCCTTCGGCATCGACGGGTTGAACTATAGCGTTTGCTTTTCGGCCCGAAGCGATTACTTTTCGGGTATTCGAAGCTTTGCCGAACCCGCCGTCCGCTTCTACAACAAACTCTATCTAGCGCCATTCACCCTTGGCGAAACCCTGGAATATGTTGAAGCGTTCTTCAACGCGAGCGGCCAGAGACCCAGGGAACTCACCGACTGGCTTTTTGAAAAGACGCTGGGCTATCCCTACTTTCTGGCCTTCATCAGCCGACAATTATTAGCCCGCGCACAAGGCTCCCGGCTGGTGGACGCTGCCGATCACTGGCCCGAAATCTTTCACGAACTCGAAAGAGAGAAGTTTTCATCCGATCTGGCTAACCTCTCCGAAAAGGAAGTCGAACTTCTCAATGCGGTGGCTACTTGCCGTGAGCAGGAATTTAGCCCTGTCCAGTTCGTTGACCGCTCGCATTACGAATACTTCAGCCGCTTAACCGAGAGAGGCTTGCTGATCCGCACAAAACGGGGCCGATACAAGCTCTATCACCCGTTGTTTCGTGCTTTTCTCAGCAGAACACAACCATGAGCAAAGGGTTGGGCGGCACGAGGACACGGACGCAAACATGACCACCCGGCTGCGGCGGCGGCATGCCGACGCAGCCGGGGCCCGCCAGGGCGAGTCCCTTCCCTTGCGGCCCTTATCCTTGCCTGTCCCCTTGAATACGCTTTCCCCTTTGCCCCTTTCTTTACGTAGTCCACCCTTCAGCCGATACCCGACGTTGGCCCAATTTTGATTCGCCCACCTCAAATCCTGCTGTTAGTGGGTGGTCCGAAAAATGTCGGCATCAGAGAATGCTTCAAGCGGCCAGCTACTGACCGTAAAGCAGCTCCGGGAACGCCTCGTGGTTTCTCAAGATTGGGTCTACCGGCGTGTCCGCCGCAATGCATTTGATCCTTTGCCCGTGCATCGGCTGGGACGCGCGCTGCGCTTTGATCCCGAGGAAATTGAAGATTACCTTGCTTGCCATACTGGTCGGCCCGATGGTAATGTTTCCTTGGTCAGCCAACCCCGGGAAAGGATACGACGAATGTTTTCCCGGAGACACTTTCAATCAGGAGGTAAACCTCGCCTCGAAGGACGCAAGACCAAATTCTGGCGAGGCTGGTATTGGCAGTATTTCGAGGATGGCACGCGAAAGCGGAAATCGGTCTTTGTGGGGTATCGCACAGAGTTTCCGACTCGACGCGCTGCTACAAGAAAACTCAACGAGATCGTTGGCAAATTAAACGATCAGCAATCTCAACACGTCGCAACCGGCACCCTGGCGGATTTGTATCAGGAGCATGTGGAATTGGTTTTCCCATCGCTTAAGCAATCGACTCAACACGACATGAGAATCACACTGAATAAACACGTGCTTCCAATCCTAGGCGCTTTCCCGATCAGCAAACTGGATCGCGATATCCTGCAACGGCACGTCAATCAATTGATGAAGCGGGGTATATCATGGTCTGCGGCTAAGAAAGTTAAAACTTACCTGGGTGCGCTCTTCTCCCGAGCGGTCGAAGATGGGCGCTTGGCAAAAAACCCCGCGCACCAAATCAAACTCCCCTCCCGTCCATCGCCAAAACGACCGAAGCTGATGAACGAAGCGGACATTCTGGCCATCGAAGAGAACATCCCGGACCTCAAAGTCCGGACACTTTGGTGGTTAACTTATCAGACGGGACTACGGATTGGAGAAACCAGCGCCCTGCGCTGGAGTTCCATTGACTGGGAGCAAGGACTGATTATCGTAAGGGAGTCGGTTTGGGGGTTCAAGCTAAGCACGCCCAAAACGTCAAACAGCGTACGGGTAGTCTACTTGATTGAAGACCAACTCGAACGGCTCGGCAGTTACCGATCTTTGTTTCCTGAGGCAAGACCGGAAGATTTCGTATTTCCCAATGCTAAGGGAACAGGGCCGGTCGGCTACACGAACGTCATGAAGCGGATCATTAAACCCGTGGCAACGGGACTCGGTATTTCCGCTGTAGGCTGGCACGCTCTCCGGCACGTCAATTCGACAATCATGGACGAAAATCACGTGCCGATCGGAGTTCGCAAGGATCGGTTAGGTCATACGGCGGAACGGACAACACTCATTTACACCCACGGTCGGGCGGAAGAACACCGCCGCGCTTCGCAGGCGGTATTCGAGCACTACAAGCAGATAGCGAAGAAACTGGCGGAGAGTAAAGTGCTGACTCTATCCGTCGATTCGCCTGTTTTGGGCACAACATTGGGCACAACAACTCCCAAAATTTCCCAAGCTATGCCGGTAAGGTATTGAAAACATGGAGCCGGCGAAGGGAATCGAACCCCCGACCTACGGTTTACGAAACCGTTGCTCTGCCAACTGAGCTACGCCGGCTTGGGCAGACATTAAAATGCTCACCCAGCAGACTTGTTCTTGCCGCCAAATCTACGGGTGAGCATTTTTGAGAGGAGAATAGAACGGCGGACGCGCCCCGCCACCTAAACTCGAAGGGAGTCTATTGAATCCGGGCGGGCGCTGTCAAGGGATTTTTATATAAAATTTTGCGACTACAACGCTTTTATATTCAGTTGCTTACGTGAAATATTTGCTGGGTTCCACGATTTGGACATCTCTCCTTCGGTATCTCACGATTCACATTCCATTTATCTCGTAAGTATTTGATTATAGATGCTTTGATTTAACTAAGATTGAGTTTTATCATGTCATCCTTATCCGCACGCACCCAAGTCGAATTAGGAAACAACTTTAGAATCAGCTTCTTAGTCAGGAAGATCGAGGCTCCTCCAACAATCGCAAGAATGATGATGAGCAAGACCAGTTCCAGATTAGCCAGAACGAGCCTTACCAACTGGTAGCCCATGGACCCTTTGCCAGGGTAAGGGGCGTTCCAACTGATAATCTGCGACACTTTAAATTGATCTAAAAGCCGGTTCGCTGCCGTGGCTGAGTCCGAATCCAAAACCAAGAACGCGTAGGAACCTTGCTGCCGTCCAAAAACTGAGCCCGGTCCGCGATCCTTATTAAGTTGAACCGCCTCCGTCATCGCCTTGTATTGAGCTTCAGCAATCTGCGGCGTCGGATAACTGATTTCGAGCAGCGTCAGGCGATGAGCGTCATGCCGGTAGACGCCCAGTTGCGCTTCGACCCCGTCCTGGAAGCCGATCAGGCGGGCTGGAAAAGAGGAAGGAAGCACTTGCTGCGCCGCCTGAAGACCCAGCAGGTATTTTACGCTGCCCGGTACGAGGCCCTGGCGCGGGAGCGCCTCAGGAAGGCTTTCCACGTTTGAGGCAGAAAGACGCTCGCCGCCCACCGACGCCAGCAAGTCTCGGAATTCCCGCTCTGAGATCGCGCCGCTTGCCGGCCGAAGCACCCGGATAAAGTACCGCCCGCGGGTCATCAGGGCCTCCCGGG
>DASUKV010000082.1:0-4716 GCA_036278555.1 Terriglobia bacterium
AAATTCGAGAGATTCCAGCCCTCTCCCTCCGGGAGAGGGGGGACCGCCCTTCGGCTGCGCTCAGGCTAAACTTCGCGGTGGGTGAGGGTTTAACAGCACTGGAGGAACCCACCTTCTGACGAGAATTATGCAACGCGGGCCTGAATTGTAGAAAGCCTGGTGCGGAGGGCGGGAGTTGAACCCGCATAGCCCTTACGGGCCGAGGGATTTTAAGTCCCTTGCGTCTGCCAGTTCCGCCACCCCCGCACTGTTCTGTTTTTCGTCCACTTGTGGGGATTTGTCAACCCTGGTGTTGTGGTGCTCTGCAAACAGTTACGACTTCGACCGCCAATCTCTGCGCCCGGTGTCTCCTGCTGGCATCATTTGCTTCCAAGGCCGCAAAGCTTGCCCTGAGCGCAGACGCCATGAGCCTGCGGCTCATCACCTGCGCGTGAAAATGGTTCTGGTTATTCACCTCCTCAGTTAAGGAAGGGCGGGGGTGGTTGGCATGGCGCATCTTGAAACGCCCACCACCCCTAACCCCTCCTCATCCGAGGAGGGGAGCGATTTTCATAGCGGCCAACGGATGGCCGCGCTCCGGCGTGCCGGAAGGTTTTCTGGGCAGTTATGCATTAAATGTTTCTAATGACGCGCCGCACATCGCCGCCGCGAGCGAATTGACCTGCGAAGCGAACTCCACTAGGATAGGACGCATCCAGGTAGTCAAGTCCATTCTGCGTTTGGAGGGAAGATATGGCCAGGAAAATCGCAGTTCTGGCGGTGGTGTCTTTTTTCTTTGTTTCCATCCGGGGTCAAGCGGATTTTAGGTACACCCAAACCAGCCAGATTACCGGCGGCGCGATGGCGGGCGTGGTACACGCCCTTGGCATGTTCAGTAAGAAACTTCGCGAGCCGATGCCCAGCACAACCTATGTGAAGGGTGATTATCTACGCACCGACGAAGCCGATGGCAGTTACCAGATCATTGATCTGAGCGGACAGCGCATTATCCATGTGAATCCCAAGAAGAGCAGTTACAGCGTGGCCACTTTTGAGCAGATGCGTGAAGCTTTGCAAAAAGCCAGCGAGCGGATAAATCAGCAAACGCACAGCGGCAAAGATGGGGAGACGAACGTTAAGATGACGCCGAAGATCGAAGTGAATCCTACCGGCCGCACCCAAACGCTGCTCGGCCAGAGCGCGCAGGAAGTGAACATGAAAGTGGAGCTTGAAATGGAGGCCACCGACCAGACACACGGAACCCAGAAGGGTTCGCTCGATACCGTCGTCGATTCGTGGATCGCGTCTTCCGTGAACGGTTATGGCGAAGTCAGCGCCTTCTATAAAAAAATGGCGAGCGAGATTGGCTGGACTCCGGGCAGCTTCGGACCTGATCCGCGCGTAGCAAAATCGATGGCGGATCTTTACAGGGGCGGGAAAATCCCGCAGGGCATGCCGTTGCTCCAAGTGATCAATTTGACGGGCACGGGCCAAACTCCGCCTCAGCAGCAGGGGACGCCGCAACAGCAACAGGCGGCGCCACAACAGCAACCGGCACAATCTTCATCTCCCTCTGTGGCCGACGCGGTTCCTCAAGTTGCCGCGGCCAAAGCCATTGGAGGCATGTTTGGCGGGTTCGGGCGCTTCGGACATAAGAAAAAGAAGAAGCAGCAACAGGATGAAGAACAACAGTCAAACTCCAACGCGTCCTCTTCGGCGAATTCGGCCAATAACAACACCTCCGGGAACTCTGCACCCAGCAATTCGCTGATGGAAATGACGATTCGGGTCACTTCCTACTCCACCGACTCGGTGGATGCCTCGCTTTTCCAGATTCCGGCTGGGTTTACGCAAGTGCAATTGGATACGGAAAAAATGCTGCACGGGAACCGGTAGTACATCGTGGCACAAATTGGCGTTACATCGTCGCAAGCGCGAAACGAGGGGGTTTGCCTGCGAAAACCCTCACCCACCGCGAAGTTTATCCTGAGCGGAGCCGAAGGGCGGTCCCCTCTCTCCCGAAGGGAGAGGGGGGAAGTCTTGGGATTTACCGCCCGTAGCCCTGGATGGGGCGAGGGCTGCGATCCTTTTCCTCGGCGCTCGCTCCGAAGTGAAGCCGTAGCCGCTTCCGTTTTCAGCCCTCTCCCGGTGGGAGAGGGTGGCCGAAGGCCGGGTGAGGGGTCATGTACATCACAGAGTGTCAGGAGGGTTTTGCTGCGCACACTATCGCGCCGCGAGCGTCGCGGCCGTAATTATTACGCGACTTCGAAGCCGCCAGCCTTTTCGAAAGCTCGCGCGACGCGGAGCAGGCGGGCTTCATCAAAGTGTTTGGCGAGAATCTGCATGCCTACCGGAAGACGAGGTTCGCTCTTCGTTTTGCCGCAAGGGACGGAGATGCCGGGAATTCCGGCGAGGCTCGCGGTGACGGTGTAAATATCCGCCAGATACATTTGTAACGGGTCGTCCGCGCGCTCGCCCAGCCGGAAGGCCGGGATGGGAGAAGTGGGCGTCACAATCACATCCACCTCGTCAAAGGCTTCCAGGAAATCGCGGGCGATCAGGGCGCGCACCTGCTGCGCCTTGCGGTAGTAGGCGTCATAGTAGCCGGAGCTCAACACGTAAGTCCCCAGCATGATGCGCCGCTTCACCTCAGCCCCAAATCCTGCATCACGGGTTTTGCGGTACATTCCGCGCAAGCCATCGTAATCCGGCGACCGGAACCCGTAGCGCACGCCGTCATAGCGCGCCAGGTTTGAGCTGGCCTCCGCCGTGCAGATGATGTAATAACATGCAATCGCGTATTGAGTGTGCGGCAGGGTGATGGGAGTGATGTTGCAGCCGACTTCGGCCAGACGATCGAGGCCCTTCTGAACGTTGTCCCCGATTTCGGCGCTCAGCCCTTCAAAATATTCCTTGGGCACGCCTACGGTAACGCCTTTCGCTCCGCTCTCAAGCGTGGCTTCGTAGTCGGGGATTACCACGTCCGCGCTGGTCGAATCCGCCGGGTCGCGGCCCGCAATCACTTTCAGCACCGAAGCGGCATCCCGCACCGTGCGGCCAAACGGCCCGATATGATCCAGTGAGGAGCCGAAAGCCACCAGGCCGAAGCGCGAGACCAGGCCGTAAGTTCCCATCATGCCCACGACGCCGCAAAACGACGCGGGCTGGCGAATGGATCCCCCGGTGTCAGTCCCCAGCGAGACGGTTGCCATATTGGCCGCAACGGCAGCCGCCGAGCCGCCGCTTGAGCCGCCGGGCACGCGGGTGAGGTCGTGCGGGTTCCCGGTGGGGAAATAGGCGGAGTTTTCGGTGGAAGAACCCATTGCGAATTCATCGCAGTTGGTTTTGCCCAGGACCACAGCGCCCGCCGATTCCAGTCGCTCAACCGCCGTGGCGCTATAAGGCGGGGTATAGTTCTCCAGGATTTTTGAGGCGCAAGTGGTGCGCAAATCCTGGGTAACGATGGCGTCCTTGACGGCCACGGGGACGCCGGCGAGTGGAGGCAGCGGCTTGCCTTCCGCGATCCAACCGTCCACCTTTTTCGCCTGCTCGAGGGCGCGCTCCGGGCTTACGGTGAGATAGGCGCGCACCTGCGGGTCTTCCTGCTGAATGCGCTTCAAATGCTCGCGGCAGATTTCTTCGGCGGAGGCCTGCCTGGCGGCGAGCACCTCGCGGATTCCCTCGACGCTGAGCGCGGTTAGATCCATTGAGCTTCCGTTTGTGGTGTCCTGAGCTATAAACTTCCCTGAATAACCCTGGATGTCATTCCGAGCACAGCGAGGACTCTGTTTGTGATCAGGGGATTGAAACCAAAGCAGATTTCTCGGGTCGACCCAAAACGCCGGCCCTCGGAATGACAGCAAGCGGGTCACTGCTTTTCAACCAGCTACTGCCCAGGCACCTACCGCCGAGCTACGATCCTTATTCTCTCTCAATCACACGCGGCACTTTGAAATATCCCTCTGCGGCCCCCGGCGCGCCGGCCACCGCCACGGATTGCGGAAACGATTTCCGCACCTCGTCGGCGCGAAGGGAGGCATTGGGCGATTCGAGGGCAATCACCTGGGCCATCGGTTCCACGTTGGTGGTATCCAACTGGTTGAGCGTCTGCATGTGTCCCAGAATGGCGTCGAGCTGAGGCTGAAATTTCCTCACCTCTTCATCGGTCAGCTCCAGGTGAGCCAAGTCCGCAACGTACCGCACATCCTTTTCGTTCAACGGCATCAATTCATCCTTTTGGCGCCCGGCGAGAAATACTTCACAAATGACCGCTCGACGATTTGAGCGAGCTCCGAACTCAGTCCCGCGTGCTCCAACGGAGGTGAACTTCGCGGGCGGGAAGGCGGTAAATCCGGAGGGATGGCGAGCGGAGGCGCCGCATCGCTCCAGTTCGCCTGGTAGCGGACCCGGAGTTTTCTTACCACGGGTCCGCCCACGAAGGAGTTGATCTGCGCTCGGACTGTTTCCGACATCTGCTGAAGCTGAACTGCCCACGAAGGCGAGCGGGCATCAACGCTGAGCAGGCCCCCGGTAAACGCCACCGGGTGAGTATTTTGCGCGATCAATTTTCCCACGGCGCGCGGCCAGAGCGGGCGGAGCGCCTCCAGGAACGGCGCGCTTCGGCCTAAGATCTTCTTCTTGAAAATGCTGGGCAGAATGTTTCCGATTTCTTCCATGGGAGCCTCACGATGGAGATGCCGCTCAGGGTGAGGCAAGAAGTTTAGCACAGGTCGGCCC
>DASUKV010000083.1:0-65189 GCA_036278555.1 Terriglobia bacterium
AACCGAGCTGGCTTACGCGGTGGCAGAGGCGGCCGGAGCCGTCGTTGAGCGCCTGCAATGCTACGAGGGCATCACCGAGGAGAAAGCCATCGGCCGGTTCGATGAGGGCCTGCAGCGGCTCTTTCTTGATACCCAAGCCGAGCATCTCGACAGGGACTGGGATGCAATCCGTAATCGTCTGCACTCGCTCGATTTCTTCGCCGAAGGGCCTATCGTGCGTGCACTCCGCTACCAGGACAAACCTTGCGTGCTCCTGATTGATGAGATCGACAAAGTGAGCAAGCAGTTCGAGGCGATGCTGCTTGAAATCTTGAGCGCCTGGCAGGTCAGCATCCCCAAGCTCGGTACAATCAAAGCCGATCCGAAGACGATTCCTTTCGTGGTGCTTTCGTCGAACGAAGAGCGGAGGCTCGGCGACCCACTGCGGCGGCGCTGCATCTATCTGCGGTTTGAGTACCCGACGGTCGGGCGCGAGGCAGAGATCCTCGCGATTCGAGGCAGTGGGCAGAACGGGCGGCTGCAAGCCCAAATCGTGGGCCTGGCGCACGCTTTGCGCGGCTGGATGATGGAGAAGCCGCCGTCGATTGCGGAGATGCTCGAGCTCGCGCGGGCGCTTGAGCTCCTGGGCGTTGAAGAAATCAACCCCGATCAGCGCGATGTTTTGCTGCCCTTTATCGCCAAGACTGAATCCGATCGCAAGAAGCTGATGCTGAAGGGGGGATTTGACGGGCTCGTCACCGATTCGAAGCGTTATCGAGACCAGGTTTTGGCAAGAGGTAGAGCCTGTCCCGATGTGTGTCGAGACAGTGGCATGGTGATCGAGGCCCTGGCAACGGTGTGAAACCCTTTTTCTTGCTGATGGCGCTGCTCTCGGCGGTATCGCCGGCATGGACGGCGCCGCCCATGACGCTCGCGGAGTACGAGCTCGGCTGGGCGCGGTACTATGCACAGCAGTACCGCGTCCCAGAGGAGTTGGTGGAGGCGATCATCATCGTGGAATCAGGTGGAAATCCATACGCGGTCTCATCGAAAGGCGCCGCAGGCGTCATGCAGTTGATGCCGCGAACAGCATATGAATTCCGGGTTCGGAACCGGTTTCTGATTCAAGATAACATCCGGGCGGGCGTTGCGTACCTGGCCGTGTTGATGCGTGAGTTCCACGGGGACTTGCGGCTCGTGGTTGCGGCCTACTATGCAGGTGCTGGCCGCATTGCGAGGCAAAAACTTGCCTGTTCTTCGCCCGCGATATACAACTACGTCGAGCGGGTGGCGGGGGAGTATCACGCGCTCGAAGCGGGCCGGAGGTGAAGCATGAGATGGCATGGTCAATTTCTGGCGATGATCGTGATTGCGGCTTCCTGTTTTGCGCAGGCGCCCGTCCAGCCGGTGATTGTGTCGAAACCGGAAGTCGATGGCGAGGTTACGGTTGTTGACGTTCGCCCGCATTTTGTAACCGCGATCCGCATGCCCGAAGCGGTTAATTCGGTAGCCATTGGCAATCCTAAGCTATTTCAGGTGGAGCATTCTCCGAACGAGCCGACCGTGGTTTTTGTGAAGGCCCTCACGACTCAGCCGGCAGAATCCAACTTGCTCATCTCGACCAGCGAGGGGCATGAAACCAGCCTGCTGGTGATGAGCCATGGGACAAGTTCCAAAAACGTTGATTTTGTCGTCGAGTATAAGCGGGCCGGGAGCTTCATGATCAAGCCGGATTATCCCGCGGAGTTGATCGGAGAGACCGTCCCCGTGGCGGAGGCGCAGCACGCGGTTGTGCTTGGGCGGGCGGAAGTGCCAACGGCGACTCTCAAGCCCGCATCGTTCACGATGGGAGCGCGGCCCTCACCCGAGCGAGCCCGGCCGGTGGCGCTTAACGCGCTTTTGACGCGGCAAGAGCACGCGCCGCTGCCGAAACTCTACGGTGAGCGTCCGGGCGTAGAAAACCCCCGTGGCGACCAAGTCAAAGCGGGAGTGAGCGAGGTGATTGACGGCGGTGAGCAGGTCATAGTTCTCTTCAGCGCCATCAATCCCACAAAGCACGCGATATTACTCGTGCCTCCGCAGGTTCAACTGGGGGGCAAGATCCACACGGGCAAGATCTTCCGCCATTCACGCTGGACGGCTGCTGAGCAGTTGCCGGTTGAGGACTTCAGGTTGAGCACGCGGCGCCTCGCGCCTGGCGAGCGGGCGGATGGCGTGGTGATGTTCGCGCGACCGCCGTACAAGCAGTCGAGCGAGACGCTTTTCCTGCAGCTTGCCGAGGCGGGCGCGATAGACAAGCCAGCGCTCGCGCCGATCGGGTTTGGCGTCAACAAGCTGAGGGCCGGGGAGGCAAGCAATGAACGAGCAGAAAAATAGTGATCTCGAGCCGGGAAAGACTGAGCACGAGAGCGAAGCGGGACGTGATCCATCCGTCGTCGGGGACGTTGAGCTTGAAACCAACGAACCCATGGACGAGGAAGATGCTGTGAAACCCGGCTTACTCCATGCGTTCCGTCGCAGTTTCGAGCGAGGCTGGCAGGCGCAGCGAGATCCGAAAAAGGACAAGAGCAGCCGTCAAGAGCTACGCAAGGACAAAACAAAATCCCTGCTTGCGCTGGCGGGATTTGCTGGCGCGATGATCTTGATGTTTGTTCTCGTCTTCTCCTCACCCTCAAAGACGCCACGGATCAACCAACGCCCGCCCGGGACTCCCGACCTCGGCCGGCGAGTGACGCCAGGACAGCAAGCCGGGTCGCAGGAAAACGTTACGCCGCTGATGACTGTCAAGCCAGCGAGCGGGGAGACCGCAAATAACAACTTATCCACCCCGCAGGATGTGGCGCTCACGGCAACGCCAGCCCCAAGTAGCACGACTCCGCAAAGCGCGCCTCCTTCCACAGGCGCGCCCTTCAAACATACGCTCGCTCAGATTGACTTTCAGGATCAGGCTTTAGAGCAGCAATACGCTATGCATGGTACGAATCCTCCGGTGGCGAGCGCGACCGCGCCGGTTGAAAAGACCGATGACTTGAAAACGGCTTCGCTGGTTTTTGTACATGCTCGGGAGCAAGCGACAAAGGCTCGGACGTTCGAGTCAGCCGTCGAAGAGAGCGCGGTGATGGATTTACTGCCGGTCGGGACGCATCTGGTAGCGCGCCTGGAAGCTCCGGTGTCGACGGCGCTTACCGCACCTGTTGTTGCGGTGATTGAATACAACTACGAGCAAGACGGAGAAATCATTCTTGCTGCAGGAACGCAGGTCATCGGGAAACTTCGGGGAGCGACCCCGCAGGGGTACGTTTCGCTCGATTTTAACGAGTTGGAGTTTTCGGATGGAACCACGCAGAAGATTGCGGCCGACGCGATGGGGCTTGACTACAAGCCCCTGAAGGGGCATGTCACGGGGCGCAACCGCGGGCTGAGGTTCCTGGTGCAATCTCTGACCGGAGTGGGCGAGGTTGCGGCTTACATGGTGGGCGGCAGTCCCGGGAGCACGAGCGTGTTTTCGGAAGACGCGCTGTTGCGGGAGCAGTTGGCGGCGAATATGGCGATGGCGGGCCAGCAACAATTCAATCAGCTTGCCATGACTCAGCACATTGTGGTGACGGTGCCGGGGAACACGCGGTTCTATCTCGTTCTCGAGCAAGGTGCAACGCCCAAAAGCGCGTCCGCGACCCTCCGTCCGGTCTTGAATCCCTCGGGCCTGCCGAACAAGCAGGAGTTGATGGAATTAATGGAGCTAAAGCGGGAACTCGCGGCAGCAGCCCAATCAGCGGGCGGCACCTCGGGCAACGCTGTCGCGGCTTCTCGGCCTTGAAGACCGCCCGTTACATAATCTGGCAATAAGCCTCGGAATAGGCTAAAGTAAGCCCGAAGGCGCCCCATGGAAACTCCGGGCTATTACCGCCGCTTTAGCCTGACATACTGGGTGTCGTGGCATGTCGCCTACAGCGCACGTCGGTTCGTGAGTGGCCTCTCGGAATCGTTCCGCTGGGCTTGGAATCAGTCGAAGCAGGATTTGAGCCGCAGGGGCTCTGCCGATCCGAAAAAGGATCGTCCTCTCCTCAAGGTTTCCCTCGCCTTCCTGCCAATTATCGGCTTGACTATTCTTTTCCCTCGGCAGTGGTTCCTGAATATTCCTGTGCTCGTAGCGTTCCAGGTGTTTTTCTGGTGGGTATTGCTGTGGCCGCTGCGGCATGCGCCTTCACTTATAAGAAAAATTCTAAAGATTGTGGTGATGACGGGTTTGGTATTCGATGTGGAGATGACACTCAAGTGGCTGAACGATTCGGCTCCTGATCCTTTCAGATTAACCACGGGAACTGCCGCAGCACTCGCCGTGCTAGTTGTAGGACTATGGTGGGTCTCGTTTTTCTGGATCATCTTTGCCCGACCGAAGCGCAGGAAGCAGCCGGTCCAGTTCATGGCTTCCCAGCCCGCTCAGAATGTCATGGCGCACTCGACCCCGGCGCCCGAGTCGCATGTGCCGAAAATCTGTTTCGCCGACGTTGGAGGGATGGAGGAGGCAAAACAACAAATCCGCGATGTGGTTGAAAGCCGCCTGCACCCCGAAAAGTACGCGCGATACGGAGTGGTGCGAAATGGGATTCTCCTTTACGGGCCGCGCGGGAGCGGGAAAACCTACCTTGCTGAGGCCACGGCAGGTGAGTTTAAGCTGAATTTTCATTACGTTTCGCCCACCAGGTTCGTTTCCATGTGGGTAGGTGAGACCGAGTCCAGTCTTCGTGGAGCTTTTCTGCGTGCCTTGGTGAATCGTCCTGTATTGCTCTTTATCGACGAGATTGACGCCCTGGGATCATTCAGGCAGAAGCTCGGTGACAGCGGAGATCCTGGCGGGGCCGGGCGTATGTACAACAACATGACCATTGAGCTGATGCAGTCGATCGACCAGATGCGGGAAGAGCCCAACTTTATTGTCATGGCGGCGACCAACTTGATTGACGGCCTCGATGAGGCGTTGGTGCGCGATGGCCGGTTCGATGTGAAAGTCAACGTCGATCTTCCCGATGAACCTACCCGAGGGAAAATCTTTGAGGCGCAGCTCTCGGCAAAGCCGTGGTTGCGCTTTGACTTGAAGGAGTTTGCGCGGCGGACGCCGGGGGCGAGCGCCGCCAAAATCCGGTCGCTTGTTGACCGGGCAGCAGTCTATGCCGCTCAAGACGATCGGAAGATTGAAGCGCGGGACCTCGAACGGGCGCTCCAAGAATATGGCGGCAAGGACCGGCCGCTTTTCCAACCCGTCGAGTGGGATGATCTGATTGTGGACGGACGGGTTGAGCGTGAGCTGCGCACGCTGATTCGTCTGGTGGGGAATCCCTTCGCAGCGGAGAAGCTGGGACTCCAGGCGCCCATGGGCGTCTTGCTTTTGGGGCCGCCCGGCACGGGAAAAACCATGATTGGGAGGCTCATCGCCACGCAGGCAAAGCGCAGTTTTTTGCCCATCACGTCTGCTGACATCACCGAGCCTAAGGCGATTACCAAGCTGTTTGCGCGGGCGCGTGAAAACAGCCCCTCACTGATATTCATCGACGAGATGGACAGCCTGGTTCCGGCGAACCAGGGATATCTCAACCAGTATTACGTGCAGATCGTCGAGCAGTTTCTCATCGAGATCAGCAACTTGCAACCGGAGCATAACGTGTTTCTGGTGGCCACGACGAATCATCCGGAAAACATTGACCCGCGCATCCTGCGCGGCGGGCGGTTCTCGGAGAAGATCGAGATTGGAGCGCCTGGATCCCCGGAGACCCGCCGGCTGCTGGACAAGTATCTGAAAAGCATTAAGTTGGAATCCCCAGTGGGTCTGGATTATCTCACGGAGTGGTTTACGGGAATCACGCCGGCGAACCTTGAAGCCATGATTGCCACCGCGAAGCGGTACGCTTTTGAGCGGAGCGGCGTTGACAAGCTCGCGCCGCTTAGCCTCGCGGACTTTGATCGGGCGGCTGAGCGCGTGCTAGTCCAGGCGCCCGTCCAGCCGCGGGCTCTCTCAAACAAGGTATAACTCCTTGTTCAGCAAGACCGTACCTCTCCAACTGCAACTGCTGCTCTCCCGTCAATCCGGTTTATTCCTCCTGTCAAACCTTTTTCGATCCTTTGCGTCTCAAGCTGAAGCAATGAGTCTGTGGCCGCGTCCGTACCCGCCTTCCACCTGCTTGATTCCCCCGGTGACCCCATAGCCGGTTGCAGCCGCCTTGTCAGCACGGATTGTTGCGCAGAAATTTGACGAAATTCGAGGAGTGGTCTTAAGGTCGTTTCGATTGGGCCGCCGGTAAAAGTTCGAAGAAGGCGGTCCAGTCAGAAAGGAGATGACCATGCGACACACTCTCAGCCAGAGCTCGAAACGGGCTCTGGCGCTCCTCGGGGTAGCGTTCCTGCTTGGCTGCACCTGGGCGGTGGGCTGGGGCTTCGGACAAAACCTGGGTACGGCCCCGCAGACCGGCGTCGCTGTTCAGGGCGAAACCGGAGCTCAGCCCGAAGGAGCGTTCTTAAATATGATCAACTGGATCGCCAACGTCATTGCCCCCATCGGGGCGGGTGGCGCGGTGGTAGGCGCGGTCGTCGCCTGGATCACCGGCCGGGGTTTCGGGCGGTGGATCTTCGCGGCGGCGGCGCTGCTCGGCGTTTCGGGGATCACGCGGCTGCTCGAATTCTGGATCACCTCGGGGACAGGAGGTGTGACTTAACAAAACTGACAGGAACAGGAACTCCCGCATACGGTGTTGCGGGAATTCGGCCGGCGAGGCCGCGCGGAGCCAAGGTTTGAAGCTGCCAGGAACCGCGCGGCTGTCGGCCGGAAGTTGAATGGCTTTTGAGGCAATGAAACACGATGACGACGCCCCCGCTTTTGAATGACATCATCTCGGTGCTGCTCGCGCTCTCGCTTCCGGCGGCAATGCTCTCGCTGGTACTGGCCGGGATCAGCCTGAGGAAGGAAGGCGGAGCGATCGGCGGCGGGTTTACGAAATGGGTTTTCTGGTCGGTGGTATTCCTGACGCTTGAGCCGCTGCTCAGCTGGTTCCCATCGCTCGGCGTAGCAACACCGCCGCTCCCGAGCGGAGGGATCTCGACGCCGTGGCTGGCAAGCTTTCCATTCGACATCCACACGTTTATGAACAACTTCGTAATGAGGAAGCTAGTGACGGTCCTTGCGGCCTATATGGTGCTGCGCGCCATTATCGACGCCGCGCAAGGCCAGAACCCGCTGCTCTCGATCCTGGCTGCGATGTTCCTGCTCGGCGCGCAAGGAGTGGTAGGCCTGTTTCAAGGGTGGAACACAGGGACGCCATACGCCACAGCCGATGTCCTGGCGGCGGCGTGGACTTATCTCGCCGGCACGATCATGCCGATCGCCGCGGGTCTTGCAATTATCTGGGGCATCTTCAATTTCGCCATGCACAAGCCGTGGCTGCGCATGGTGGGCGTGGCGCTCGCGATGCTCTGTGTTTCAGGCATCTGGAAACTGGTTCTCGCCATGATGACGTAAGGAGGAGTGAGTGTCCATTTACAACGGCATTTTGCACCTGACGAACTGGACGGGCAACGTGATCATGCCGGTCATGGCGGGGCTGTTCTTCGTGGTTGCTATCGTTAATTTCTCGCGCGGCCGCGAGTACTCGCACCAGATGTACGGGGGCCTCCTGTGCCTGCTGGTTTCGGGCCTCTTGCGGGCGATGGAGACGTTTGCGGCCCAGCGAGCGTGGAATGACCCTGACGTTTATGCGGTCGCGATCCGGACGTTCGTCGATTGGACAGCGAATGTGCTGCTGCCAGTGTACGCGGCCTTGCAGGTAGCGGCCGGGGCGCTCGACATGACAACCAATGTCCGGTTTCACCACAGCGCGG
Organism: Terriglobia bacterium; assembly: GCA_036278555.1. Classification (GTDB taxonomy): domain Bacteria; phylum Acidobacteriota; class Terriglobia; order UBA7540; family UBA7540; genus RH2-MAG17b. The sequence continues at coordinate 7,846 of DASUKV010000083.1, forward strand.
GCTGGATGCGGCATTTTGCCGCGGCCGGGCTGTGCCTGATGGTTTCAGGAGTGCTGCGGCTGGGCGAATTCTTTGTGATTCACGGAACGGGTGGAATCCCATAGTGGGAGGAGCGGGTGCAGAGATTTAAGGAAGGAGCTTAAGTATGCCGCTTGAGGTAACGAGAGTACAGAGAAACTTGCGGATGAGAGTGCGTTTCTTTGGGCTTGAGGCGGAAGACATCTTCGTGCTGCTCGCAGTTGCGATAGCCGGACAGTTCCTGGGGCATCTCGTCAACCGCGACCTCGCGGGCTTGCCCATGTCGATCGTACTCGAGTGGGGTGTGCCGGTCCTGGCGATTCCGGGACTCATGCTCTTCAAATATGGGAAGCAGAGGCACTACTTTTCGGATTTCATCGCCTACCGCTCGAAGCCCCATGTCTACTCGGCGCACGAGGCGGATACATGGCTTACGCGGCCTTATCTAAAGGAGGACGAACCGTGGCGGTGACGCTTGAGACCTACCACAGATCGCTTAAAGCCCCGGCGCTCGCTGAGCAGCTTAAGATCCGCGACCTTCTGGATGACGTGGCGATCCAGCTCGATGGATCGTTTGTGGCGGGCTACGAGCTTTCAGGGCTGAATTCCTATTATGCGAGCGACGACCAGCGAAACCGCACAAAGGGGCGATTGGAGGCGCTGGTGCGTTCGTTGCCAGAGCGCTCGATGCAGATGCAAGTGCGGTTCGAGATCGCCGAAGGTACAGGCGGCGTTATCGACCGCTACAAGGATGAGAACCGGAACGAGAGCCCCATCCTCCAGGCGCTCGACCGCGACCGGATGGCCGTCTGGCGCGAGCGAGACAGGGCCGGGTACTACCTGCGGCATTTTCTCCACGCCTACTTCATCTGGGATTCGAGGCTACACCATCAGCAGCGGGACTCAGATTGGAGCCACCGGACGAGCTACAACCTGTCCGCAAAAAAGTGTATTGAGCGGGGCAGGCAGGAACACGAAGACCTGCTGGCTGGATTCAATAGCTTGCTCGCGGGAGTCGAGGCGACGCTCTATGCCGGTGGGATGGGAGCGCGCCGGATGACCCACAACGATATCTTTCTCGAAATCAAGCGGGCGTTGAACCCTTTGGTTGACGACGCGCACCCCTACCGGGAGCCAGAGCTGTCGTTGTTCCCCGAAAGCGCTCGCAGCCAGATGGCGAACGTCAACGTCGAGGATGAGACGGACGACTACCTGAAAATCGGAGGCCTGCTCTATTCCTGGGTGACGCTGAAGGACCTGCCGGATGGGACGTTTCCAGGCGTCCTGCGGGAACTGGCAGTCATGGATTTTCCGATCGTGGTGAACGCCCAGGTGGGGCTGCCCGACCATGCTCAGGCCGTGAAGCGTTGCAAGAAGCAGTTGAGGAAGATGACGGCAGCGCAACGGGATATTCATGGCGGCTTCCGGCTGGACATGGACGCTCAGGTCGCGCAGGGGGAGCTCATGCAGGTGCTGAACGACCTGATTTCAAGCTCGCTGCGCGCCTGCTCGGTGAGCGTGATTGTGGGTGTGAGGACTTCGCGGCCGGCGCGGAACCGCCTGGAGATGGAAGAGGCCGAACGGCAGCTCTCGGATCGCCGGCAGCGGGTGCTCCATGCGATGGCCCGGATGAACGGCGCGCGCGGCATCGTCGAAGACGCCGCGAAGAAGCGGCTGTTCTTCTCGGGCCTTCCGGCGATGGCTGACCACGAAAACTTCCGCGAGCACGACGCGCTGACGCTCCACGCGGCGGATCTGGTCCCGGTTGAGGTTCCGTGGCAGGGAACGCCGAACTCGCCCTTGCTGCTGCTCGAGACGCCTTACCGGCAGTTGATTCCGTTCTCTCCGTTCGACGCGAACCTGAGCGACGCCAATGTCTTGATTGTTGGGGGGAGCGGCAGCGGCAAGACGTTTATGGCCCAGCAATTTCTCCTGATGTGCGCGCGGGCGAATTCGCTGGTTTCAATTCTGGAATGTGGCGACTCCTACGAGCCGCTGGTCCGATTGTGCGGCGGGCGAGTGATCACGGTTGACCTCGAAGGAAGCGAGACGCTGAATCCGTGGGACTTGCCCCTTGGGGGGACCGAGCCCACCCGGGAGAAGATATCGTTTCTCAAGAGCCTGGCGCGGCACATGATTGGCGAGACTCCAGGCTCGGACACTTCGCTTCTGGACAGCGTGCTCACGGACGCGATTGCGAGGACTTACAAACGCAGGGCGGCGCAGTTGTCGAGTCCGATTCCCACGTTCGCGGACTTGAGGGACGAGCTCGCGCAATGGCGGGATGAGGAGCGCAACGAGCGGGCGATGGACGAGGCACGCCTGACGGCGCTGAAGCTGCGGCACTGGACGGGTGAAAAGGGGATTTATTCCAAACTCTTCGACGCCCCGACGACGATGCGTCTTGATAGCAATTGGCTCTTCTTTAATGTCGAGAAATTTGCTTCCGACCCGAGGCTCGAAACCGCGATGAGCATGATCATCGCGAACGCGGTCTCGGAGCGCGCCGGCGGCAAGACAGGACAGCCTTCGATTACTGTGCTCGATGAGTGCTGGTTTCTGCTGGACTCGCCGGCGCTTGCGCCCGAAGTGGTGCAACTCTTCCGCACCGCCCGGAAGCGCAACTCGAGCGTATGGGGGATCAGCCAGGCGGTGGAGGATTTTGTGGGGACTGAGACGGCGCCGCGGCCGCATGGACCCGGAATCCTCAAGAACTCGAGCACCAAGATTATAGGCAAGCAGCCGGGGTCGGCAGCGCCGCTCGCCGAGCACCTATCGCTGAACGCGACGGCGATCGGCGAGATCAAGCAGTTTGGCCCGCCGCGCAAGGGCCAGGGCGGAGAGGCGTTGCTCGTTCTGGGAGAGAAGGCCGAGACGACGCAGACAATCCGGATTGTGCCGACACCCGCCGACTATTGGGTGGCGACGACTTTCCCGCGCGAACGCAGATACCGACACTGGTATCTGCGTTCGCATGAGGGGCGCCCACAACTCGAGCTTTACCAGGATTTGGGGGCGAAGTTCCCACAGGGCCTCGCGGATGCGCCGCCGATTGCAGAAGAGATCTCGGGCGCGGTGGACGAGGCTTGGGCTGAGAAAGCGAGGTAAAGGATGGTCGTAGCGGCGGTGTTCTTCGTGTTGTTTTCGGTGGAGATGGTTAAGGCCAGGACGCGGCGGCAGGCCTTCGCGGTCTTGCTCGCAGGTAGTGTGGCCGCGATGGTCGTGGCGCCGCGCCCGGTGGGGGCGCAGGGAAGTCTGATCGGCGCGATCCAGGCGGTACTCAATGTGATCAATGGCGTCATTCATACCGCGCTCACCTCGATCGAGAGCGCGCGGAATGCACTCAACCAGTTGTATCAAGTAAGGCTCTGGCCGCAGCAGCTGATTAATCAGGCACGGGCGATGGTGACGCAGATGATCTCCCAGTACCGGACCGCCATGTACAACATTGTCCACTTGAACCTTGCGAGCGCCACCCTGCCTGCTACCCTGGCCCTTGAACAGGTTGTCCGCGACGGCCAGACCAGCGACTTCAGCACGCTCGCTACGAACTATGCCAACGTCTATGGTCCGGTGCCAGGCGTGAGCTCGGCGAGCCCTTACGACCAGAACATGACCGACATGGACGACGCGCTGAGCCAGGACACGCTTAAGACGCTTAAGGAAAGTGACGCGGCGGACACACTGACCTTGGGCGTGGCCAACCAGATCGAGAACGCAGCCTCGCAGTCGGCGCCGGGCTCTGCGCCGTTCCTGACGGCGACGGCGGTGGTGGGTGCGATCCAGTCGCAGGCGGTCACGCAGAAGATGATTGCGGCCGATCTGCGGCAGGAGGCAGGAGCACTCGCCCATCGTACAGCACTCGAAAAGCAGGGAGCGTCAAGCGCGACGAGCCTTGCGAACGCGCTAATGAAGCTGTTGCAGTAGGCGCGAAGGAGAAACGATGAAGAGACTGATTACCGGAACATTCAGCAGCGCGATCACGTGGATTCAAAGCCATAGGCTGAGAGCGCTGTGCCTAATCTTGATGCTCGCGATGCTTTGGCCGCGGCCGGTGAGGGGCCAGTTCCTGGATCCCTGCTGCGCGATCATTGCGGCGGGCCTCTCAACGATTTCAAAGACGCTCACGAACATTGTCGGTGGCGGCCTGAACCAGATCCTCGCGATAGATCAAAACATCTCGACCTTCGAACAGAAGGTGGTGTGGCCGGTCAATCTGATCAACCAGGCGCGTGGGCTGGTGGCGAGCCTTGGCGGAACTTACCATCAGATTCAAATTCTGACGAGCCAACCTGTCGCGAGTGCCACGTTAGGAGTGCCGCGGCAGCTTGAACAAAACCTTCTGTCCGCCAACAGCACTCAGATTCCAAACACCACCACTGACTATACGGCGGTCTACGGCGCCGTGCCGCCGAGCACCGAATCCTCGCCCGCGGTGCGGAACATGGTGGACATGGGTGACGCCGTGGCCCAGGACGCGATGAAGCGCGCGATAGAAATCGACAACTTGGCGAACCTTGAACTTCAGGCGGCTAACCAGTTGAATCAAGCGATCCAGAACGCCGCCCCAGGAAGCGCCCCAATCATCGAGGCGCAGGCGGATGCGTGGCTGGTGCGGGCAAACGCCTACACCCAGGCGGCGACAGCAGACCTGATGCGGGTGCGGGCGGTCGGGCTTGCGAACCAGGGAGAAAACATGAAGCTGGGAGCTTCGGCGAGCAGTGCGATGGTCCACAAGCTCGAGAACCTTCTGAAGTGAAGAGGTAAAGGGATGTATTACCAGACGTTATTTAACGGTGCGCTCGCGGGTGTCAACAGTTCGGGCCTGATGCCGGGAATTATCAAGATCGCGTCGGTGATCCTAATAATCAGCCTGCTGTATTCCGTCTACACCGCCTACACAGCGGGCGGCGATGTCAGGATCCTGGGAACAGCGGCGATCAAGTACCTGATCCTGGGCTTGGTGTTAGTGAACTATGCGGCAGCATTCGGGGACGTCAACAACATGTTCAACGGCGTGGCCAATTATATCGTGCACACAGGGCCGGGGATTAGGGATGTGTTTGAATCGTGGGGGCAACAGATCGCCCTGTACTGGCATAACTCACACGGAGTTCTTGGAGTCCTTTCTTTTATTTACCACTTAGCAGGAAACGCCGCCGCCGGATTTACAGGCGCGATCCTGGTTGTCGTCGCTTTCCTTCTTTACCGCATTGCGTACTTGTTGTTCGCGCTCTTCTACACGGTCTACGGGGCCATCCTTTACGTGTGCGGGCCGTTTGTGCTGGCGCTGATGCCGGCGACAGGGATCGGGCAGATCAGCCGCACGTATCTGATCAACCTCATGATCTTCAATGCGTGGGGGCTTATCTATGCGATTTTATCCGAACTGATCTATGCCCTGCACATGAGCGACGTGAATACGGTGCTGAGCAACGGCAGTTATCTCAACCTCACGGTCACAAATCCGATGGTGATCTTGGGGGTGGCCAGCCTCCTTTACGCGATCATGATTGCGTTGATCCCCTACATCGCAAGCCGGATTGTGCGCGGCGATGTGGGCGGGACTCTGCTGACCGTCGCCGGCGCTGCGTTGACAGCGGCGACGGTTGCGGCAAGCGCCGCGGGCGCCGCGTTGATGGGAACAGGCGGCGGGTGGTCGTATGGGTCTCAGATAGCAGGAGGTGGTGGAAGTCATGGGGGCGGCGGGGGTGGGGGCGGACAGGGTGGTGGAATCAGCGAAGGCGCAGGCGGCAGAAGCGTTGATGCTTCGCAAAGCTCGTCGTCCACTCCCCCTCCGCCGCCTGCAAGCAGTTCAGGTAACGGAGGGGGACGGCGTGGCATTCCGCCGCCCTGGCAGCCCGGCTACAACATGCCCGGTCACCGGCCTGCCTTCAACTTCACACACGCCGCGAGCTGGTATGGAGGATATGCCGCTCGGGCTGTATATAACCGCATGAAAGGGAGCAGTGGCGATGAACAATCCTAAGTCGAAACCAACGAATCCGGAGATCGCGTCGTACACAAAATACTACGAGCATGACGGGCTCTTACGAGCCTATGCGAATCGCGCGTGGCTTGCCGCCATTCTCTTTGGTGTGATTGCGCTCGGGTCATTTGCCTTTGCGGCCTACGTCCGCATGCAGCCGCCGACAGTCATTCGCGTCGACAAGGATGGCAATGCAACGGTGGTGGGAGGAGCTCGCATGTTGCCCCCGCATTTTCCCTCGGCTTTTTCTGCCGGTGACGCGAAGGCTGCCGCGCCCACTGATCTTGAAGGCAAGGCGCTGGTTCGGCGGTTCCTCGACGACTACCTCATCTACACGCCGGATTCGGTTGACCAGAACTTTTCCGCCGCGCTGAATGTGATGACCGCTAATCTGCGAACTTATACGCTCAACAAGCTCCGCACCCAGGACATCGTGGGAAAGATCCAGCAGGACCACATCATTTCGGACTTCCGCATCCGGTCGATTGAGCACGTCAAGAACACGCCGGGGACATACATGGTTTTTGGGGTGAATGAGGTCCACCGGCTCATGGAGGGGACGGAGACTACGGACCGGATTGTGGGGCAATACACAGTGCGGCTGGTCGAGACGGCACGAAGCGACATGAACCCGAGCGGGCTGTTGGTTGGAGAGTTCAATGCTCAGGAGATGATGGGCCAGCGGGACACGAGCTTAGACCAGCAGAGCGCTTTCGACCCGGGAGGAGGGAACTAACAAGTTATCGCCGCATCGGGGCGGCGAAGCCCGCCAGGGGCAGCCTGGCAAATTCATAACTTCAGCGGCTCGCCTGAACCAGAGACTATCTGGCGCGGATGTGAGATCCCTTGCTACGGGCGAGCCGCAGAAAGGAGCAAGGAATTATGCCTGCTGAAGTTGCGGTAGCGGAACCCAAGGGACCACAAACGGCTGTTCAACATCCCGCCCGGCGACGCCCTGCGCAAGCGGAACCCGAGGGTGAGGTTGCGGTGCGATACTTTCTGGCTGGGAAGGAGATGAATGGAGGAAGCCCCTCGCTTGGCCGCGAGCTTTCGAGCGAAAACGATGCGCTGGTTGAATCTCTCAAGACAGGAGTCAATTTCTACGCGGTGTCGGAGTACCGGGCGGCGCCCGACATGAGCGGCAAGGCGCCGTTGATCAGAAAAGAGGCGGTAAAGAAAGCAGTGAAGAGTGACAAGTGACGAAAGCAGTGACAAGTGACGAGTGATGAGCAAGCAACATCGGCAACCCATCGCTTTTTGCTTGTCACTTGTCATTCGTCACTCGTCACTTAGGCTTTATAAATCATGAAGCGTTCCGCAGGCTCTTAACTGTGGATGAGTTGTAACAGGCGGCTTCGGGAGAGTTCCGAGCCGGAAACGCAATCTCCGGTCCGGAAAGCAGAAGCCGCTACGAGCGGACTCCTTCTTTCCGGGCTTTAACGACCGAGAGGAGGAGCAATGAATCGAGTCGCGATCGTTGTCGTGGCGGTGATCTCGTTATGGACCGGATCGATGATTGATCCGGAGAAACTCGAGTACCTGATTGTTGGAGCGATCTTCACTCTGGCAATCGAAGGACTGGTAAGACTCATGATCGGGGTGGCGCGGAAGGTCGTGAGACCTAAAGTTCACCACGTCTGATAACTGAATAATGGCCCGGTCGCATCGCTTGACCCGGCCGAAAACGAAACCTTTTCGGCACGGACGAGCGATGAGACCGCATGCGGCCTCCCCTCCGTCCGTGCCGCCATACACAGAAAAGGAGAAGAGGCCATGCCACAAAATGAGAAAAAGAACGTTCTGCCCGTGCTGCAGCTCGAAATTGAGCGGACGGGCAAGCTGAAAGAAAAGGTGCTTGACTTGCAAGTGACCATTTCCAATACGCTGCTCGAAGCGCTCTATCCGGGAATTAAGGTGGCTACGGTGGACCTTCCCCGGGAACCTCTGAGCGACTACGAAAAGTCTCAGGTCGTGCAGGCGCTGGCGCATCTGGAGTTCGGTGGGATGCGCTATGCCTTGGTGGGAGCTTCGAGCTCGGCCAAGGACGGGAAATTCTACGCGGTGGAGCAATGTTATGAAAAGGCCATCCGCGAGCGCTTCCAGGCGACTGCTGAGTCTGCCGTAGTGTATTTCGGCATTCTCGTCGGACCCTGCAAGTCCCTGATCCAGGTTCCCGAGTGCCGCGTCCTGGTGGTTCGGGACTCGGAGCTTGGGACGAATGACTGCCGGGGATGGATTAAGCGGTCGTTGTTTGACCGGCTGAATCTTCCAGGCGGGCGGTTCTATCAATTTCGCCTGGCGTTTGCGAAAACGCAGGCCAAGGGCAGCTTTAAGGTCATGGAAGATGATGTGGCGGAGCTCGTTGAAGCCGACATCATTCTTCCCACCTCTTCGGTCAAGCCCGAGTACCAGGGGCCGTCACGCCTGTCGCGCTGGCTGCATGGGGACGCGCAGGTGTTCACCGGTCCGGTCGTGCTTGGCATCCGCGAAGTTTCCCGTGAGCTTGAGTTCGGGTCAAGTTACACCCTGCTCGAGCATGCGCCACGCGAATCGTTTGAGCAGGAGATCAAGCCGTTCACCGTGGACCAAGTCCGGAAACTGAAGCGGGGGGTCGAAGAGAATGACCTGGAAGCACTCTTGAATCTCCTGGGTTCTTCCGAGGCGCAGCGCGAGGTTGAGAGCGGGATCGTCCACGACCCTGAGTACACCTCGGTTGAAAACACGACCCTTGAAGCGGTCCTCAAAGCTGATGGCAGCGGGAGCATGATCTATTTCCCGTGGGTCAGGGATCAGCTTCAGCGGCGTCTCGCGGAGTGGGCGTTCAAGGCGACGACGGCGGGAGGGCTATCGTTCCCGGCGTTTGCGCTGGCCGATGATGGATTCCTCGTCGCGCACGCGGGCGAGGTCTATTGTTCTGCCGACTGGATGCCGCGAGATTCCGCCTATACCCGGCTCATGTCCGAAAGGCTCCTCATCGTCCGCTATCCAATTCGGACGAAGGAGGATTTACTGCCCGTGAAAAATAAGGTGACGGGCGACATGGCGCCGTTGCTCCTGAAGCGGCTGCGGGATGCGGGCTGTCCCATGGCGGAGGGCGACATCATGGAAAAGATCCTGATGCGCCAGCTGCGGCTCGATGGGACGCTGGCCCTGCATTCCGAGACGGCGAAACGCAATGGAGGCGACTACGATTTTGACACGATTTGTGTGGTCGAGTCGGAACGCTTCCCCAGATTCGTCGAAGACCGCTTCAACTACCAGGAGCATTTCACCAACACAAAACAGAAATTGCCTAAGAAGAAGAGCGCCTGGTTTACGTTAGCGGCCGTCGCGCTCGATGCGATGGGCAATTCGATTGGGTCAATCACAACGCTCAAGACGCGGTGTCTGGCGGCGGGGCGCGTGGAGCTTGCCGAGAAGCTGGCGGTCGAGCTTCAGGCGGCGCTCGATCAACTGAAGCACGGGACTCGCCCGAACTTCAAGCTGATCAAAGCCGTCCGCGATGAGGTTTCAGGCGCGGCGTGGCTGAAGGCGAAGGAAGCGCAGCGCGTCTCGGAGCTTCCGATGGGTGTTGAGGCGCCTGCGACGGACGTGATTGGCCAACTCTATAACGCCGTCCGTCCGGAGATTGAAGAACTCTTCACTCAGGCCAAACGCATTCGTGACTATCGCGGGTTGGTTGCTTATGGCACCTATCCCGAGCGAATGTTCACGGAAGCACACAAACTCTGCCGCATGTATGCGCAGCGGCTCGGCGAAATCCACGAGAAGCGCAAAGTTCTGGAGAAGGCTGTCGAGGAAGCAACCATGGCGCTTGAAGGCTGGAAGGAGCAGGACGGCCCGCAGGCAAAGTGGAACCTGACTTTTCGGCTCAACCAGGCAAAAAGCGCTCTCCACCACTGGGAGAAGGACCGCAAAGAACTCAAAGCAGTCATCTCTCACATTCAGAAATGGGGTCGCAGCCGGAAGGGAGACCGAAGGTTGTGGCTTCAGGCGCTGTTTGATGCGGCAGCATCGGGCGACGGGAACGGATCGGTCGTCTTCTACGCCTTGCCCCAGGAGATGGTCAACGCCATCTCGGAACGGACAGGGGGAAGACCGATCGCTGTGGCGCTTCCTGATCTCGCTGACGGAGAGGTTGAGATTGACGAGGATGGACGTGTTTATCTCATCTCGCCGAGCCTCGACGGGAAGCCGTACCAACGGTTGCTGTTCCAGGGCCAGGTGGCTCCGGATGGCAAAGTGCTGGCCCACCCGAACGGCAACGGCCAGTGTGCTGTCGTCAAAGAAGTGCATCCATTTCCCCTTGCGCCTGGGCGAGGGGAGGCACGGAACGGGAAAGTAGTCTTTCCCAACATCGTCCAACGTCCCCAGGTGCATGTTAATTCGTCCCGGCTCCAAGCCAAAGGCGCTTGAGCCGGGGCCTAACTCCAGGGAGCCCCGCCCGGCGGGCTCCCTGGAACCCTGACGTTCTGCCGGGCAGTTGGAGGCCAATATGAAAGCGTTTCTGATCATTGTCGTGGTTCTCGCGCTCAGTCTGCCGCTATCGCTTTGGGCGCAAACTATTGAAACGCGCGCCTCGGGCGAGAGCCAGATCGTGCGCGTCCGAACCGCGCTCAATCACCTTACGGTCATTCAACTCGCGGAGCCTGTCTTGTCGGTGGCGGCGGGAAGCGAAGCGTTCAAGGTTGAGTGGCGGGGCAACAAGGTGTTTGTCGAACCGACAGAGGCAGGTGTCTCAACCAATCTCTTTATCTGGACAAAGTCAGGTCGCGAGAACTACGAGCTCGAACCGGCAGGCGCCGTCGCAAGCATGGACTTTGCGATTGACACCCCGGCGGCTGATCCTCCGCCAACGCCTAAACCGACGGCGAAAGTGAGAAGTTTTGGTGATCCGGTGAAGCTGGCCGCCGAGGCGATGCTGGGAGGCACGCCCGTCCGGCAGGAGTGCTGGAAAGCACAGAAGCATCGCGTGCAGGTGTGCGTGCGCGACCTGTTTGAGCAGAAGGGCGAGCTCTATGTCCGCTACTCGATTGAGAACGGAACGAAGAAAGTGTATCTCCCAGGAACGCCACAGGTCGTTCGGATTGAGCCAACCATTTCCGCTGCTGTGCTGGGAAGGCACGCCTACACGCAGTTGAGCGGCGAGGCGATGAAAAACCTGCGCGCTCACTCCGAAGCTTCGATGGCGGTTGTGGCGCACGAGGCGCGCACTGCAGCGGTCAAACCGGGCGAGGTATGCGTAGGGATGGTTGCCGTAAGACTGGATGGGCACACCCCGGCGGTCGTGAGGCTCGAATTCACGAACGAAGCCGGCCATCCGGTTGCGGCCGAATTTGTGATGTAGGAGGGGAGGAATGAGGTCAGCGTTATGTGGCGCAGTGAAGATCGAGCCTCGTGGCTGAAAGATGAGGAAGGAGAAGCGGCACAACAAGAGCGCGGCCTGGCCGATTACCTTGAGGCACGGCCTGAGTGCGGGCTTGGCCGCATGCTGGCGGACCTGGCGCTCGCGCCGCCGGACCCGTTTAAGTCCAAGGCGCGGCGCAGGGCAAGGAAAGGCTTTGTCATCACCGTCCTTACGCTTGTCGCCTTTGTAGCGTGGTTCGCTTGGTTCAACCTGATTCGCTAGGGAGAGTTGCTGATGAGGAAGATTGCACAGATTCACCACTACCGGGGCTGGAACGCGGGTAGTGGGCAGTGCGGGCTTGAGATCTTCGAGCCGCGCGATGGCGTGCCGGTGATCGTGCTCACCGAGCTTCCCTGGAACACGAATACGAGCGTCACCAATATGATCGAGATCCTTGCTGCTGAAGTCGCGTTGGAATACCTGCCGGACCGCCGGCGTTCCCGACCGGCGTTTCGAGTGATCGAGCACTTGTACGAATGGCTCACAGGTGAGGACCTCTTCGAGCTGATCACGTTCGCGCTCCCCTGGCCCGCGCTCAAGAAGAACCTGGATCGCGCAACTCTTGGGGCGCCGCGCTGGCGGAGGCTTAAGCGGCAAGAGGTCCTGATTGGCGAGCCTTACGTTGAATGTTTCCGCCGCTTCAGGCAGGTCCCTCCCCCCTCCTCGGCCACTATTGAAGCCGTTCGCCTGTTAAGGACCCATTTGGGCCAGATCGCCAAGTGCCACGGGCCGCTCGCCGCCGCTCTCAGTCGCACGGACTTGCCGGTCGTGGACCCGCCTGAATCGGCGGGTCAGTTATACGTGACAGGACTCGCGCAATGGCTCTTCTTTCCTGAAAAAGAACATGGCGTCAAGTTATTGAGCGACGAGATGGTCGCATCGCACTGGGATGTTTGGGAGATCAGCCGCCAACTTCTTCTCTCGGTGCGGCAGATTAGCGAAATATTCCTCACCCATCTCGAGCTCGTGCGCGATCGCGCTGGCTTCGCTTCGGCTCTCGTCAATTACTTTGCCCACCCGGAAAAGCTCACCGTCGAAATCATCGAATCGCAGACCGAGCACTCGAAGCTATGGTCCACAGCCAACCGGTATGAGACAACGCCTTGGAAAATCACCGAGCACCAACTGCGTTACGGGCCGTGGGAGGAAATTCATGCGCAAGAAGCTTGATACAGCATCCCTGTTTGGAGCAACGCTCCTGGCAGTCGCAATCGAGTGCCCACTCCTGTGGTGGCTTTGGCACACGGTGCGATTTACGGCTGGTCCGGGCGCTTTTTACACCGGCGATTGGATGGGCCCGTTACTCCCCGAGGCCTGGCTCATCGGCGTTACCACTGCCATGATCCACCGTCTGGGACTTATGGTGTACGAGCGCGAGAAGATGCACATCCACCGCCGTCATTTCCGAAGGCTTGCGTACTCATTTATCGCGCTTGCTTCGGTCGAGGGGTGTCTCTTATGGATTCCACTGGCGCGGGTGATTCGATGAGAGCGCGCGAGGCGAATCAGGAAACTGGCGTCTACGATGGCGCGTTTATCGTGGCTGCCGTTGGAGTAGCTCTCTTCATCGCCGTCTGGTACGTTGCCATCCACCGGTACCATCTCCTGGACAGCCAGTTCATCGAGGCACTCGGATATCTGGTTGTCCCGGCCACGGGCCTCGGGTGTCTAGCGTGGTTGATCCTCACGGGCCACTCGCGCCGCGAAAACGCCTGGCCGCACCCCTATCAGGTGATCTCTCCCAAAAAGGATGAACCCCTGGCGCGCGACGCCTGGAGAAAAGACGCAGTGGTGTTGGGTTATGACGTCCATGGCAAGCCGTGGCTGTGGCCCGACCGCATCCGGGTCATGCAGGGCCTGGTGCTCGGTTTGACGGGCATGGGGAAGACGACGCTCCTGAAGAACATCATTACCCAGGACCTGATGCGGGTGATTGACACTCCTGAAGGGCCCAGGCGCATGCCGATCCTGATCCTGGACGGCAAGGGAGAGCGGAAGCTTTTCGAGGAGCTGCTGCCACACATCCACCACGCCGGGAGGCTCGGCGACCTGCGGGTCATCAATCCCTCCTGGCCTGACATCTCCGTCCGCTACAACCCCTTCCACTGCACCCAGGACGATTACATGCCGGTGGTGAACATGGTGTTTGGAAGCTTCAACCTGCATGACGAGTTCTTTGGCAAGCACCAGTTGAACTATCTGGCTGATATCGTGCGGGTACTGGTCTATACGGGGCACAAGTTCAACTTCTATGACGTCCTGGTGATGGCGATTGATCCGGAGGTGTTGCAGGAGCAGGTCGCAAAAGCGATCCACGAAACCACGCGCATGCCCAACATGACCCTGCAGCGGCGGCTGAACTTCGAGATGTCGGTCAAGAATCTGTACCAGTCCTTTCAGGACCGCGAACGGGTGCCAAAGATTCAGGGGTTGCTCAATGAGTGCATGACGTTCCTGGATGACGAGCTCTCGATTATCACCGGCCCTTACGAGGATCTGCTTTCGCTTGATGAGGTGATTGAGAAGGGGCTGATCCTGTTTCTCAGCCTGAACGTCAATAAGAACACCGAGCCGGTCAGAGCATTAGGCAAGATGCTTTTGCAAAACGTGCAGTTAGTCGTGGGCAGGCGGTACGAGGCTGACGACCCGCGCGCCGCCTGCCGACCAATGACTAGCATCATCCTGGATGAGTTTGCGCCGTTCGGCTACCAGAACTTTGCTCACATCCTCCAGACTGCCCGCGGTACCAACACTTCGTTCCTGTTCTCCATGCAGAGTGTCCCGCAACTGCTGAAGGTCGGGCGCGGCTTCAAGGAAGATGTGACCTCGGCCGCCAACACCATCATTACTTTTAAGACGCATGACGAGACGACGGCAGACTTCTTCCTGCAGGCTTCGGCATTGCGCCCGGTGACCAAGCGGACGCGGTCGGTGAGACGGGTGAAGTTCTTCGGGTATGAGAGGTATCGGGAGACGGGCGATGGAAGCGAGCGCGAAGATCTGGAGACGCGAGCGCTCGACTACCACATCAAGAACCTGCCGACAGGGCAGATCGAGTTGCTGATGACGGATGAGACGCAAGGCACTCTGCACACGACGCTGAGCGTTCGGCCTCCAGCGGACATTCGCGTGCCAGGCTTCGAACCGGAAGTCTTTCCGCGACTCACCGCGTCACGGGCCGAATCAAAGGATGGCGCGCACCTGCGGTTCAAGAATTTGGAGTTTGCGAGCCGGCACGGGCGGCGGGCAACTACCGGCTGGGGAGGGCGGGTGCAATGAGACGGGTGGCATGTGTGGCAGGTTGTATTCTCAGTCTGGCGATCCCGCTTATGGCGCAGATACATCAGCCTGCACCGAGTCCGCAGTTCACCAGGCCCGCATCAACCTACGACCCGGCAGCTCAGCCGGGGCTTTATCGTCAGACTTGGTACGATGCGATGCTCCGGCAGTTCAATCCTGACAACCTGGACTGGGGACAGTGGCTGGAGCAGCGACGCGCGGCTTTTCTCGAGGCCACAGCGGCCAACCCGTATTTCAAATACGGCTTGGTGACAAGCCTGCTGCTCATCCTTGTGACGGTCGCTCTCGCCAAAGCGCTGATTGACAAAAGCCGGGTAAAGTGGCTCGCGCAGGAGCGATACAACGACCTGAAGCGGCACGACCGGTCCTCACGACAGGAGGCGCGGGAAGCGATCCGGAAGTACAACGAGCATATGGAAAAGTGTAACCGGGTGGTTGAGGCGGAGCTCATCGGGAAGCCTCTCACGCCTCAAACATTCTCCGGTGACGGAGGCGAGTTAACGTTGCCCGAAGCGCTTACCCAACTCGCGGAAGTAAGGCGAGAGCGTGATGACTTTAGTGGCAGGTTGGAGAAGGCGAATGCCGTGGTTGGCGAACTAGCCCTGCGGGTCAGTGACGTCGAGGCCGCCGGCAATGGATCGACCGGCGGCAACGGGTCCCGGCAGGATGGCGCATCAACGTCAGATCTGGTTAAGCAGATTAACGGCTTGCGCGAGCAGCTCTACCGCGAGCGGGAACGGAACAAGCATTTGAAAGGGATGTGACAATCGTGTTGGTCGGCGTAACAGGTTTCGGCAGCGTATGGCGGCGAAGGTTCGGTAAGGACACCCATGACCCCGAACGCTTCCGGCGCGCGGCGTACTTTAACACGACCGGCATCATGATCGATGGCCGGGTGGTGCATCACCGCAAGATTGCCGGGCATGTCAGGTTCAACGGTTTGGGCGGATTCAATCCTTACTATCCACAGCGCGCGGTGGGCGCCGTGTTCGAGTGCGATGAGCCGTGCGTATGCAACGGACAGATCAAAGTGTTCTTCGGCCGCCGCCTCGCCCGACCGCAGCGGGCAGATTACTTTCTGGTGGTCATCCGGTCGGCAGAGTTCGGGCATGTGGATGTGGGAGCGCCAGCCTGGAAGTCCGATGGCTGCCTGCTCATTTCGTTCAGCGAGTATCATGACCAGCAGGAACTGATGCTGCTTGCGCCTCCGGACGGATGGGTCAACATGAAGTCGGGACGCCTGGCATTACATTCTGACGTTGCGCGTCGCTGGAGCGCCAAGCTGCGTATCAGTGAAAGAGAAGACGGTGCGGTACTTTAAGGGTAGCATCAAGCTGAGTCTGGAGCACGACCATCCGATCCTGAACCAAACCCTCTACAGCGGCTTTGTCACTCAGGATCAGCTCTGGGAGTTTATGATGCGTGGTGGGCATGAGCTCAATCGCCGTTGTTTCAACTGGCGCGTCAAGCGGCTGGTCGACCACGGCTTCCTTAAGCGGCACGTTCTCTCGAACGCCGCCCGTTCATTTGTGTACTCCCTGACTGAAGAGGGAGCCGAGGAGTTGGTGAACCTCCAAGAGTGCCATACCGCCGTGGTGGGATTTTACAATCGCAATGGCGATGGCGACCGGATGAGGCACGCGATCGATGTCAATGACATTCGGCTGACGCTGGCCCGGCGAGGCTTGCTCGCCGGATGGAAGTCCGATCTGGAAGTCAGATCGCAGAACGAGTTTACGAATTATGGATACGCCAAGGATTATGACGCGGTGGTTACTCTTCGCCTGGACGGGCAGGATGTACCGTTCGCTCTGGAGTACGAGCGGCAGGCCAAGGCGCGGGAACGGTATGTCGAGATCGCCGGTTTGATCCAGGGCGAGCGGCGTGTGAGCCGGTTCCTGTACCTGTTCCCGGAGTACCATCTGCTGTGGTTTGTGCATCAGTTTTTCCAGCACACGGACCGGAGGGTATATTTTGGAGTCTCGTGCGACTTCAAACGGGAGGTTATTTCAACGCAGGTGGTTGACCCGGTGCTCCGGCACTACACCCTGGGCGAGGCGCTGCGCACATAGCCTTTGCCTTCCTCACTCCTTCCGCCGCTTTCCTCACACCTTGTACACTCCTTCCTCACGACTTCCCGACGGATCGTGTATCCCATTGAAATAGCTTATGTTGGCTTCTGACTACCCTCTGTTTTTGCTTCGGGAAGTCAATAAACGACACGCCTTCGGGGACATGGCTGTGCAGATGTGTGGAGGCCGTGATGGGACGTGAGCGCATGTTGGCGCAGCTTATTGCCTGGTTGCTTGATGGTCGTTCGCTGGATGCGTGTTTGTCTTCGCGCAGCTTCGTGGGCAGCGTTTGTATTTGGTGCGTTCGGCTTGGTTGGCTTATACTTGTCCGGTGTGCCGGATGTGCCTTCACCGCCTGTGAGGTGTTGCAGCCTCGCTGGAGCGGTTGCGTGTCGGCTTGGATTCGTCTGCTGCATTGTAGCGTTGTAGCGCGTAATGCTGTGTGAGCTCTGTATGATCTTGCGCTAGCTTGTGCGTCCGTTTGTTGGACGTTGGGCGGTCTTTGTGGGCTTTACGTTCGAGGTTGTGGGCTGCCTTGCGACGTGGCCTGGGTGGCTGTTGCACTCGTTGCGACGTTAGCGTGCCTGGCGTTGTCGTCAATCGTGGCGGCGTGTCACGAGAGTCGCTGCCCGGTTCGTACAGCCTGGCGTGCGAAGGTGACGTTGGGCTGCGGCTGTTTCGTTGACAATGTGTTCGGCCGTCCATGACCATGTTGGCGGACTTGATTGTTGCTGGCGGCAGTGGTGCGACGGTGAAGGTCGAAGGGGTAAGAAGTCTCGGTGTTCGGATCGCTCGGGCTGACCGCATTGTCCAAGAGGACGCTTCCACCGACATTCCCATCGACGATCCCGACATGAGGTGCTCTCCTCGAGCGGCCAGCTTTCCTCCCTTGCTTACAATTAGCCGCGATCAGCGATTTCCGCTTATAGCTTAGACAACCGTTTTGTTCATCAGAAGCCAGCTTGGAACATTTCACAGTCTCGCTGATGGTTCAACATCATAAATACGGAGCTCCGCGCTCTGGCTCCCGCGGCGTGGGACGGCTAGGTAGAACCGACTTAGCTGCGGCACGAAGCACGAGGTCCGGGCGCCGGGTGCTGTCCTGATGTCAGCAACTCTCCGGTAGTGGTCCCGGTCTCTCTGTTCGACGACGGAGATGAAGCCTTCCCCACCTGAAATGTAAATCCGTTTGCGCCCCGCGTCATACCACATATCGTCCGCATCTCCCACACACGGACTGCGGGCCACGGTCCTGCCGGAACTCGTGTCGAGGACGAGCATTTCCGCAGGTTGGCGGCAGACGACAAATAACCGGTGGTCCGCGTTATCGACCGCCATGGGGAAATTACCCCGCGCGCCTTCGATCGTCCATTTAGCGGCCAATTTCCGTGCGTCGCGGTTCAATACGATGATAATGTGTCCCGCTGTCGGAACATTGACGTAGATCAGAGGCCCGGCACTTGCCAGTTGGAACGATTCAGGGTGGCCGGGAAGTCTTATGGTTCCGATCAACCTCCCCGTCCGGGCATCCAGAATTCCGATCCCTCCGTTGCCATAGCCTATGTATACGTGCCCATCGGATGCTCCGTACCGCGTATCATCAGCATCACTCGGAAAGTGAATCACCCTAAGAAGCCTGTAGGTACGGCCATCAAAGATGCGGCAAGTTCCGTCCCCGGCGTTGGCGACAACGATGCGATTGGATCGCGGTGCGTACGTCACGCCTTGCGGCTCGCCGAGGTCGCGGATCGTATGTATGTGTTTCCCCGTGCGGAGATCGAAAACCTCCAGGGTGTTATTCCCCAGCGCGGACATAAAGAGCCGCTGGCCGCGAAGGTCAACGTCGAAGTGATCGATGCGCCCACGGACCTCGGGCATTGAGATGATCTGAGCGAGTTTCAAGGGTTGCTGCCCGGCTGCAGCAGAGGCAAGCAGGAGCGTCACGAGCACAAACCCATAGATTTTTTCCACCACCGGTTTTTGCCTCCTCCAGATTGCTTCCAGCAAAGTTCGTTCACTCTTCGTGCGCAAATTTACGCAAGGCAGACGCTCCCCGCATCAACTGTCCTCGATGCCGTCGGTTAGGTTTTTCAAACCGCCAGGGAGATTCATTCTGCCATTTGGCGAGCTGATCGAGCGCCCACTGGTTGCTTTTGTCCTTGTGACACGATATGCAAGGATTGGGGATGCCATATTTAATCGTCATCGCCGGTGAAATAAACCGGAAGGTGTGCCTGTGGACCGAAAATGAGTCGACTTCGGTGGCGATGCGCGGCATGTGACATACGATACACTCGCTTCCCGGACTGCCCGCCGGATGGTGCGTGTGCGCCTCAATCGTAGACCCGCGGGCCGTTCGGGGAATGGGGTCCGTGGCATGTCAGGCACAATTCGTTTGCCCGTTTCATCAGCAGGTCTTGGTAATCGGTTCCATGTGGGTTGTGCCGGTTCTTGTGCGCAGAGCGATCCGCCCAGTAAAAGAAATTTGGTTGCGCCAAGCTTGTGCGGTTGCAAACGAACGTAGTCGCTCAGCCGGTCTCCCGGCTGGTAGCCCACCGCCCAGTCGTAGTAGACGCCATGGATCGGTTAACCTTGGGATCTTAGACTACATTGGCCACGCGAGTGCTTTTCCACCGGTTATAGACGGAGGCGTGACAAAGCTCGCAAGCTTTCGACTCAACATAGTGCGGGGTTTGCCCTTGTGCCGCTCCCAGCGCGAGTATAGAACATCCCAGCATCAATATAAGTCTCGCCACGACTGTTCGAACCGTAGCAACAAACCCAGTCATAACTATTGAACCTGTCGCCGCAAGGGTTGCAACACGCGCTGCCCCGGTGCTGCGATGTAATTACCCGACCATCAGAATACTACCGGACTCCTGACCTGCCAATCCGGGTCGGGCAGTCTGTATTCCCGTCATGCGCCATAATTCCGTCACACGTCGTTGAGCCGGTACGATCGTTCGCCGTATCCGTTTGTTGTTTGGAGGCTGGTCGGCATTGGCGCCAGTTTAACACCCGCAACTTGTTCAGAGTCCGGCAGCAGCGTGACCTCTTGACTGCACGCGAATACACCGTCTTATCCCAAACGAAAGGAGGAAAGTTTTTATGCACGAAGTTCTGTTAATCACCGATGGAAGTTGCCCAATGGGGAATCCCGGGCCTGGCGGCTGGGCAGCGATTCTCCAGAGCAACCAACACGAGCGTGTTATTAGCGGGAGTCATCCAGCCACCACGAATAACCGAATGGAGCTGGCAGGCGCCATCGAAGGATTGCGCGTACTAAAGACGCGATGCCTGGTAACACTCGTTACTGATTCAATGTACGTCAAACAGGGAATTACCGAATGGCTTCCCAAATGGCAGACCAACGGATTCAAGGCAGCGTCAGGCAGACCAGTGCTGAACCAGGACCTCTGGGAGCAGTTGGATCAGTTGGTCCGGCAACACGAGGTGCATTGGGAATGGACGCGATCCCATAGCGATCATGCCTTGCAAAATCGCGCGGACGCGCTTGCGGCTCAAGCAGCTCGCCAGCAGGCTGCAGCTCTGGCTCGCGGGTGAGCGGAGCGCATACATATAATGATACGCTTCTCGATTCGCGGCAGTCTTCGCCTGCCTGGAGGAGTCTGTTGGAGAAAAATGTTGACGATGCCCTCTTTGTTCTTGAAAGCTGCCAGCCCTTCGCACGCTGACTTCGTTTATACTTCCGTCTGGAGGAAGACTCAAAATGGCAAGTCTGACCCCAAAGAGCACTGCTGAATCTGAGTCGGTCCATGTGACCCGCCATCTTGCCGGGTCACCGGAACGTGTTTTCAAAGCCTGGGTCGATCCTGCGCTCCTTCGGCGCTGGTTGGCTCCAATTGCGGAGGTCGACGCACGCGCGGGTGGGCGCTTCCGCCTTGAAGTATCGAAACCGGAGGGCGCGCACGTAGTCACCGGCGAATATCTGGAATTTGTCGCCAGCCAGCACCTCGTGATGACCTGGGTGTACGAGGGCCCGATGACGCCGGAGGGGAAAATGAAAGCACTGCTGACAGTCGAATTCCAAAAGGACGGGGCGCACACCGAAATCAGCTTGCATCCCGAGGGCCTGACCAATCCCCGCTATCTCGAGCCCATTAGGCAGGGCGCGTGGACCAAGGCTCTGGACCAGATGGACGCACTCCTGGCAAATAGTTCCACAAAGTGAAGTGGCCCATTCACTCGTCATTCGTCTATACCACAACAGGCCACACCCTTAATGATCGCGACGCAGTTGGTCGTGTCTGGCGCGATTGCTCTTCTAGCAACCGAGTTGCCACTTCGGCTGGTTCTGGACCGCGTGGCATGATCATTTCAACATCATTCGCATCCTTACAATCCCAGGATTTTCGGGCCACTGTGGTGTAACGTTATTATTATTGTATGCTGCGCAATGCGGCCCTGAGCGCCTCCCACCCCGAAGCAGTCGTACCCTCAATTCGCTCTTCAACCACGCGCCTAAATGCAACGTGTTCTTTGGGTGTTGTGTTTCGTACAGTTACCGTCTACAGGTCGTTGAATAGGCGTGCTGCCAAGTATCGAGTTTGATCTAACTCTAACAAAGGAGGACATTACCGTATGTTCGGCAAAATTACGTTGACCACAATACTGGAAATTCCGAAAGACGAACCCCTTGAATCGGCAGTAGCGAAACTGCTGGCGATAACCGACGGGGCTGAGATTGCCAGGTGGGTGCAGTTTCGGGCCGGGTTATTGGTTTTCGTCGTGGTGCCCGGTGACCCGGAGTCGGGAGCATTTTATCTCCTTGACCGTAAAACGGGCGCCTGGCACATGGTGGACTTCGAGGATGACAAATACGGCGGCTACTCAGAAGCTGATTTCGAGTGCCTGATGAACGCCTGCCGGTTCGCGCGGCTGGTCGAGCGGCCGCAATTGCTCATAACCTGCCAGTGGCGGCTGGCTCCCGGCGCTGGTCCCGAGCTGCTTTGCACGCTGCCACGGAAGTTCGAGCGCCGGCACGAGAGATTCAACCACAAATTTAACTTGACAAGTTCTGCGGTTCAGGCATAGAAAGAAGGTGGAGTTCCTGTTCCCTCCGTTTCACGCGCTGGCAGATTCTGACCGGCGCGATTCCTCTCTTTTGCTTTAACAATTCCCCCAACATCGCATGTGACCTTTTACCTCGCGGAGGTGCGTCATGAGGATCGAAGCGAGCGCGGCCGTGGTGTCGGACTACGCGCGACTTTTCGTCAACCGGGGCACCTACACGGTGCAGTCATCGAAACCGCATCCGGAGAGCAGGCGGTACTACTACTATCGTCCGATGGAGAAGGCGATGGGCAAGGCGTTAAGCCTCACCGTGGACACATTGCGGCGGCACCTGGAGGGCGAAATCACCATCGCCCTCTATGCGATCAACCCGGCAACCCAATGCTCGAAGTGGGTTGCCATTGATGCCGACTATAAGGACGCCATGGATGATCTGTTGAAAGTTCAGCGCGACCTCGAGCGGCAGAAGATCTACGCGGCGCTCGAAAAGAGCCGGCGGGGCGGACATTTGTGGATTTTCTTCGCGGAGCCGCAACCAGCACGGGACGGCCGCATCCTGATCCATGATGTGGCATCGAGATTGAGCGTTCCGGTGAAAGGCAGCGGCGCGGTGGATGGGATCGAAGTTTTCCCAAAACAAGACCATGTGGCGAACGGCGAATTCGGGAACGCCATTCGGGGTCCTCTCGGTATGCATCGCGGCGCTCGGCAACGGTTCTGGTTCTACGGGGCGAACTATGAGCTGGTGAGCCAGATGTCGTATCTGAAACGCCTGCCGAAAGTGACCGGAGAGCAGTTGCAGCAACTGATCGCCGGGAAAGGGACACCAGAGGTAGTGGCCAGCCCTGAAGTGAAGGCGAGGTCCTTTGCTCCGCGGTCGAGCAGTGGGCATAAAGAGTTTCGGATCCTCGCTCACCTTTCCGGCAAGCTTCGGAAAGCCGGCCGGAATTACGTCACGCAGTGCCCATCGTGCGCAGCAGCGGGGCACGATCGGGCAGGCGATAACCTGGCGGTGCGGATCGATGACCCAACGTTCTACCAGTGTTGGGCTGGCTGCACGAAAGAGATGATTCGGGAAGCCCTGGGCTGCCCGATTCGCTACCGGCAATCGGCTTAGGAGGATGCTTCTATGGCAAAGAATCCGAATTTCTTTGGCTTGGCGCTGCCCGAAGCAGCGCGGGAGAAGCTGCGGAAGGTAGGGATCTTTGTGCAAACCGTGGTGACGGTCGAGCACCAAAACCTGGCGCAGCGCTATGTGGTGCGCGGAGTCGAGTCGGGTGGAGCGGTGGATGGTTTTGGACACTACGTCACGTTCGCAGCGGAGGATGGTAGTCCGTTGCCTTATGTCTGCCGGGTTGAGTCGCTGGCGGTCAACGGGCCGCACGCCGTGGTGGTGGCGCCGGTTCTGCTGCGGGCCGAGATGTTGCGGGTGGGGCACACGTATGAGTTGCTCATCACGCGGCATCGGCCGGGCACGGTCACCAACGGCAAGAAGCCGCCGCTTGTGAGCGAGGTTGTGTTTCGGGGGGAGCACGGGCATCTGGCAGTGGGGGAGATGGGCCTGCCGAGATTCTGCTCGCGTGCTGGCGAGCCGGTAGAGCTGCCGAAGGGGTTGACCGGTCTTCTTTCTGGCACGGTGCTCGGGACACTATGCACGGCCTGTGACCATGCGCATTACGTGGTGCCTTGCGAAGGCACTGGACCGCGGGCCGGGAGTGGCCCCGGACCAGGGGATCGCACCTTCGAGGCGATGGATCATGCATCGCTGGGTGAAATGACTTCGCGGCAACCAAGCATTTAAGGAAGAGGCGCGATGCTTACGAGGAATTTTGACCGCCCGAACTGGCAGTCGCTGAAAAACCTCATCGGGTCACGCTGTGGAGAGCTCATGTGGATGCGGCGCGAGGGGACGTGGAATTCTACAAGCACATCGATACCCGGCGTTACATCCGCCTCGACTCCCAAGGTCGCTGCTTTCACGAAGGGCGCAAGGGGGTTGAGCCCGCCAACTTGGATGAGGAACTTGAGTGTGCCTTTGCATAGGGAGCGCGCGTCATGAAGAAGTTCGTGATTGGCACAGCGCTGTGGCTGGGGATTGTGGTGGCGGTTGCGGTGGTTGCTCTGCATTGGCCGGTCGTGTTTTGGCTGCTGGTGCTGAGTGCCTGCCTTTATCTCGTGTTTGGCCGCCGGGCAGATATTGAGCTGCGCATGGGCATTGGCAATGGCGAGCGTGAGAGGCGGTTGTATGCGACCGTAGTTTGGAGACGGCCCGCGAAAGCGAAAAGCGAAGTTGCGGATCCCGAGTTCGATGGCATGAAAGTGGAGGATCGAGTTTAAGACCGGTGACATTTAGTCCCAGGGCGAGTGTATCGCGGGAAGTAATCGTGGCGGGGATACTTGTCTTTTTGCTGCTTGCGGGCTGCTATCTCCTGGTCATGGGACTGAGGCACGGCGGGTGGGTCTTTATGGCCGGCTGTTGTCTCATCGAAGCCGGGCATGCCGGCGCGCAGTGGTTTACGGGCGGCAGGTCCCAAATCGAGAGACTGTTCTGGGCCACCAAAGGCCTTATCACAAGCTGGCGCGACAGGCGAGCCGAGAACAAGGCACGTTGGCGTCAAGTTTGCGAACTGGCCGCGGTGCGGCGCACGTACCTCGAAGAGCGAGTAAACGAACTCGTTGAGCTTCACGTTGCGAGCCGATTGGCGGAACTTGAAAGAGCCGAGGAATTAAGAGGCAAGCAGGAATGGACCGAGCTCCGGGACGTTTGGAGGGTGCTGATCCTCGATCCCAATACGTCCGAGGAAGTGAGAGCCTCGTGCCGGGAATGGCTGGCGAAGTACCCGGAAACGCTGGATTATCTCGCGCGGCGGCTCACACAACTGGGTTTGCTCACTGAGAAGGACCTGGTCCTCGACGAGCGATGGGTAGCGCGCGAGCGGCACAAATGGCGCGTGCAGTGAAATACGACATTACGAAAGGAGGCTGACGATGCGAGTTGGGACGAAGAGCATTTTGTTTGGAGCGCATAGTTTTCTCATTCACCCTTTCGCTGTTTTCGAAGCGTGGTGCCGGCTCTACGGCTTCCCTTGGGATCCGCGGTTATGGGTTGCGTTCGGCGTCCATGATCTCGGCTATTTCGCGCGCGCTTCCATGGAGGGCGCAGGGACCGAAGTGCACGTGGAGCTGGGCGCAAAGGTCATGGAGAAGCTCTTTGACCGGCGTTGGGGCGATCTATGCCGGCGCCATAGCCGCGAGTGGTGTATCCGGCACGGGCAATCTTATTCGCGCCTATGCGTCGCTGACAAGCTGGCGTTTGTCATAACGCCCGCATGGCTGTATCTACCGATGGCACGCGCAACGGGGGAACTGGCCGAATACATGGCCCTCGCGGATGGGCGGCAAGCTGGGGGGAAGTTCACTGAGGCGGAGCGGTCTCTCCTTCAGTCGGGTGACGCACGCCTTTGGCTCAAAGGCTTGAAGAGCTACACGGCTCGATGGGTTGACGAGCACCGTAATGAACGACGGGACATGCGGACTATTCGACGGGAGATCCTCAAAAAACTTAGGCTGGCGATTTCGGCGCGGTAAAGGATTGCGCCGGCGCAGCCCGCGAAGGTGATGACTGCCGGGCGGCGCGAAAGGACTAACACACGAACCAACATCCGGGTGGCGGTAAGGCAGGGCAGCGCGGCGAGCGTGGGATTCCTGCGGAGCGGCCCGGGAGTCGCGACAGGTGACGGGGCGGGCGTAGCACGGCGAGTGTGGGATTGCCTGCCCTGTTGCTGAGTTTTTTGCCGCTTCAGTTCTCGAATGGGATTGTACGGGCTTGCCTTGCGAGCGTGGTCTCCGTGGGCTCCTTCCACCTCCACACGCTGGGTTTTCGGGGCCCAGGCAAGGCAATCAATTTTCCGGCCGGGCGCCTCGAAGATGGAAGGCGGCCGGCGGTTTATCGAGGTAGAAAGTCATGCAACAAAATACGGAAATCACTACGCCAGGTGCACCTCCAAGCAGTGAGGATGCCCACGCGGAGCGAGAGCTGAAGGCGATTGTGATCCCTCGCGATGGTTCGAAGAAAAGCCAGCCTTTACGCGCCGGAAGCGGGAAGAGGCAGTTGAAAGTGACGAGCGCTATCGAAGACCAAACACCGGCGGCAAAAACCATCAGCCCGGCGGAGATTAGCAGCTTGGCACAAGGTCAGCAGCCCTTCCGCCGCAGGCTGCCGGATGAACGGAAAGCGGTCGTGCATCACTTCTCAGTTGGTGGCCACGAGGGCTATCTGATGGTGGGCCTCTACGAGGACGGCCAACCGGGTGAAATCTTTATCCGCATGGCGAAGGCCGGCTCAACCATCGCCGGCATGATGGACTCGTTTGGGATTGCTGTTTCATTGGCGCTGCAATATGGCGTACCTCTCGCGATCTTAATTAATAAGTTCAGCCACACGCGCTTCGAGCCGAGTGGCTGGACGATGGTCAAAGACATCGGGTACGCCAAGTCTCTGATGGATTATGTTTTCCGCTGGCTGGCCTTGAAGTTTCTTCCCGCCTCCTCTCCTCCCCCCACGGGCGCTGGAGGCAGTAATCCTGCCCCGGCGCCCGCCTTCCTTTCGGCGGATGGGCCGGAGCATAGCGAAGCGGACGCCCCGGCCTGCAAGGAGTGTGGCGCCATCATGAGTCGCAACGGGTCGTGTTACCGCTGTGGAAATTGCGGATGGACGAGCGGGTGTTCGTGAGCGTTGGCCGCACGGAATCTCGAAAATGCACGAGTCTCGGATTTTTGATGCCGGGCATCTCGAGCTGGCGCGGAATGCTCCGAAAGGGAGAAAAGATGTCGCTGAACACGTTGTCCAGTCTCCCGCAGCTTCCAGAAGCTGACGAGTTTCCGCTTTTTCTGTACCTCTACGATCCGCGGGGATTTTACAGAGGCGCGAAGCGTTTGAACAATAGCCAGGAGCTGAAGACTGCATTCGAGCGTGAGATCATTCCTGCAATCCGTGAAGGCCGGGAGGTGAGGATTTGTGATTCTAATGATTTTCTTTGCGTCCATGCGAAAGCAGGAAAGGTCGTCTAGCCGGCGGATGGAAGAACTGGCAAGGTCTGACCGAGCAGGTGGTGGCGTGCGCGGATGGCCCAGATGGATGGTGAGCAGGTCACGGGGCAGAATTTGACGGGGGCCCGCATGCAGCCGAGGGGTTCGAGTAGCAGTGTGGACGTGGAGAAACTTGCGCGGGTCTGGGGGCTCCCATCCCTGACTGCACTTTCCTTTCTGGTCCCGATCGCTTTTCTCTACTGGCAGCTTGGAGGACCTCGAGCTTTACTGGCCGATCCGAGCACGGGCGTCCATATTCGTACGGGCCAGTGGATCCTCGCCCACCACGCGATCCCTCGACACGATCTGTTTTCTTTTACGCTCGCTGGCAAATCCTGGTGTGACTGGGAGTGGCTGAGCGATGTCATTTTCGCCGCAGCGTATCGGTTATATGGATTATCTGGCGTGGCGGCGCTCAGTCTGGCGCTGCTCTGTCTGAGTTCAGTTGTCATTTACCGGACAGCCCGAATTCACACTGGCCCGATCGTTGCAGGCGCGGTCTGCGGGCTGGCGATGGCGACAACAAGCATTCACTGGCTGGCGCGGCCACACCTGTTTACTTGGCTCTTGCTCGCGGTGTGTTGCTGGTTGCTGGAAAAGAAGCTCCTGAGGCTCCAACGGAGATGGTTCTGGGTCTTGCTTTGCCTCATGGCGCTTTGGGTGAATCTCCATCCTGGGTTTGTGGCGTGGTTTCTCGTTTTAGGCGCGCGGCTCTCGGGCAGTTGCCTCGACTGGCGATTCGAGAGCACGAAAACGGACCGCGCGAATTATCAAGCAGAGGCAAAATGGTGCTGCTTGCTACTCGCTGCTTGTGCGGCGGTCACGCTGGCTAATCCCTACTCCGTTCATCTCCTGCAGCACGTTGCCTCCTACCTGTTCGCCCCGTCCACGGTCACGGCACACGTCGAGGAATGGCTTTCTCCGAGCTTCCGTAACGCCCGGCTGGCATGGTTCGATATCCTGCTGCCGCTGGCAGGCGCGGCGGGAGTGTGGCATGCCATGAAGGGGCGTTTCTACTGGTGCCTGTTGACCTTCGGGTTCATGCACCTTGCGCTCCAATCAGTGCGCAATGTGCCGCTGGTTGCGATTGTCTGCGCGGCGCCGCTGGCTGCGGCGGCGGAAGACGCTTTGGCAGAGTTTGATTATGGGCGCGCGTTGCGGGAAGCTGCCAAGGCGCTGGTAGGAATGAAGTCTGACTGGGGAACGATTATCGCGTGGGCGCTGGGCGTGGCGATGCTTGGGACTGTGAGCGCGTCGCCAGTAATGCTGGGGCGGGCTGGGGGCATCCCCGCCAAAGCAATCGAGCGGCTGCCTGCCGGACGGCTCTTCACGACCGATCAATGGGCGGACTACTTAATCTATGCCAAGCCCAGACGCGAAGTATTTTTTGACGGTCGCAACGATTTTTACGGGCCGGGGTTTGTGAAATCCTACCTTCAAGTCATGCGGGCTCAGCCGGGCTGGGATGACATCCTGGAGGAATACGGTGTGTCCGTCGCGCTTGTCCCCACTGACAGCGCGATCCAGGCTGCCCTCAGTCATGACGCGGCGTGGATGACGGTGTATCAGGATTCAAAGGCGACCACGCTCTTTAGGAGAGACAAATTTGATGGAGGGCGGAAACGTTGAAGCATCTGATCAGGATCGTTATCGCTCTGCTCGTGATTTCGTGGGCGTGGCACTACGGGCGGGAAACGTTTAACCGATGGGTTGAGCGGACTTCGCGGGTGGACTTCTCAACGCCCGCAATGCCTGCGGCGGCGGGGTCCTTCTTTGGATTTCCCAACGGAGAGCACTTTTCGCCGGGAGAGAATCTGGAACGGCTGGATTACGAAGTTGTTCGCCGCGCGCATCGTTCGCTCGATATTTCAATGTACGCATTTACAGACCGCGTTCTTGCGGCCGAGGTCGTTGACGCAGCCCGGCGCGGTGTCAAAGTGCGCATCTACCGCGACGGCGAGCAGTATGAAGAAGAACAGGAGCGGGCTTTCCGATACGGCTCGACGACGGATATGTTCCGCGGTCAGCCCAACATCCACATTCGCGTCAAGCCTCCCAGCCGCTGGCTGTTGATGCACGAAAAGGATGTCTGCGCTGATCGTTCGCTGCTGCGGACCGGTTCGGCTAACTGGTCTCCGAGCGGAGAAAAGCGGCAGGACAACGATTCTGATTACGTGACTGATTGGCGGGGTATCGAGCGGTTTGAGCGAAATTTCGAAGTTTTGTGGAACCGCAGGTCCAACTTCATCGTTCAATAGCCTGCCCGTCTCCACGCTCCTCGACAGTTCAAGTATGCGCCTGACGCGTCCTGCTATCAGGCTCTCCCTCCAAAAGTGAAGTTTCGACGCCCTCGGTTGGTGTTTCGGGCGCCCGGAGAAGAGGTGTGTCATGACAACGCTTCCACTCGACCTAAGTCGCCAAAGCCCAGAAGCCAAGGCTTTCGAGGCCGGACTTCGCCTGCGTGTCGTCGGCCAGGATGACGCTATCCGGCGCTTGGCAGAGGTATATCAAGTTTATCTGGCAGGCTTGGCCGCTCCCGGGCGGCCACTGGCTAACCTGCTCTTCCTTGGTCCGACCGGTTCGGGCAAGACACGATTAGTCGAGGCCATGGCGGAGGCGTTGTTTGGCAACGCGCGCGCCGTGATCAAGATTGATTGCGCCGAGCTCCAGCACAGTCACGAAATCTCCAAGCTTATCGGCTCGCCGCCGGGCTACCTCGGGCATCGGGAAACACAACCGTTGCTCACTCAGGAAACCCTCGATCAGCACCACACGGAGAAATTGAAGCTGTCGCTGGTGCTCTTTGACGAAATCGAGAAAGCCAGCGACTCCTTGTGGCAACTGTTGCTGGGTGTACTGGATAAAGCCACGCTGACGCTGGGCGACAACCGCCGCGTGGACTTCTCGCGGACCGTGATCGTTATGACGTCGAATCTCGGGGCGCGGGAGATGGCGCGGTTGATGGAGGGAGGGATGGGGTTTCATTCGTGCGGGTGCGAAAGCTGCGAAGAATTGGATGCGAAGCTTGAGCGCACGGCGATCGACGCGGCCCGGCGGAAGTTCTACCCGGAGTTCATGAACCGGATCGACAAAGTGATGGTATTCCGCCCATTGGGCCGCGTGGAGTTGGAGAAAGTACTGGGTATTGAGCTGGCTCGAATTGGGGACCGGATCGCGGCCTCGACGAGCGGCCGTCCGTTTGTCTTCCAGTGCACGCCGGCGGCACGGGATTTCTTGCTCGCTGAGGGGACTGATCCCCGGTATGGAGCGCGTCATCTTAAGCGCACCCTTGAGCGCCATCTGGTGTTCCCATTCGCTAACCTGATGGCGACGGGACAGATCGGCGAGGGCGAGGTGCTTGTGGCGGACCACGGTCCGTTGAACGGGCATCTTTCATTTGCCAAGCGGGCGTGCGAGGCGTTGGTACACGTCGCGGCCGCATGAGGAGCCATCAGCAAACGGTCGCTCTCACCTGGGCGATTTGTGCGCCGGACGTGAGCGGATGCTTATTCACCCTTGCCTGCTGTTCGAGCCGCAGAAAATTCTTAAAGCAAGGAGTCAGAGTTATGGAATTTACGACTGATGCGTCGAAGTTCGCCGAGGCCCTGGAGCAGATTCAGGGTGCGGTGGACAAGAAGAACACGATGCCGATTCTCTCTCACTGTTTTGTAGAGGCCAGCAATCAAGGATTGCGATTGACTGCCACGGACCTGGAGCTGGGCATTCAGCTGTTTTGTCCGGCACAGGTGAAGGATGCTGGCGGCGGGGCGATTCCGGCCCGGCGGCTGCTAGATATTGTGCGGTCGGTTGGAGAGGGTGACGTTCGCGCCCGAGAGATGGAAAATCACTGGATCCGAATCGCCTCCAGCCGGTCCATCTTCAAGCTCGCGGCTATGGCCAAAGACAACTTTCCCGCGATGCCTGACGTTCCTCAATCCCTTGGCAGCGTGCCCTCAGGAGCATTGCGATGGTTGATCGACCGCACGGCTTTTGCCGTCAGCCAGGACGACGGGCGATACACGCTGAACGCCGCTTTGTTAGTCCTGAAGGCCGACAGTGTTCGGATGGTCGCAACGGATGGCTCACGATTGCCGCTGGCCGGGCAGGATGTGGAAGTCAACGGACTGCAAAACGAGGAACGGTTGCTGATTCCGAAGCGGGCGCTCGGCGCTCTGCGGCGGTTGGCGGACACGGAGGAAAGCGATATGCCGGTCCACATCGCCAAGGATGACGGCCACCTGTTTTTTACGGTTGGCGATGGGGTCCTCATCATCCGGATGATTTCGGGGCAGTTTCCCAATTACGAAGGTGTCCTACCCCAGTCGAACGATATCGTCGCGACGGTGGATACGGCAGCCTTCCGTAAGGCGCTGGAGCGGGTGTCTCTGCTCGCGCCGGAGCGAGGGCACGGCGTTTCTTTTGCCTGGGATCCCGGACGCATCACGCTGTCCGCAACGGGCAGTGATGCGGGCGAGGCCACCGAATCGCTCGATGCGACTTATAGCGGGGAGCCTTTACGAATTGGATTTAACTGCCTGTTCGTGATGGATTTCTTCAGCGCGGTAAGAACCGGGCAGGTGGAAATCGCCCTGAAGGACGAGCAGAGCGCTGTTGAGTTCCGGCCGCTGGAGGACGAACATGGCCAATACCGGTACATTTTGATGCCTATGCGGCTGTGAGAACTGAGTTAATTTCGAGCGACTGCGGACTCCCTTGGGTTGGCGGCGCGTGGATGGTCCTCCAGCCGCACGATATGGACAAAAGGTTGGAGCGGTTTAGGCGCCGCGCCGCGGTTTCCGCATTTCTTATTTCCATAGAATCGTGCAGAGGTCTGCCCAAAATCACGGCGCCTCGCCCCGCCGCACGCTAACAAGTCGCCACCCGCAAATCTGTGCACAGCTGAGGTGCCCCTTTTGTGGCTCGGACGCGGTTCGTCTGCGCAAACAGCTCGAAACGGCGTATTCGGGCGGTGAAAGATCGTGTGCCGCGATGCCCGCCGGGAAAGTCGCTTTTCAAGATGTGCGGTCAGTATGTTCGAGATGGCTGAATTCGAACCGCTGTGTGCCTGTACGTTTCCGAAGCGGGACGATGACGAGGATGAGGGCGAGGTTCAGGGTGACGACAACTTGCCCCTTGGATGAGGCCTTTGCATGGGAAACCGGCTTGGTAATGAAGGCGATCGTCCGGGCCCAAGGGTGAGCGGCGTTTGAGTGGCCAAGCGCAGGAGGTTATGATCAGAACTGTGTATTTCGCATGGCGCGCGGGGCGTGTTCTGAGGGCGCCCTGAACATTCATTGCATCGCCCACGAGAAAGAAATGACCAAGAACGTCCAGCAGCAGCTTGAGCTTGCGCAGGCTCTTTTAAGGTTTGCGGTGCAAGCTCCCACCGCCGAGCAGCGTGACGATCACCTTCATCAAGCCAGGAACTGCGTCAACTTGGCGCTTTCCATGTTGCAGGACCTAGATCTGCGTTTACGTTCTCTCGCAGTGGAACGGTGAAGGTCAGCGCCATCCTACACCAGCCGGTTTAAGAAAGGCCAAGGACCCCTTGGGACCCTCGTGTCCTGCGCGGTTTGCGACAGGGTGGGGCCAGGGCCTGATTAATAATCTGCTGTTGGTGGACGCACCTATCTATATGTATCGGGTGGCGCTTCGGCTATACTACGTGGAGGAAGGAGGAATCATGACAAAAGTCATCGAGGCTGTTTTCGACGGCGTGACATTCCGCCCGGAGGAAGCACCTGATCTACCTCCAAATACTCGCGTACTTCTGACCATTGAAAGCCTGCAAACTCCTGATACGCCCGGATCGTTTTTGCGTACCGCCCGTGCATTAGCGCTGTCCGGCCCGCGCGATTGGTCGGCCAACATCGAGGATTACCTGCATGGCCGGAAGACTCATCCTGAGCAGTAGCGTTTTTCTGGATACGGCATACGCAATCGCACTTGCCTCTGCCACCGACGAGTTCCATCCTCGGGCTCTAACGCTGGCCGAAGAATTGGAAGCGCGCGGGACCCGGATACTGACAACCTGGGCCGTGTTGCTGGAAATCGGAAACGCGCTTTCCAGGAGGGCGTATCGCCCGGCCGCGGTCCAACTGCTTTCGTCCCTCCGGACGGACCCAAATGTGGAAGTCATCGCGCTTTCAGACCAGGTTTTAGGGCAGGGGCTAAAGCTCTACTCTGAACGTCCCGATAAAGAATGGGGCCTCACCGATTGCATCTCGTTTGCGGTTATGAAGGCGCACGATGTGACAGAGGCTCTCACCACAGATGAGCATTTCCAGCAGGCTGGCTTCAAGGTACTGTTGCGTGAAACCTTAGCGCCCTAATCCGCTGCCCCTGACCGCGTATTACCCCTCTCCACGAACGGTTTTCCTCAGGTCTTTGAATTCGCTCGTTTTGCTTCAAGTCTTTTCGTAAGCGTTAGGAAGGAAGGAGACACTTCGGTGTCGAAATATTGCCAGATTGAAACGGTTTTGCGCGATGAGGAGTATCTCGTCGAGGCGCTTCGTGAAATGGGCTACAA
Organism: Terriglobia bacterium; assembly: GCA_036278555.1. Taxonomy (GTDB): domain Bacteria; phylum Acidobacteriota; class Terriglobia; order UBA7540; family UBA7540; genus RH2-MAG17b. The sequence continues at coordinate 41,283 of DASUKV010000083.1, forward strand.
GCCGGAAGTGCATGCGGAGGGCGCCCAACTGAACTCCTATTACTCTGAGCAGGAAGCCAAGATCGCCCATGTCATCATCCGGCGACGGGAATTGCCGGGAGCTTTCGGGGACATTGGTTTTGTGCGGCAGCCAGACGGCCAGTTGAGCAAGATCGGTGATGAACTGGACCGGCAATACGGGGCGCGATGGCTGGGCCGTGTGGAGCAGCTTTACAAGGAAAAGCAGACGCTGGCCACGGCTCGCGCCAAGGGATACATCCTCAAGAAGCGTGAAGTTGTGGAAACTTCCACCGGGCAACAGGTGCGGCTGCAATTTGTGGTGCGGAGGTAAGCGATGCCGGAAAAGACCATCACCATTACGATTGATGAGCAAGGGAGCTCGACGCTCGATCTGGAAGGCTTCGTGGGCAAAGAGTGTGAGAAGGCGTTTGAGGACTTTCGGGGCGGCGACACCGTGAAGATGGAGCGAAAGAAGCCGGCGTATTGCACGAATCGGCAAGCTGAAGAGCAGAAGAGCCAACGGTGAAGGAGAACTTCCATGCTTCTTCATGCATTAATTCCAGCGAGCCGCGCCAATGGCCCCGGGCTGCGGGCGGTGGTTTTCTTTCAAGGGTGCGCGCTGGGTTGCAAAGACTGTTGGAACCAGGATTCGCATCCTTTCCAGGGGCCGGATCTTGCGGTCGAAGCTGTGGCTCGCGAGGTGCTTCGCGCCAACGCGGAACATTCGCTCGAAGGCGTCACGTTCTCCGGCGGCGAGCCGATGCAGCAGGCAGACAGGGTATTGGCATTGATTCGAACCATCCGCCGCCATGCGCCCGCGCTGACTTTCGGCATGTTCAGTGGCTACTCGGAGCGCGAGCTTACTGAAGGTCGATATTCGGTCTGGAACCGGCAGATGGCTCTCGAGGAAAAGCGACGCCTGTGGGACGCAACCCGCACCCACCTGGACTTCGCCGTGCTGGGCCGCTTCAACCCGGCGCTGCCCGGCAACGAACCGCTCCGCACCAGCCGAAATCAAGTTCTCCGCCTCTTCAGCGGCCGATACACAGTGCCCGATTTTGACGAGCAGCTTGTCGAAGTCCATATTGACGACAACGGTCGCGCGGAAATCACCGGCTTCCCATTGCTCGGCCTGCCTTGGTAAAAACGCCCCCGCCTCTCGCCCTGGTCTCCCCTTCATAATTTTCTTCTGAAAGGAGCCCCTCCGATGATCCGTTCGATGGAGGAGTTTGCGTCGGCGTTCCGCGCCGCGCGCAGCGTATCAACGCCGTTGGTGGCGATCCGCACGGCCGACCCGGCGAGCACAACCCGTTTGATAACGGATGCCGTCAGGCAGCATCGGCCGGTTCCCGGGGTCGTGGCTTGGGATGTCATGCGCGGCATGCGCGCCGTCAGCAAAGATGCCGGCGATGCCTTAGCACATGCGTTGGGCAATCGCGAGCCCGACGCCGTGGGGCCCGCCGACGCCTTGCTCGTGGCGCGGGAACTTGCGGAGGACGCTGTATTACTCTACGCAAACGCGCATCGGTTCTGGAACGAATCGGGCGTCATGCAGGGAGTCTGGAACCTGCGCGACGCCTTCAAGGTAAATGGCCGGCTGCTGGTGCTATTCGCTTCGCCCGGCGCAACCCTGCCACCGGAGCTGGCACAAGATGTCCTGGTGCTGGACGAGCCTTTGCCGTCAGAGGATCACCTGGAGCGCATCGTGACGGGAACATTTCACGACGCCGGCCTGGATGATCCGGATAGTGCGCTACTTGGCAAGGCGATCGATGCCTTGATGGGCCTGGCGGCCTTCCCAGCCGAACAGTCGCTTGCCATGTCGCTGGTCAAGGGCGCACTCGACCCGGAAGACTTGTGGGAGCGGAAGCGGCAGATTATCGAGCAGACACCAGGCCTCTCGGTCTGGCGGGGCGGAGAAACTTTTGATGATCTTGGCGGCCTCGATAACGTGAAGCGCTTTTTGCGGGCCGTGCTCGCGGGCGTCGATCCGCCGCGCGTCATCGTTTTCATCGACGAGATTGAGAAAGCGTTTGCCGGGACCGGCACCGACCTCTCGGGTGTCAAGACCGAGATGGCAGGCACGATGCTCACCTGGATGCAGAACCACGAGGCCGATGGGACGATCTTCATAGGCCCACCCGGCGCAGCGAAGTCGGCAGCCGCGAAGGCTACCGGAAACACCGCCGGCATCCCCACCATCGCGTTTGATCTGACGGCGATGGAGAGTTCCCTGGTTGGAGCATCTGGCGACCGCTTGCGGACGGCGCTCAAGGTGGTGGAGGCCGTCTCGCAGGGGCGCGCGCTGTTTATCGCCACGTGCAATTCCATCACCAGCCTGCCGCCCGAGCTGCGGCGGCGCTTCACGCTGGGCACTTTCTTCTTCGACCTTCCCACGGCTGAGGAGCGTGAGGCGATCTGGGCGATCTATTTCAAGAAGTATGGTCTGTCCGGCGAGCTGCCGAACGACCAGGGTTGGACCGGGGCGGAAATCAAAGAGTGCTGCCGGAAGGCGTACCGGCTGGAGCTGAGCCTGGTGGAAGCCTCGCAGTACATCGTTCCGGTGTCACGCTCCGCCGCCGGGCAAATCAAGGCGTTGCGTCAGATGGCGTCGGGGAAATTTATCAGCGCTTCGAAGCCCGGCGTCTACCATTACGAGGAAGAAACCCCGCCACCGCCGCGCCGGATGATCCGGTTGAACGAGCCACTCACGGTCCTTCCACCTCCGCGCACCGAGGCGTGATCATCGCAACGCGCTTCAGCAGTGTACTCAAGGCATAACGAACAGCCGCCGTGAAGTCCGCCCTTCCCGGCGCCATCCTTTCGTTCAACTCATTCAACCGTTACGGCTACCCGTTTGAAGGCCGTCCTGTCGGCCTACCATCTCTCTTTCTGGAGGTTCATCCATGGCTACAGCACCCCTGATCTTTGATCTTCAAACGCCCGGAGACGACCTGGCTCGCAAGACCGTTTTCGTCAAGCTTCGCCTGGGCCTGCTGGGCAATAGCCGTAAGGTCAGCCCGGCTCAAGTCGAAGTCGACGCCGACAAAGCCTCTATCCATGTGTCCAAATCCCTGCTGAATTCTTGTGAGCTTGAGGCCATTCGCCGGCTTGACGGCGAGATGCGCCGGTACTTGTACGGCGTCTGCCTCCCGTTCGAGCCCGGCATTCACCTGCTTCCGATTCCTTTGATCGAAACGGTGGACAGCAGGCTGCGTGAGTTTCAGGGGAAGCGCCAGGAGTTGGTCGAGGTGTTTCTGGCTGCGTACCCGAGGCTTTGCGAAGAGGCTGCCAGCAGGTTGCGCACGCTTTACAATCCGCTCGATTACGCTGCGGTTGAGGAAGTCCGCTCGGCCTTTTCCTGTTCGTGGCAATACGTCAGTTATGGCGTTCCAGACCAGCTTCGCGCCGTCTCGGAACGGATGTTCCAGGAGGAACGCGACAAGGCAGCGGACCGTATGGCCGAAGCCTACACCGAAGTCCGGCAGGTGTTGCGGGAGGCGATGGCCGAGCTGGTGGCCCATTTGCGAGACCGGCTCGCCGACCAGCCAGACGGCACGCCACAGCGGGTGCGCGAATCCACCGTCCAGAAACTGAGGGAGTTTCTGGATACGTTCGATTTCCGCAACGTGACGAACGATCAGGAACTGAAGGACCAAGTCGAGCGGGCACGAGGGTTGTTGGCCGGAACAACGACGGACGCAATCCGCAACACGGCGGAGTTGCGGGTAAGGGTAAGGGACGGCATGGCGAATATTGCCGGGCGTCTCGAAACGATGGTTTCCGATCGGGTGGGACGGAAGTTCCGCCTTGACGAAGCGTGAAGTGCGCCGCGAGGGCACGGTGGGTGAGAGGTCAGAAATTGAATGGACGGACGCGACCTGGAATCCTGTTGTGGCGTTCAACCGGCGGTCCGGGAAACGGTGCTAGCTCTGCACGTAGGCGAGCGAAGGATGCCAGTTCGGCAATGCGGAGCGGATCAAGCGCGCGCTCGGAAAGGCCACAAGCGGGCAGGTCGGCTCCCGGATGGACACGAATGGAATGAATTTTCGGCGGCACGCTGAGCGTGGCGAACAAGGAATAACAGTTTGGCGCGGATGCGGAAGTTGGCGCCCGTGCCACCGAACGGCCCACGGTCCCGCAAGATCGTGTGCCGCCCGCGCGAAAGGTTACGGAACCATGCGAAGGGCCGATGGACGGGTTAGTGAAAGAGCGGTTCGTAAAGCTGAATTGCGGCCTGAAGAGCAAGCCATTGTGTCGAAATATCCTCCTCCGTCAGCGATGGAGCCGGAGCCTGACGACCTTCGAGCCTTCGCGGATGGGCTGAAGTCGAAACCCGAGCGAGCTCACATCGAGAAAGCGTACAGCGAGGCGGTCGAGTTCGAAAAGTATTGGGGTGCGGTGTACGAAGATCTTCGGGTGCACGGAGTCAGAGCTCTTGAAAACTATTACGAGGACGCTGACTTCGGAGAAGTGGGCAGCAAGATCGAGGCGCTCGAAGCGATTCTTTGGGCCTTGCGCTGCGACATTCTACGATCAAGACGCGATCAACGCGCCATGGAGCTGAAGTACGCCTTCCGGGCCGCACCAGACAAACGCGCGGCATTTACTCAGATGGTTCTCTTTTGAGTCAAGGGAACTATGGCCGGGGAGGGGACGCCATGACTCGACTGATTGATCGCCGCACGCGGCTGATGTTCGAGACACCGTTTCTGATTGGCAAGCGGCCGCTCATCGCAGCGATTGAGCCCTGGGGCTTGCGACTTCGCGAAAAAGGGCGACGCGGTAGCGACCTGCCTATGACGTGGGCGCAGGTGTGGAACCGGGCGGCCATGATCGCTGCCCCAGGTTCGAGCGGAAACCAACAAGGAGGATTCAACAACGAGAAGGACATTCAGAAAGGAGAAAGTTCATCTATGAGCGTAAACAGGGTAATATTAATTGGCCGGGTGGGAAAGGACCCGGAGGTCAAGTATGCGGCTTCTGATATGCCAATCTGCCGGTTCCCGCTGGCTACCAACGAGAGATTCAAGGACAAGGCAGGCGAACGTCAGGAACACACCGAGTGGCATTCGATCGTTGCGTGGGGCCGGCTCGCAGAAATTTGTGGTCAGTACCTCACGAAGGCGAAGCTCGTCTACATCGAAGGAACCATCCGCACCCGGAAGTGGGACGACAAGGACGGAAAGGAACGTAAATCCTTCGACATCGTTGCCAACCAGATGAGGATGCTGTCCTCTTCAAACGGGGACGGGACGAAATCTAAAGCTGAAAGCGCCAAGCCCGCGCCTCCGATCGGAGCTTCTCAGACCACAGCTCAACCGTCGTACGAGGACAACCCCTTCGAAGCTGACCCATCGGATGTTCCATTTTAGGGTCATCGAGCCCTATCCTTAGCAGGGTTCGAATTCGCTGGGGGCTGGCCTGAGGCTCTTTGGCCGGCCAACCCCTATTCTTGGTTTTTACCGGAGACAATGCGGGCGCGACCCATGGCCTTGCACGCCAAACTTCTGGTGCGGAGGCTTGTATAGTGTGCGATAGCCTCATAATCCCGGTCCTTGCGCCACACCAGCGTGCGGGTTTCAATTGCGATGGCGGCAATGAGGCAGTCTGCCGAGGACCGAATGGTGTAGTCCGTGGCTTGTCCGAGCCGGTAAATCCCGACGGCGGACAATGAACCGCTCAGGGCGGCAAGGCCAATAAAGCCCCTGTGAAATGCGTCGTTCGCCGGATGGCTGCAGATTCCTTACAGAACCTCTTAGTCAATGGGTTCGCAGGCGGCAAAATTGGCCAGAGCTTCTTCAGAAATTCTCGATCCCAGCCGTCTACTCAACAATTCGATCCAGACGGACGCGTCGACCAACCTCATCGGCGGCCTCGCATTGGACGTTTAGCGTGAGCGCGCCCTTCCACCCTGTCCTCGCACATTTCCTCGAGACTTCCCTGCCAAAGCCCACGGCCAAAGAACTGGGGTAGGATCTGAATCTTGCGAATCGGAGGACCTCCGCCAAGGCCAGATTGATGGTGGCCGAGTAGGTCTTCACTCCCAGCACGGTCGTCGCTTGGTCGAGAAGTTCCGGATCTAACACAAGATTGGTACGTTTTATGCGCAATAGTATACGCCCTGAGGCCCGGCGTGCGGCCGTATGAACCAGCCGGCGCTCGGCTAACCGCGTGGGCTCCATTGAATTCAGGCTAAGCAGTCAAGCCTCGTTCTGCCGTGCTCTGATTCGCGCAAGGCTCGCGCGACGCGAGGCCGGCCTTTTTGGCAAATTCCTTTCAGTATGCGTGTCAGCGAAATACAGGCTAAGTCAAGCGGCGGCGACGGGGCGTTCGGAAATGGCAACACAATCGCAGGGAGGCAAAGATGGCAGACGATTTTACGCGCATTGTGGAGGAGTACGAGGCAAGCCGGAAGCGGGAGAGGGATGCAGCTCGGGAAGCCTTGCTTGCTCTATCCGTGGAGCTCCGGGCCGTCGGAGTAAGCAACGTTTGCGCGACCTTCAACGGCTACGGAGACGAAGGAACGATTGAGAGTGTCGAGTTTCTCGATGCCCAGGGAGAGCTTGTGACCAGCGAGTGGCCGGAGCGGTTCCCTAATTTGCAAGAGAGCTTCTACTCCCTGCTTCCTGCCGGTTACGAGCAGAACGAAGGCAGTTCAGGAACGGTGTCGCTCGACGTAGAGCACGGCCACGTCGTGGTCGATGTCAACTGGAATGTCACCACTACCGAAAATGAGCACTACGAGGTATAGCCATGGCCCATCCGATCCGGCACGCGGAATCATCCGCACGCAAATTTGGAGGCAAGGCGGAGGATTACCTTGCAGTTCACAGCTGGTTTGACGAGTCGAAAGCCTTCTTTCCGGACTTCCGGCACCGTGCATTGAGGCATCATAGCCAGGGGATCTTCATGGCGGAGCGCTTGTTTGGGGCGAGCCTCGTCAACAGCGATGGTAGAGTCGTCGCCGTCCGCTATCTCGGCGAACAACATGTCAGAGAGGACTTAGGCCGCATTCCCACGCTTCAGGATTGGCTGGTGAACCTGAAGCCGGCGCCGTGGATGTACGGCCAAAAGCTCGAGTTGGAGAATGAAGTAGGTCAGCCGTCGTCCGGCCAATCCGACGGTGGACATAACGAAAAGAGGCGAACCGCCGAGGAGAACCAATAGAAGTCTGACCGGGCGCTCTTATCACGCCACGCTTCTTTGGGCTGACAACCCACATCTGGCATGTTACTCTTATCACAGCAGGAGTTAGACTATGGCTACAAAAACTTTGCTAACGGTTCAAGATTATGCAGCGCTTGAAGAGCCGGTGGGTGTGCGCTACGAACTCAGCAACGGGGAGCTCATTGTGACACCGTCAGCCAGCCAGTTTCACAATCGAAAGCGGGATGACTTCAATAGCTTCCTGTGGGCCTTCGTGAAAGAGCGCAAACTGGGCGAGGTGACCAGCGAGACGGACCTGATATTAGCGGAGGATATTGTCCGGAGACCTGATGTGGCTTTTATTCGCGCGGACCGTCTCAAGGGAATTGACCTCGATCAATCCCCGTTGCCTGTCGCTCCTGACTTAGCAATTGAAATTGTCTCCAAAAACGACCGCGCCGATGACCTGATGCTGAAGGTGTCGCAATACCTTCAGGCGGGCGCCAAGGCCGTGTGGCTCATGTACCCGAAGACCCACTTCGCCTATCGCTATGTTCCCGGCAAACTCGAACCGGAAGTTCGCACCGCCGAGGCCGGAGATAAATTCGAGGAGCCGGGATTATTGCCCGGATTTGTCCTTCCGCTCACTCAGATTTTCAGCTAACTTCCGCTCCCGTCCCGTCGCTGCATCCCAAACTGGCCTCACCGTAATCTTCTGATTTCCGGTATTGCTGGACGCTCGTCGTCTTGCCAGACAGGGCGCTCAACCACAGTCTTCCTTCAGGAGAAATCGTCGGGTTTTGCGAGTGGCAGTGACGTCTGGATAGCGGGCGCCGGCGCGGCGGCGGCGACCGGTACGAGGTCGGGATACTCTTCAAGCAGTGATTCAGGTGCTTGGACGATGCGTCCCGTAACCAGAGCGATCAATTGCAACCCATTGGCGACAGCTTTTCCTCTAGCATGATTGTTGGTGATGACAAAGGTGACTTTGCTTCGTTGAGCGACATGCCGGATGCGTTCTACCCAGGGGTCTAATTCCTCCAGCCGGTAAAGATAGTTGTAACGCTGGCCGGGGTTCTCGTTTGTGGTAAACCATTCCTTGTAGTTTCGCCCGTGCAGCCGGACGTATCCTACGGGCGCAGTGACGTTTTCAGTCGGTTTGATGGACCGCCCGATCACGGGCTGGTCGATGTTGCAGAACCCGACGCCCAGCTCGCTGAGCATTTCGAGGATCTCTGGCTTGTTCCACGAACTGTGCCGAACTTCAATCACCAAGGGGCATTCCCGGAACTGCCTGCAAAGATCGGCAACATACTGGCGGTTTTCAGGATCGTTTTTGAATGACCACGGAAACTGCAACAACAACGCTCCCAGCCGTCCCGCTTCGGCGAGAGGAGCGATCCCATCCTTGAAAGCTCGCTCGTCTTCCGGCGTCGCGTTTCGATCGTGCGTGAAGCCCTGCCAGAGCTTAGCGGTAAATGTAAAGCTCGGATGGTGCTGCACCTGGCGAAGCCATTCCTTCACCACTTCAGGTCGCGGCGGGTTATAGAAACTGGTGTTGACTTCAACGGCGTCAAAGAATTGCGCCAGGTATTCCAGTTCATGAAAGCCTCGGGGTTTGCGTTTGGGATAGACGATTCCGCGCCAATCTGGATAGGACCAGCCTGCGGGGCCGATGCGAATAACGGCTTGTGAGGGAGCGTCCGCCATGATGTGAGTTTAGCTCAGGATCGGCGGAATAGAAGCTGCGAAGGACTCGAATCTTTTAGAAAGTGACGGAGATGCGGTAGTGAGAGCAAGGGAGTGCGCGAAGTGGGTGAAAGGTTGGAATGCCTTCTCCAGCGCCTCCTGGTAAGCCTCGTCGTCGTAGCCTCTCCAGGCTTCCCACAGAGTCCAGGCGCGAACCCGGTCATCCAGTAATTTGGAGTGGACATCGGTGATGATGAACTGGATGTTTTCACCAGGCCGTACCTGGACGCCAGCGCGGTCGAGTTGCCGGGCAACGATAGCCGTCAGATTATTCTTCTGATAGTCCTTCGGGGAGCGAGTCAGCCGTCGGCTGATCACCAGTTCTTCAGGCGCAACACTGCACTCGATCAGCCGGGCAAGATATTGTTCGCAGACTTCGCGCGCCTCGTCAAGTTTCGCGCAATAAGACTCGAAATCCCATGCTTCTGCCAGAACAGCAAGCACCTCCCGCTGCATCCGGGCGACCAAGGGCGGTGTGTCATGGCGGCGGCATTCGAGACCCCTGATCTTAATTTCGCCACTTTGGGATACCGCGAAAAAGCGATTCGGTACCGGAATCTCAGCGTCCTGCTTTGAGGGCAGGAAAACAACGTAGCGATAAACTGCTTCAACGGCCAGCGGTAGGTTGGTCTTCGCCTCGATCTGCCGGGCGAGCCGTTCGTAATCTTCGCCCGTCGCTTCAAGCTTCTGGACGTAGAGCGAATCCACTAACGCATGGAGCACCCGGTAACCGGACCCTTCCGCCGTCTCCTTGGCCACCAGCAGTTGTTCTCGCGCCATCGCATTGATGGCTTCATGGGCTTCGATCTTGCCGAAGCGGGCGTTCTTATAGCCGGTGTAGCCAAAGCAACAAACTAAAAGCCATTTCAGCGCGTCGCGCCGCAGTTTGTATTCCTCCGCATCATGATCTCTGGCTTGCTGTTTATAAAGCTGGCGCTTTTGAATCAGGCGTTCCACGACCCGGCTGGTAATTCCGCGCCTGCGCTGGCAAACCCGATAGCCCAGTTCGGGGATCCTTGGTCCGTCCGGACAGCAACCGCAATTGACCGTCTCGGGCGAGATATTGAATGTTGCCATGATGGTCGGGTACTCGCTGATGAAATCCAGCTCCGCAACGTTCTCAAAGAAGCCCGGACGTGGGGCAAAGACCAGTCCACCCCGGTCCGCCGCCAGAAGCTCATCGGGATGCTTGGGATTCTCGGGCTCGGCCTTCTGTTCGGGAATCAGCGTCCCGTCCTTATAGGCCAGCTCCATCTGCATGTAGGAAATGCCCGTGCCGGTCGTGGTCCGGGCGGCGTATTGAATGGGGAGTTTGGTCACGCGCGCCAGTTCCCACAAGCCGTCCAACTCGCACTGGCCGGCAATGAAGGAATTCTGTGTGTCGATATGAAGCCTGCCAAAGAGGGTGCTGGCGCTTTCTTTGAACAAGATGCGCCCGTAGCTCATATAGGTCCGTGCTGCGCTGTGCTGGACAGGCGCCTGATCGCGGTTGAGGGAAAGGCAGATATCCCTCTTGGCTGCCTGCCGGAACAGTAGGGGGAACAGCACCGCGTCTCCCCACTCGCTTAGGATGATGTCAGGGTCGTGCGTCCGCAGCAGGCGCTCGAAACTTTCCACAACGGGTTCATCCGCATCCTCTAGCACCCGCCACTCTCCGTCGATGGCAATCTCGATGGCTCCCTGGCGTCCATGCTTGGGGTTCACACGGCTGAGCCCTTCCAGACGAATCTGCATGATTCGCAGAGGCGGCAGATCATAAGTCGTAGACCATTCATCATCATCGCAGGCAAGCGAACTGATTTTGCCAGCATCGTTCACCTCGGCGCTGACGCGGCCAAGCGGAAAAATTCCTTTCTCCCAGCAATAGACGGATGCAAGCATCAAGTCGGAATTGTAAAGCCGGAGGCTGGCGTCAAACCGGCGCACAAAGCGGGCGAGAGTTGAAAACAGCAGCAGGTGATAAACCGTCACCTGCAACACTCGCAGCGGCTGTCCGTCCCAGATGCTGGCTCTTTCTTTGAGCGCGCAATGAGCTGGGAATCTTGCCTCAATCGCTTGCGCCAGGCGGGAAAGCCGGGTCTCGTGCCCCTGCACGTAGAAGCAGGGTCGGAATGACCGGTCAATCAGACGATGGTGTTTTCCGTTCGCTTCGATCAGCCACAGCGCCATCCCTTCGCGGCAGGGGCAGAGGTCGAGAATCCATCCATTGAGTTTCAAGGTTAATCCCCAGGCGCGCCTCGATAGCGCGCAGCCGAATTTCATGGTCAAGCCCGATGGCCACGTTGATCGCGTCCATGGCATTCACCGGGAACTGGTAAGTGCAAGCTTGAGAAAACAAGCGAACCCGGTTGAACATCGAATCCAGGTACGCCCTTTCCTCCTGACGAAGCGCGCGGCCAAAAACACGCTGCCAGCTTTGCAACTCCTGCTCAATCAGATCACGGAAGGTTGCTACCGTACGTCCCATCGTTTGCCTCGTTTAGTCACCGTAACGCGGGTATCCCCTTCAACATTCTGCCTGGGGCAAGCCACTTGCTGTCGCGCTCTTCCATCCCCAATCGCGCGCAGCGAAATGCCTTGGACCTCGCGGAGTGGCGGGTGAAGTGACAATGTGAGCCTCCCTTGCTCGTTGCGATCAAACCTCCAGACCTCAGTTGCTGCCCTCCGCGCTCGCTCGATAAAACTCCTCCGCGAGTCATCTGGTGTGAAACCAGCGGACGAAGAAAAAACGGCGAGAGCCAGTGGCGGCGCAGCGCGTGAAGCCCAATGTCTGAGGTCTCCAAGGGCATGCTCAAATGCAAGGCACGCGTCCCAGTCACGAATATCCTGATCGAGATAGAGCGCAGGGAAAGCGGTCACAATCAAGACTTGAGCCAGAAAACAGGCAATGAATTGCGGAACCCGGGCAATGAGTTCAGTAAGCTGAAAGCAGGTGAACGCTCGCGCAATCTGAACCTGGCGGCTAAACTGCTCAAAGGAAATGCCAGACTGCCGGGCCAACCTCGCCATCAGATGAGGACTGGCAGAATTCGCACCATCCAGAAACAGAATGCGCTGTCCCTTCCGGATCAAGCCTGGCAAAAAGTAATGGCTTAGCCGAGGCGCTTCCCGGTCCCCCTCAAACAGCGCCAGCCCTTTCGACGGCAAGGTCCAAGGGTTTCGAGTCGTTGACAGGGTTGCAGGGTTCATCTTTTTGCCTCCGCTTCTCTTTTCAAACCATAGGCGAATAAAAAGCAAATGTCAAGGCGGTGCGTTTTACTTGCACTTAGAGACGGCCGCCTCAGACCCCAGGGGGAAACTCTTTACGCCTGAACCGCTGCCTTCTTGTCAGCGCCCCCGCGACCGCCACCGCTGGCGACTTCTAAATTCTGTTCCAAGGAGCAAACCGTCATGATCATTGGAGTGACCCACGACTCCGGTGGCCGTGCTATCCAGCGGCTATCGGTTTCAACCAAGATTGCCATCGGTCTGCCGCCGAATGGCGACCGCAATTATCCCACCAAGCTCGACCACTTCGTTTTCTTGCGCAAAAAGAGAACCACTAAGGGTGTCGAGTGGGAACCCGACCCGGAGTTAACCGGGCATTACGGTAAGGACTGCCGGGAAATCCGCATCGTCCTGATTGACGACGATATGGAGAACATCTTTCCGTCTTCGTATGCCTGGTGGACGGCGGTGGAGAGGAAGTGCTGGGGCGACGGAACATCAGCGACCCGGCGAACTCCCGAGAAGCCCGTCGGCCAGCCGTGGACGCCGTGCGGAAACGGTTGCCCTGAGTTGGCGTCAGGTTTGTGCAAGCCCAGCGGCGACTTGAGATTTGTCCTGGCTGACTTCCCAAGGCTAGGGAGCGTGTGCCGCATTCACACCACTTCGTACCGCTCGATTCGGCAGATCCATTCCGCCCTTCAGGAGATTCAAAGCTTTACCTGGGGCCGGCTGGCCGGGCTCACGGCGAAGCTGGTGGTCCGCCCTGAGGACACCGCGTATTTCGATGTCAAGGAGAACCGCAAGAAATCAACCACCATCTGGGCGTTGAGCCTGGAAGTGGATGGGGAAGACATGCAAAAGCTGGTTGCGAACCTCACCGAGAACGCGCGCGTGTTTGCCGAGACGCGGAAGCTGCTGGACAGTGGCCGAGTGATTGAGGTGGTTGAAGACGAGGAGGAGCAGGCTCCCGAACTGACGGCAGAATTCTACCCACCGGCGTCAGGCACGCCCGCGCCCGGAGGCTCGCCGCCCGTGGCGGGAGCTCCGGCTTCTGGCGCAAACGGCTCCGTGACTGGGGCCGATCATCCGCAGCACGGCCTTCCGCCAATTTCAAGTAAGCTAGCGACAAAACCTCCGCTCCGCGAACCGCAGCGGAAAGCGCCACAGTCAAAAGGCGAAGATCACAGTCCGGCAACACCTGGGAATGGTATTCCACAGCAGCCGGCATCTAGCGGATCGAAGCCAAACGGCACAGAGACGCCCCCCGGGGCGCAGGCAAAGACGAGCGTTATCCGCGGCATCGTCGGGCCGTTCGAGCCGGACGAATCGGGTAACACCATGCGCCGCAACAACAGTGGCGTCGAGTATGTAGTGTTTAAGATTTCGCAGGGTGACTCGGCGGCCACGGTCTATTGCAACCGTCCCGAAATGCTGCCCGAGATTGCACAACGTCAGGGTCGCAAAGTGAACGCCCAGGTTGCGCTGGTCGGCAACAACGGCCAATCGTATTACGTCCTCGATCACTTTATGGAGGATTGAGACCGTGGCTATCGAATTCACCTTCGATTCACAACGGCACCTCTATCTCGTCCAAGGAAGGCCTGTGCCCAGCGTGACTCAGGTGCTCCACGCTGCCGGCCTCTCGACCGATTATTCGACCGTTGTCCCTGAAGTGCTGGAGCACAAGCGCGTCATCGGGGAATATGTGCACAGGGCCACGCAGTACCTGGATGAAGGGAGCCTCGACCGTGAGAGCGTTGACCCGGAGTTAAGAGGATATCTTTCCGCTTACGAGGCTTTTCTCAGGGAATCAGGCTTCAAGGCTCAATCGATCGAACAGCGGCTGGTCGGCTGTGTAAGCGGCATGCTGTGCGGCGGAACGGTGGATCGGATCGGGACAATGGCCGGCAAGTTGTGGGTCCTTGACCTCAAATGCATCGACCGGCTCTATCCCAGTTTTGCTATTCAAACCGCTGGCTACGAATTACTCTTACCGAAGTCAGTTGTCCCGCCCTTCCGCTACACTCGCGCCGTGCTTCAGTTGAAGCCGAACGGTTCGTACAAGCTCACCAGCTATGACGATCTTGCGGACTTCGATGTCTTCCGCGCCGCGCTCGCGGTCACGGTGTGGAAGATCAACCACGGTATGGTGATTGAAACGGGTGCCTGGTCAGAACTTGACGAAGCGGCATAAACGCTCAGCCTCGCTGTTCGTTCGAATCTCACCAGAGAGCCTTACAACCTGCAGGAGGCATCGGTATATGGAAACAGCTTTGACACTTACAAGCCCGCCGGAATTGACAGTCTCAGAAGGCGAGAAGGCGCAACTTTCTGCCTTAGTTCAGGCAAAGATTGTGGAAACGGAAACCCTCACCGTGGTTTCGACTGACGCGCAGTTCGAGGCTGCTGGTGAGGAACTGAGAGCGATCGCAGAGCTGCGTTCGCAGCTGGAGAGTGCCGTCAGGCCTTATATCACCTTCTGGCATCAGGGTCACAAGACGCATACGCAATTATTGGCGACGCTCGACGGGCCGCTCGAAGCCGGGGAACGGTCGATCAAACAGGGTCTATCCCGGTACCAGCGGGAGAAGGAGGAAGCACGACGCCGGGAAGAAGAGCGGCTGCGGCGGGAAACGGAAGAGCTGCGCCGCAAGCTCGAAGAGGAAGATCGCAGGCGGAGGGAAATGGTGGCGGAAGCGGCCAGGCGGAAGCTTGAAGAAGAGGCGCTGACCGAAGCGGCTGCCCGCGAATCTGAAGGCGACCATGAAATGGCCGAACTGATCCTCGAGCACGCGGTCGAGCAAACGGAAGCCATGCCCGAGCTGGAACCCCGTGTTCCCATGGTGCTCGTAGCGCCCGTGATCCAGGCATCCACGCCCAAGCTGCACGGGGTGGGTTTCCGCGAGGTGCCGAAGTGGCGCATGCAGTGCGGGCACGAGCGGGCCGATGACCCGAGTTGCGCGACCTGCCGGTGTGTCCCGCGAGAGTACCTGGTGCTCGATCCTAAGCGGGTGCAGGCGCGAGTCAACGGTTTCGGGGTCAACACCGGCATTCCCGGTATTGAGGTATGGACGGAGTGTCAGGCTAGCGTCCGCAGGAAGCTGTGATGTGCGCGTGTGTGTGGTGGAATGGGTTTCAATCGCATCGTCCGATCATGACCGGCTTTGCCAGTTGTTTCATGCGGTAGGATTATACCGCGCAGCAGGGTCTACCGAAGAAGGTCGATGCCGGCCTTTTGAGCAGCGGCTCGCATCTTGCTATCCAGTGTCGCCAGCGGCAGGTTGCGGCGGAGCGCCAGTTCAAAATACGCGGCATCATAAGCCGTCAATCCCGACTGGCGAGCTGCTGCAATCAGAGCAGAGGGCGTCGTGGGGTTGACTTCGAGGAACGCAGCGAGGCGTTCGATATCGCTGATGTGTCCTGAAACGATCTGGATGGATGCCCGGCCACTACGTTCCGCCGTCATTAGAGCATTACAGACTTCGTAATACCAGAGGTCGGGGACAACCCCAATCGTCCCCGACTGGAGCATGTGTAACGCGCGCTGGGCTATGCGTGGTGTTGGTTTGTCAACCATCCAACCGATGGCTGTCGAAGCGTCCAGGACCAGATACTTCAGAAGCGCCTCCCCTCATCGATCAAACTCTTGATCGCGACCCCTTTGGGAAGTTTGATCCGGGGACGGCTCCTGATGGAGTCAAAAATTTCTTTCAGGGTCCGCTCGCGCTCTGCGGGCATCGGCAGCAAACGCGCCTGCCCTCTTCCACGGCGCGTGATAATGATCTCTTCGCCCCTGGACGCCCGCTCCACCAGTTGCGAGAGCTTCTGTTTGGCCTCGAAGATCCCTACGGTCATAGGTCTAATGCCTCCTGGACAGATAAAAGTCTAACAAGATGATCGTACTATCCAGCTTGTTGACACGTCAAGCGCGCCAGTTCCGGATGGTCCATCGTGGCCATCAAGCAAGAGGGCCCTGCCGGAGGAAGAAGGGGCGGCTTTGTCAGCCCACTCTCTTGCAGCCTTTACGGGGGCCAAGATCAGATCTTCCGCCCCGTCCGGAGGACCAAAGCGAGAGATGGGCATCGGTCGCCGCGGCTGGAGGAGTGTCTCGCGCAGGTTATCGACGGCCATGCGCAAGGCGCGATCAGTTTATGGCAAGACGGCGGGCCAGCCCGCCGATTTCAGAAACACAAAGGTGACCACCATGACTAAAACCCAGAAATTTGAACGCCTTCCGCTGGCAAACCTCGTGCTGCCGGCCTTTAACCCGCGTCAGCACGAGGACCCTCATCTCTCGAAGAGCTCGCCGCCAGCATTGCTCAAAAGGGTGTGCTTGAGCCCATCATCGTGCGCCCGAAGGGTGAGAAATACCAGATTGTCGCTGGCGCCCGGCGCTTTAAGGCCAGCCGGATCGCAAAGCAGAAAGACATCCCGGCGATCGTCCGCGAGCTAACCGATCAGGAAGCGGCTGAGTTTGCGGTCATTGAGAACCTGCAGCGTGCGGATGTCCATTGGCTCGACGAAGCCAAGGGGTTCGAAAAGCTGCTCGTGGACGGCATGACAGCCGACGCGCTGGCCAGGCGCGTGGGCAAGCACAAGGTCTACATCTACCAGCGGCTGGCGCTCACCAGGCTGATTCCGAAGCTCCAGAAGCTGGCCTATGAAGGCAAGATCAGCCTGGGTGTTGGCCTGCTCCTCGGCCGCCTCACGCCCACGGTGCAAGGTGCCGCGACCGAGGAACTCGGGAAATACGGCCGCCTCACGGCGAGCGAAGTCAAGCGCTACATTGAGCAGCACGTCTACCTTGATCTCTCGCAAGCTCCCTTTGATACGAGCGACGCAAGCTTCGTGCCTAAGGCCGGGGCCTGCATCGCTTGCCCCAAGCGCACCGGCGCGAGCCCTCTGCTCTTTGCCGACATCAAGGCCAAAGACACGTGCACGGATCCGGTTTGCTTCCAGGCGAAGTGCGAGGCGCTGATCACCCAGCAGCAGGAGAAGTATCCCAGGGCGCTCAAAATCGCTTACGGGGACGTCGAATGGGGAGACCGCGAGCGGCTGAGCCAGGAAGCGGTCATCTTTGAGGATCGTGGTTACAGTTCCTACGGGGACAAAGAGCCGCACTGGCAACAGTCGAGCGCCGGTGCCTGCGACTTCACCCAGGATGCCATTGTGGTGGCAGGGGACCGGCGGCGCTTGGGCGAGCATAAGCTCGTCTGCGCGGAGCCGAGGTGCTCTCTTCACGCCTCGGCGCGCGGCGGCCAGCGAGTGCCGAAACAGCCCGGCGTGCTCAACGAGGAGCGTGCAAGGCAGATCGAAGAGCTCTGGCAGCGCCGGACGCGGCACGCCTGCCGGGTGGCAGTGCACAACGCGGTCCGGGCTCAGCAGGAGCAAGCCAGTCCGGTTCCGGTTGAGGCTCTGCGGTTCGCGGTGCGCGAAGCCTACCGCAACGCCCACATTTACTCCGACGGACGCGCCTACCTGGAGTCGCTTTGGCTTGGCGACAACAAGAAAGCGGAGAAGGGGATTGACAACTTGATTGAGGCTGCCGATCACCATACCCTGCTCCGCCTGCTGATCGACTTCCCGCTGGCCAATGACGTGGCGGAGAAATTCGCGGATGGGAAAGAAGTCGAGCTCGTTGCAAATGCGTATGGCCTGGACGTGAAGGCCCTCTCCACTCCGGTGGTCAGCGAGTGGGAAGAAAAGAAGCAGGTTTCCTACGCCAAGCGCGACGCGCGGCTGGCTAAAGAGCGCGCACAGCTCGAAGCAGGGAGGAAGGCTACAGGGAAACCCAAGAAGAACGAGGCTAACGCCAATTGATGGTTAGTTAAAGGCGCTCTCGTGCTTGGCCGGGCCTCAGGCCTTGCCCAGCACGAGCCAGCTCCTGTGGAGCGCCCCTGTTTCGGTACGGGGAGATTGAGGGATCATAACGTCCAACATCGTTCTCAGCCGATCTCAAGCTTTGGAGGCGTGTGCGAAGGTGGGGAGTGTTCGGGAATCCTGGCTCCAGAAGAGGTCTTCCGCCCAATTAGTGACAGCTAAAGCTTGGGTTTCTATTTCCAGCGCCGCGATCTGGACCGGGCCGAGAGAGACCTCAAGCGGTACAGTGATGGTTTGCGGGACGGCATGGACCAGCGATTTAGCACGATGAATGTGGGTTCTCCGAAATGAAGGATTTTATCAAGTTCGAAATCTCCGGACTGGCAGACAGCATCGACCGGCTTGAGCATCCTGTGGTTAGACTGTAACCTCACGATTCAATCACTTCGGCCGTCGTCACCGGTTCCCCAAGGGCAGCCTTGACCTCGCGCATCCACGACCTCGAATTCCCTCCATGGACGACGCGCCGAAGGAATCCCAAGCGTTCGGCAATATTGCCCCGATTAGCGCGAATGCCCTCTTTCGTGGTCCTTGTATAGAGTGCGAGAAACGCGTCCATGCTTTGAGGCTGGGCAAAGAGGTAGGTCGCATGGCCGAGTTGGGGAGTTTCCACGATCACCCCGCTCGATGCGTCTTATATCGGGAATTGAAGATTTCAAGCAAGTCTTTACGTGTTACTGGAGTAGGTCTACCGATTCTCCGATGCGGGCGTTCAGTTCTTTGACCCACGCGCGGGGATGGACCCCGTGCACAATCCGGCCCAGAAAACCGAGTCGCGCGGCAATGTTGTCGCGGTTCTCCCGAATCGCTTCCTTGCTGGTCTTGGCATAGAGCGCCAGAAATATCTCCATGCTGGCCGGCCGCGCGAACAGATACGTGGCATGTCCCAACTGTGGCGTCTCGACCGCAACCGCCCCGGCATCGAAGATATATTCGTTATGAAAAAGGTAGAGGCGTCGGGCCCGCTGACAGAGCTGGCGGTAGAAGAACGGGTCGTAATCCGGCCTCCAGGTCAGTTGGGCCACGTCAAAGTCTCCCGGCACACCGAGCTGTCCCAGCATTCGCTCGAGCTCACGTTTCTCCACCGGCCCCCGTTCGATTCGCGCCCGAATTTGGTCCAACATCCGGGAATACTGGCCGAACCGATGATAGGCCTTGCGTGCCGCGACCAATTGTTCCTGGAGGTTCGCCGGCAGCTTGATATTCAGACGGCTGGGCAGCGCGCTTTCCCATTCAATTAGACACCACTTGCCCGACTGCATGCGGTACTTGCCCGCCCGCACAAACGTCCCCTGGATCTCAACCTTCGCCGCCACGAGGTGCCGCCACTGGTTCCACGTCGCATTCCAAACGACTGGCATCACGCACTGATCAACCAGAACTTCCAGCTTCCGTCGCGCATCACGATACAGGGCCGTCGTCGGGTAGAAGTCGAATTTCCGGAGCGGGGCGTGAAAGCGCCGCTCGCGCAGCTCGGGTCGGAAGGCTAGCAGGCGCCTGACAAAGAACGTTTGACCGTCGCGCGAGCGGTCTCCACTCACGAGCAGCGATCCAAACCCGCCGTAGGGAAACAGCGCCGGGGCTTCCCGATCTTTGAGCAAGGCATCATAACAAGCCCGCAGTTCCGGGTGCGCCAGGATGTTGTAGGCGCGCTCCAAGGCCTTGTAGGCGCTCTTGGGCGCTCCTTCCTTCTGAAGTTCAAGCTGCCGGATTTTGAATGAGAGCCGTAATTGTCCTGGGTCGGCATACTGAGGCATACGCACGATCTCGTACAGCGTCGGCTGCTTGCCCCACTCGCGCTGGCGGTCGGCCACGTAAAAATAGTCGCGGAGGACGTGGCAGGGAAGCTGAATTGACGCGATCCCCAGCCGGCTGCCGGTCACTCCTGCTGTGACAAACAGTTCCTTGCGCTTGTCTTCTTTCGGCTGAGTCGCGTAGCCAATCGGAGCCTGGTAGAGCTCCCGCATCCGGCGCGAGGAAGGGTTCTTAAGAACGTGGATCTCTACTCCGGCCTGGTTCGGGGCAATGGGAGCCTCAACTTGATCTCCGGAGGCCAGATGGGTGGCAAGGAATGCCGAGAGCAACACGGCTGCGCCCTGGCTCAGCACGCACTCGGCGGCACCGTCCTTTGTCGGCCGGATACCCGTAATGCAACCACGATGAATGGTTTCAGTCGAGACGGTCTTGGAGCTCGCCAAGGCTGGCATTTGAGCTGAGCGTATCACGAAGGCAAAAGGTGTCAAGCCTTGTGAGTGCCTATACGAAGATGGTAGTCGCCCACTAGCCTGCTGCCTCGATGGCCGCCGCGACATCGATAGCCAACTCCTCGGCTCGCCACAGGGCGCCGCGGATTCTCGTAACTTCCAGTTCTCTAGATGCGATTTGGCCAGCAGGCTCGCCCCTTCCTCTGGCGGCAGCAAGCTCTCGTTCGTGACTCGACAGCATCCGTCGAAACATGGGAGCTGCACTCTTCTTCGGTTGCGCATGGACACACCCCAGACAAACCAGGCCCCGCGGGCAATGCTCGCCGGTAGGCAGCGCGCATAGGTGCGTGCCCATATCGCGCATCCCGCAACTCGCTGTGAAGGTGGCCCATTCCTCGGCAGTTGGATTGCGTAGACTCTCCTCTCCATGAAAGGCGATATAAAGACCACGCACCGCCTTTCGATACTCCTCGACCATGGTTTGCGGATAAAGCTTGGCGTAAACCATAACGGTGTCGATTGAGGCGTGGCCAAGCAGCGCCTGGATTACGTGTACCGGGGTGTTGTTGTTGAGATGTTCGGAGGCGAACACCCGGCGGCAGTCGTGTGGATGCAACTGGAGCGCAGTGCCATCCGCCTTGCGTAGGCCAGCTGCTGCCGATAACAACTTCAGGCGAAGGCGAATTCCCTCCGGACCTAGCGGACTCGGATGTCTGGGTGCTTGCAGCAAGTAGGGAGCACAGGGCAGCGCGCGCTTTTCGTGATAATCCCAGTGATCGCGGAAGGGTACAGCATCCGCACCATAGAAGGCCTTGACATGTCGAATGATCTCCGCGATCACTCGGCCCAAACCATCCCCGATCGGGATCACCCGCGCTCGGTCGTACTTCGATGGTTTGACGTGCAGCATATAGTAAATGTGTCCCTCCGGCGTGTGACGTTTCAGAAGGTCGAGGGTCGTTAGTTCGGATGCTTCCTCAATTCGGAGGCCGCTCTGGACCAGCAGTTCCAGTAGAGCCCAGTCCCAGAAGGCATCCGCTTCCGCCAACTTACAGCGGGCGCCCGCTTGAGCCGCACTGAGAGCGCTCTCTGCTTCGCGCCAACGCCGGAAGGCCAGTGCGCGAATGTTCGGCATCTCGCGCTCCAGATCGAGAACAAGAGCAGTCATCCGTTTCATCTGTTGTTTTCGGGCCTTGTTGAAGCCGACTCCCAGTAAGTCGTGTCGGGTCAGCGGAACCGCCCGAGGAGCAAAGGATGCGAGGGGAGAATCGGGCTCGGCAGCCCAAGCGCAGAGGTCGTTAAAGAACGTGCGAACGTTCACGAGCCAAGCATGTGCCGTGAGACGCACCGCCGCTTCGTCACGGTTTTCACCGTGCTCCACTTCGCGAGCACGCTCAATGGCGTAGGGAATATAGGCTCGGCCATGAACAGGGAGTACGTCGGCGGGATTGGTGACTTCCGCGTACCGTTGTGCAAGAAAGCGCCAGAAATGACCGAGTGAGCTCACTTTCTCCTGCAGAGTTGAATAGTGGTCGCTGATACGCGTGCTATACGTTTCCAGGTAGAGAATCATAACGGGCCTAAAATCGTCCGGCATATTCGCCATGGCAACCAGCTCCGCGATAGTTTGACGGCCACGCCGAAGGCGACGGGCCGGTGCGCGTTGCGGAGTTCGGGCAAACACTCGCATCGAACAGAGCGCAGTATCTAATATGTCCGTGCCGAGGGATGCGGCAGGGATGGCGTTCAAATCCTGCTCGAGAATCTCGGCCAGGGAGTTATAGCCGTGAACCATTAGAATGCGAACACCCGTGCTGATGGCGCGATGCTGACCATTCGGGCTTGCCCAGGAAATCGCCCTGACAACTTTCGCGAGGCGGTCATGCTCCTGGAGAAGTAGATCATCCTCAGGCAGGCGGGCGACCCATCTCACCAGGTGGACCCTGGAAAGCCAGTCCCAGCTAGGAAGCACGAGGCGGGCCATGACGACGACCCGAGCGCCCCACATCCAGCGGGCGGTGGGACGTCGTTCTTGGCCGGCCATCCATTTGGGCCATACAGTTCGTTCGAAACTGTCCCACCGCTCTTGTAGGGATTGCCCGCCACAGCCGTCCAGCGCGTCAACCACATCCTTGCAGCCGGACTTTAAGCGGTACTTGTCGCCTCTCGTGAACCGGAGGGACTGAATAGCTGTGTTAAGATGCTTTAGCAATTCACCGTGTTCGTATAGTGCTCTCCCCAGATCTGGGATGTGGTATATCTGCGGACTCCGAATCGTTTCCACAACGTCCTCCTGGTGCCGACCTCGACTGCGTGGCGGCCTTCTCGAGCTCCTCGATCGTTGTCTGGTCGTAGGCAAAGGCATAGCGCACCTCGGCGGGTCGCTCGGTCGGTAGAATGCCACTTGCTTGGCTCTTTGTGTGATCGAAGGTGGATTTCACGGCCCTCACGGCCTTTACCAAGGCGTCGTGATCGACGTGCATGTACAGGTCTGCGGTGGTACTTATTTGAGCATGGCCAAGAAGTTCCTGCGCCACTTTCAGGTTTCCAGTCGTTTCCATCACTGCTTGTGCCAGGGTGTGGCGGAATAGGTGAGCATGGACGCTGATCCCTGTCTTGCGGCTGACGTACCGCAAGGAAGACTCAAAGGCAGTGTACGTGAGGGGCTTGCCTTTGCCTCTGCGCAAGCCCAACCAAGCCGCTGGGGTTGCCGTGGTCGTACCGCGCTCTTCTGCCAAGTAGCGATGGAAGAGCGGCCAGAAATCTTCGGTCACCGGCACTCGGTGTTCGTCCCGATCGCCCTTGAGACGCACGGTGATGGTCCTACGTCTCTCGTCGATATCGGTCAAGACCATTCCCAACACTCCATGCCTTCCGGCAACATCACTCCAGTCGCCAATGCGTTGTGCTGTACGGAAGAGCAGCGTGAGGATAGACTTGTCGCGATAGGAAACGGCGGTGCCGATGAGCTGCTCCGCCAGGAATGGGTCCAGCGTCTGGTGAATCTCTCGGGGCACGCGCCGTCGAAATTCCCCGGCCCGTCCGCGAGGTGGTCGGTCTCGACCCGTTAGGCCATGACGACCGTCAGTGCCGACGGCGGCGGAAATGGGGTTATCCCGTTGGAACCATGCGCCGCTGCCGCGGTCTTGATCCTGTCGGATCCGGAAGGTGAAATACGAGGCCAACACGCTGAGGCGGTGATTGATGGTACGGGGTCGCCGCCCCTCGTGGGATGAGCCCGTTCTGCCATCTTTCTCGACGGGACTCGGTTGCGGGACACGCCGACCACCAGGGTGATACTTCGGGGTGCGGCTGAAGGCGGCGATGTATTGCTCCACGACGTGGCGCCTCGTGTCGTCCACTCCCTTGCCCGATTCGCGCAACCAACCAAAAAAGTGGGCAAGCGCGGTTGCATAAGAGTGCAGCGTATAGGCGGAGCGTCCACAGGCTGCCAGGTAGAGCAGAAACTCATTGATCTCGGCAGCGGGAGCGCCATCAGCGCCTCGAACCTGGAAGGGAGCAAGAGCCGTCGGAGTCCTTTCAACTTTGAAGGAAGACATAGCGACATCATACATGTCGGCGAGTACCCGAGGGCGGCCTCCCTTTGGCGGCTAACTCCAGTCGGGCTACGCCCTCCTTCCGTTAGCCGCCAAAGGCCGCAGATGTTCCCGCCTTCCAGTGCAATGACAATTCTCGGGAATTCCCGAGATAATCCATC
>DASUKV010000084.1:0-19141 GCA_036278555.1 Terriglobia bacterium
GGTGATGCGGTTCATTAAGCGCGGTGGAAAACTCTGGATTCGCGTTTTCCCGGACAAGCCGGTGACCAAGAAGCCCGCGGAAACGCGCATGGGCAAGGGCAAAGGCGCGCCGGAATTCTGGGTGGCGGTGGTCAAGCCCGGTCGCGTTTTATACGAGATGGAAGGCGTGAGCGAGGCCGACGCCCGGGAGGCCTTGCGCCTCGCGAGCCATAAGCTCGCGATTTCCACGCAGTTCGTGAAGCGCGGGGGCACCGCGTAAGTTTATGGGAAAACAGGCGGCGAAATGAAAGCAGAGAAGATGCGGGAGTGGACCCCCGAGGAGCTTGACGCGAAGGTGCGGGAATTTTCTGACCAGCTCTTCCGGCTAAAATTCCAGCTTATGAACGGCCAGACGGAGACACTTTCCAAGATCCGGACAGTCCGGAAGGATATTGCGCGCGCGAAGACCTTGCGCCGTCAGGCGGAACTCGAAAGCCCCAAGGCTTAGGAGGCAGAGGCAGAGGCAGAGGCAGAAAAAGGCTCTTATGAGAAGAAGGCAAGAGAAAGTCGGCAAAGTGACCGGAAACAAGATGCAGAAAACGGTGGTGGTCACGGTCGAACGGCAGATCATTCACCCGCTTTACAAGCGCGTGGTGAGGCGGTCGAGTAAGTTCATGGCCCACGATGACCAGGGTAACTGCCAGGTGGGCGATACGGTTCGAATTCAGGAAACCCGGCCGTTGAGCGCGCGCAAGAGATGGCGGGTTTCCGAGATCATCACGCGGGCGAACCCCGTCACTTCCGCGCCGGAGAGCAACCAATGATCGGAATGCGTACGATGCTCCGAGTGGCGGATAATTCCGGAGCCCGGAGAATTTCCTGTATTCTGCCGCTTGGAGGCGACGTGGGCCTGCAGGCGGGGCTTGGAGATGTGATCACAGCGGCGGTGAAGGAAGCGGCGCCAGACAGCGCTATCCCCAAGGGTAAAGTGGTGAAAGCGGTGATCGTCCGGATGCGGAAAGAACAGCGCCGCCGGGACGGAAGCTACATCCGCTTTGACGAAAACGCCGCGGTGCTGATTAATGACACTGGGGAGCCGGTAGGAACGCGTGTCTTCGGCCCTGTGGCGCGGGAATTGCGCGAAAAGAAATTCCTGAAGATCGTCTCGCTGGCGCCGGAGGTTTTGTGATGGGGAAGGGTCTTGATATCCGCAAGAATGACGTGGTGCGCGTGATGGCGGGCCGCGACCGGGGCAAGGAGGGCCGCGTGCTTGAAGTCGAGCCGCGCCGCAGTTATCTCTACGTTGAGCACGCAAATATCATTAAGCGCCATACCCGGCCCAATCCCGCCAAGCAGATTCGGGGCGGGGTTCTGGATAAGGAAGGACCCATTCACGTCTCGAATGTGGCTTTGATCTGCGGCGATTGCGGGCCCACGCGCATCCAGCATCGGGAGAAGGCGGAAGGCAAAAAGGTCCGGGTTTGCGTGAAATGCGGGCAGGTGCTCGACAGGTAGAGGCCGCTGAGAGACCGATTCGGCAAAGAAAGCAGTTTTAGATTTTCAATATGACACCACGGTTGAAAGAACGATATCGCAAGGAAATTGTTCCGGCTCTGGTTCAGGAGTTCCACTACGGCAACGTGGCGGCGGTTCCGCGATTGCGCAAAGTGGTGCTGAACATGGGGCTTGGTGAGGCGATCCAAAACGCCAAGCTGCTGGATTCGGCAACCGCGGAACTTTCGCTGATTTCGGGGCAGAAGCCGGTGATTACGCGGGCGCGGCAGTCAATTGCAAATTTCAAGCTGCGCAAGAGCATGCCGATTGGCGCGATGGTGACGCTGCGCGGCGACACGATGTATGAGTTCTTTGACCGGCTGGCGAATATCGTGCTGCCCCGCGTGCGCGACTTTCGCGGGCTTTCGACGCGCGCCTTTGACGGCCGCGGAAATTATACGATGGGCTTGAGAGATCAACTGGTTTTTCCCGAAATCGATTACGCCAAAGTGGACAAGATCAAGGGAATGAATATTTCAATTGTGACGGACGCCCGCACGGACGCTGAGGCGCTGGCCTTGCTGCGTCATCTGGGAATGCCGTTCCGTCAGGAAGCGCGGCGCCGGGGCGCCGACGCGGCGGAGAAAGAACAGGCAGGAGGTTAATCGGTGGCGCGCACTTCGCAGATGGCCAAGCTGGTGAGGAAACCGAAATTCAAGATACGGCACCGCAACCGTTGCCGCATCTGCGGGCGGCCGCGGGGGTTCCTGCGGAAGTTCGAGATGTGCAGGCTCTGCTTCCGGCAGCTTGCGCTGCGCGGGGATATTCCCGGCGTGATCAAGTCGAGTTGGTAGAAACGCAGGGGCTGGGGCTAAGCCCCACCCTGAAGGAGTTTTATGTCAGCAGTGACGGACCCGATTGCCGATATGCTGACGCGAATCCGGAATGGAATTCGCGCCCGGCACCAGCGCGTGGATATGCCCGCTTCAAACCTTAAGGTGGGGCTGGCCGCGATCCTTAAAGAGGAAGGCTATATCGGCAGCTACAAGCTCAACGAGGACAGCAAGAAGAGAATTTTGCGGATCAACTTGCGCTACAGCGCGGAAGGAGACAGCGTGATTTCGACCATCGAGCGCGTGTCGCGGCCAGGACGGCGAGTTTACGTTGGGGCCGATGAGATTCCGCGCATCCTCGGAGGCATGGGAGTGACGGTTCTGACCACCTCCCAGGGGCTGATGACGGGGAAAAAGGCGCGCAAGACCGGTTTAGGCGGAGAGGTGCTTTGCAATATTTCGTAGGGCATTCCTGATTTCTGGGTGTTTATGTCGCGGATTGGCTTAAAAATTATTCCAATACCCTCAGGGCTGACGCTCAGTATTGAGCCTTCGGCGATTACCGTCAAGGGTCCCAAGGGGACGCTCGAAGTCCAGCTTCCCAGGGGTATTCGCATTGAAAAGAAGGATGGCCATCTCGAAGCCCGCCGGGCTGAAGAGGCCGATCCTGCTTTGCACGGCCTTGTGCGCAGCCTGGTGGCGAACGCGGTTTACGGCGTCAGCCAGGGCTTCGAGAAGCACCTGGACATTGTCGGCATCGGATACCGCGCCGAAGTCAAAGGTGACAAGGTCGCGTTGAGTCTAGGCTACTCTCATCCGATCGAGTTTCCCATTCCTCAGGGGCTTTCGGTCAGTGTGGAGAAGCAAACGCATTTGATCGTCCGCGGGGCGGACAAACAGCGGGTGGGCCAGACGGCGGCTGACCTTCGCGGGTTGCGTCCACCTGATCCTTACAAGAACAAGGGAGTCCGCTACACCAACGAGCGGCTGAAAAAGAAAGCCGGCAAAGCGGCCGGCGGAGCAGGGGCCGCCAAGCAATAGGAGAGCCTGCTGCGGGTTAGTTTGCCATGCTAAAATTGTCTTCGAGAGATGTAACGCGCCGCCGCATTCACCTGCGGATCCGAAAAAAGGCCAGCCGGCATACTTCTTGGCCGCGCCTCAATGTGTTTCGTTCTCTAAACCATATCTATGTTCAGGTGGTGGATGACCGGTCGGGTCACACGCTGGTTTCGGCCTCTTCGCTCGACCGTGAAGTGAAGGAGTCGCTCAAGAACGGCGGCAACGTCGCGGCCGCCAAGAGAGTAGGCCAGGTGATCGCCGGGCGCGCTAAGGCCGCGGGAATCGAACAGGTGGTTTTTGACCGCGGGGGTTACGCCTACCACGGGCGGGTGAAAGCTCTGGCGGACGCTGCGCGCGAAGGCGGGCTGAAATTCTGAGGGGAAGTGCCGGAGGCTTTGTTTGGTAAATCGAATTGATCCGAACACGCTGCAGTTGAAAGACCAGGTGATTTCCATCAACCGGGTCACCAAGGTCGTAAAGGGCGGCAAAAATCTAAGCTTTTCGGCGCTGGTCGTGGTAGGTGACGGCGGAGGGCACATCGGGTACGGGGCCGGGAAAGCCCGCGAAGTGCCGATGGCTATCCGCAAGGGTATTGAGGCGGCGAAGAAATCGATTGTCCGGGTTAACATCACTCCGACTTCGATTCCCCATGTGGTGCTGGGACGGTTCGGCGCCGGGCGGGTGCTGTTGAAGCCGGCTGCCGAAGGCACCGGCGTGATTGCAGGGGGCGCTGTGCGGGCGGTGGTGGAAGCGGCGGGCATTCAAAACGTTTTAACGAAATCACTCGGGACAACAAACCCGCATAACGTGGTGAAAGCGACCGTCGATGCGCTGCTGAAGCTTTGCGATCCGGATCAGGTGGCGGCGGCGCGCGGCAAAACGCGGGAAGAGCTGTAAGCCTTGGGTTCTTGCCGTTCTGGCAAACCCTCACCCACCGCGATGCGGTCCCCCCTCTCCCGGAGGGTGAGGGGGGAATATTAGTACTTAAGGCGGCCCCTCTCTCCTGGAGAGAAACGGCTGGAATTTTCGTATTTAAGGCGGCCCTTTCTCGCGGATAGAGAATCGGAACTATCGTAAGTGTAAGGATAAAGTGAGCGAGTCTAAGACGATTCATGTGCAGTGGGTTCGAAGCGGTATCGGATTCAGCCGCAAACAGAAGAAGATGGTGCGCAGCCTGGGCCTCGGCCGGCTGAACCGCGTGGCCGAGTTGCCGGACACTCCTTCAGTTCGGGGCCTCGTCGCCGCGATTCCCCATCTGGTGCGGATTGTTGAAGTGAAAGCTCCGCCGGCGTGGGTGGCGATTCCCGAGTATTCGATCACTGCTCCCGAAGCTGTTTCGACGGCTTCCGCGGCGGTCGATCAGGATCGCGTCGCACCGGAAGCGGAGGCTGGCTCGGCGGGTGAGCATTCGAGCGGCGATTCGGCCAAGGAAGAGTCCGCCGCGGAAGAGAACGTTTAGGGAGAGATTTCCGGCCTTATGGCGATTCACATTGGAACACTTCGACCACCTCGCGGCGCTCGCAAGCGGCCTAAGCGTGTTGGTTTGGGAATGGGCTCGGGACACGGCAAAACCGCGACACGCGGCTCGAAGGGGCAGAAATCGCGCGCTGGGTCAAGCCTCCGCCCGGGGTTTGAGGGCGGCCAGATGCCGCTGCAGCGGCGGCTGCCCAAGCGCGGTTTTACGAACATTTTCAAAAAGCACTATGCCGTGGTGAATTTGCGCGACCTTGCGGATTTCGGCGCTGGAGAAGCCATCACACCCCAAACTCTTCTTGACAGCGGCCTCGTGAAGCAGGTCCAGGACGGCATTAAAATTCTAGGAGATGGGGACCTCAAAGCGCCCCTGACAATTTCGGCCCACCTTTTTTCAAAATCCGCTTTGGAGAAGATCCAAAAAGCCGGCGGCAAGGCTGAGGTCCTTCGAGCATGATGGAGTCGCTCAAAAGCATTGTGGAGATCCCGGATCTCCGGAAGCGAATCTCCTTCACCCTCATTCTGATGGCGGTCTACCGGCTGGGCTCGTTCATCCCCACGCCCGGGATCAACGCCACCGTCTTTCAGCAATATTTTAACCAGATGGGAGGGACGCTCTTCGGGCTGCTCTCCATGTTTTCCGGCGGCAGCCTGAACCGCCTGACGGTTTTTGCCCTCGGCATCATGCCGTACATCACGGCGCAGATTATTCTGCAGTTGCTGACCGTGGTTTCACCGACCCTCGAAAAGCTGCAAAAAGAGGGCGAGCTGGGCCGCCGCAAGATTACGGATTACACGCGCTGGATGACGGTGGGGCTGAGCGCCTTTCAGTCGCTCGGCATCGCCATCGCCCTCCAGCGGGAAACGAGCCTGGGCGTGCCGATGGTGCACGACCCCGGCGCAGGATTTATTTTCACGACAGTGCTCACGCTGACGGCGGGCGCCGTCTTCATCATGTGGCTCGGCGAGCAGATTACCGCGCGCGGCATCGGCAACGGTATGTCCCTGCTGATCTTTGCCGGCATCGTGGTGGGACTGCCGAGCGCGATCGGAAATCTTTATAACAACGTCTTCGTGACCCGTGTTTGGAGCCCGATCACGCTGATGTTGCTGCTCATTTTCATGCTGGCGATTGTGGCCTTCATCGTCTTTTTTGAGCGCGGGGAGCGTCGCATTCCCATCCAGTACGCCAAGAGGATTATTGGCCGGAAAGTGGTGGGCGGGGTCTCAACCCACCTGCCGCTGAAGGTGAACAGCGGTGGCGTGATGGCCATTATCTTTGCGGTGTCTTTGCTCACTTTCCCGCAGACGATTGGCCTCTTCTGGAAAGGCGGATTGTTTGGCAAATTTGTGAATGGCTTTCTCGCTCTGTTTAACTGGGGAGAACCGCTCTATACGGTGACGTATGTCGCGTTGATCATTTTCTTCGCGCATTTCTACCTTTCGATTATTTATAACCCGGACGAAGTTGCGGATAACGTGCGCAAGCAGGGCGGCTTTATTCCCGGCATCCGGCCGGGGAAACGCACGGCGGACTACGTGGATGACGTCCTGACGAAGATTACCTGGGTGGCGGGAATTTATCTGGCACTCGTCGCGCTGATCCCGGAGATCATGCTGGCCGGCTTGCGCGTGAATCACCTGCCCGTGTGGCTAGGCGGAGCATGGTTTGACTCACACCTGCCCTCCTGGCTGCTCCACGGTTTGAACGTTCATTTTTATTTTGGAGGCGCATCGCTGCTGATCGTAGTGGGCGTCGCCATGGATACGGTGCAACAGGTGGAAGCGCAACTGGTCATGCGGCACTACGAAGGCTTCCTGAAGAAAGGGCGAGTGCGTGGACGGCGCGCAGCATCCTGAAGGGCCCGGGAGCAGGCTGGGCCAGAACCATGCTGTTCTGATGCTGGGAGCGCCTGGGGCCGGCAAAGGCACGCAGTCCCGTGAGGTCTCCCGAAAATTCGGAATTCCTCAAATTTCGACCGGGGAGATGCTGCGGGACGCCATCCATAACAAGACCGAATTGGGGCGCAAAGTGCAGCCTGTGATCGAATCCGGCGGCTTAGTTCCCGACGGTTTGGTTTGCGAGTTGGTTGAACAACGCACGGCAGAAGCCGATTGCAAACGCGGATTTATTCTGGATGGGTTTCCGCGGAACCTGGAGCAAGCGCTTTTTCTTGACCGCCTGCTCGAAGCCCGAGGGTGTAACACTCCGGTTGCGCTCGATATCCAGGTCGGCGAGGATTTGCTGATCAAGCGGCTGACCGGACGCAGGATTTGTC
This sequence comes from Terriglobia bacterium, assembly GCA_036278555.1. Classification (GTDB taxonomy): domain Bacteria; phylum Acidobacteriota; class Terriglobia; order UBA7540; family UBA7540; genus RH2-MAG17b. The sequence goes on from DASUKV010000084.1 coordinate 7,118, forward strand.
CGAAATGCGGCACGGCGTACAATATCTATTTCAACCCGCCGCAAAACGACGAGCTTTGCGATAAAGAGGGCGCCGCTCTCACCTACCGGAGTGATGACAGCGAAGAAGCCATCCGGGTGCGGCTTCAGGAATACGAAACGCAGACCAAGCCGCTGGTCGACCATTACCGCAGTCTCGGCGTGCTGCACGAAATCGACGGGAGTTGCCCGGCGCGCGATGTGACGTCGGAAATTTTCCGCCTGCTCAGGACGTCATGATTATTTGCAAGAGTGCGGCAGAGATTGAGAAGCTGCGGCGGAGCGGCCATATTGCCCGGGAAATTCTTGAGGAAATGCGGGTTTTGGTTCGTCCCGCAATGAGGACGGCCGATCTGGAAGAGTATGCTGAAAGGCGAATCCGGCAGTTCGGTGTAAAACCGGCGTTCAAAGGGTATCGCGGCTATCCTTGCTGTTTGTGCGTCTCCGTCAACGAAGAAGTGGTGCACGGGATTCCTTCGAAGAGGGTTTTGAGGGAGGGTGACATCGTCAGCCTGGATATGGGAGTGATTGCCGGGGGGTATTACGGTGACTCGGCGCTGACGACCCCCGTAGGAGAGATTTCGGATTCCTTGCAGCGCCTGCTGCGCGTGACGGAAGAATCCTTGCAGCTTGCGATTGAGCGGGCGCGGGCAGGCAACCGGCTGGGTGATGTTTCCGCCGCTGTTCAGCGGCACGCGGAAGAGGCCGGATACTCCATCGTCAAGGAATTTGTAGGGCATGGAATTGGCCGCGATCTTCACGAAGATCCGCAGGTGCCAAACTTTGGCGAGGCGGGCCGCGGGCCGGTTTTGAAAGAGGGCATGGTTTTTGCGATCGAGCCGATGGTGAACGCCGGGACAAACGAAATTCGCGTTCTGGATGACCGGTGGACGGCTGTCACAGCGGATGGCGCCTGCTCCGCCCACTTTGAGCATATGGTTGCCGTGACCCGCAACGGGCCGGACGTGCTGACCCGGCTGTAAAAGCGAACGTGCAGACGCCTCGACAAGAGGAATTTACCAGGATTTATATGGCAAAAGAAGAAGCGATCGAGGTGATGGCCACCGTGATTGAGCCGTTGCCGAACGCGATGTTTCGTGTCGAGCTCGATAACAAGCATCGCGTCCTGGCGCATATTTCCGGCAAGATGAGGAAAAACTTCATCCGCATTCTGCCAGGGGATAAGGTGGCGGTGGAACTATCGCCGTACGACTTAACGCGCGGGCGCATCGTTTATCGCTACAAATGAAGCCGCGAAACCGGGGCGCCCAGGCGGAGTAAAGTTTTAGCCGCTGGTGACGGCCGCGGGTTCCGAGGAGCCGCACGGCGAGTTTGCGGCAGGGAGCGAGATCAGGAATGAAAGTTCGATCATCGGTCAAAAAGATATGCAGTAAGTGCAAGATCATCAGGCGGGCCGGGGTGGTCCGAGTGATCTGCGAAAATCCCAAGCATAAACAGCGGCAGGGCTGAAGCTATTGGTGATTGAGCGATTGGTGATTTGCGATTGGGTTCACGCGCTGCGAAGCATCATCAATCGCAAATCAGGTAATCATCAATAAACGGAGCTGAAGCCCTTGGCGATTGGCGAGGGGTGATTTGTGAATGGGTTTACGCGCTGCGAACAATCGCCCATCGCAAATTAAGTAATCATCAATAAACGGAGTTTTTATGGCACGCATTGCGGGAATTGATTTGCCTCAGGCCAAGAGATCGGAAGTGGGCCTGACTTATATTTACGGCATTGGCCGGCCGAGGTCGCTCGCAATTTTGCATCGCGCGGGCATCGATCCGAACAAGAAAGTGAAGGACCTCACCGAGGAAGAAGTCACTCATATCCGGCAGATCATCGAAGATGAAGGGAACATTGAGGGCGACCTCCGCAAAGAAATAGCGCTGGGCATCCGCCGGCTGATTGAAATCGGCTCCTACCGGGGCCTTCGGCACCGCCGCAATCTGCCAGTGCGGGGGCAGCGGACGCATACGAATGCTCGCACGCGCAAAGGCCCGCGAAAGGGCACGATCGCCAACAAGAAGAAGGCGTCGGCCAAGACATAGTTGAACGGTGCGTGCGCGAAGTTTGGCAATCGAGTTCGAAGACGGCAACGAAACAGGAACTGAGGATAGAATAGATCTATGGCGAAAGCAGCGTCGGCGAAGACAGGGAAGAAAAAGTCGTTTAAGAAAAAAGAAAAACGCGCGGTGCCGGTGGGAGTTGTCCACATTCAAGCGACGTTCAACAACACTCTCGTCAGCATTACGGACACAGAAGGCAAGCTGGTTTGCTGGTCAAGCTCCGGCTCGCTGGGATTTAAGGGATCGCGCAAGGGCACGCCTTTTGCGGCGCAGCAAGCGGCGGTGCGGGCGGGTTCGGCGGCGCGCGATCATGGCATGCGTTCGGTTGAGGTTCGCGTTAAAGGTCCTGGAGCCGGACGCGAGTCCGCTATCCGCGCGCTGGCCTCGGTGGGACTCGAAGTTCGAAATATCAAGGATGCGACACCGATTCCGCACAACGGGTGCAAGCCGCCCAAGCGGAGAAGGGTGTAGACATTGGTGATTGAACCATTGGTGATTTGTGATTGAGCGACTGAATGCTTCAATCGCAGATCGCCAATCACTCAATCACCAATAAGTGGAGGTTCTTTTGGCAAGGTATCGTGACGCGGTTTGCCGGCTGTGCCGCCGGGAAGGAATCAAGCTTTTTTTGAAGGGGCAGCGCTGCCTTTCGGATAAGTGCGCGATCGAGAAGCGCAACTTCCCGCCCGGCCAGCACGGGAAATCGCGGCGGCCCAAGGTGCTGGGTTACGGCCTTCAGCTTCGTGAGAAGCAAAAGGTGCGCAGGCTCTACGGCATTCTCGAAAGCCAGTTCCGCAGCTATTTTGAGAAGGCGGCGCGGACGAAGGGAATTACCGGCGAAAATCTGCTCTTCATGCTGGAGCGGCGGTTGGACAATACGGTTTACCGGTTGGGCCTCGCGACTTCGCGCGCGGAAGCGCGCCAGTTGGTCCGCCATTCTCACATCCAGGTGAACGGACGAAAGGTGAATATTCCTTCCTTCGAGGTTGCGGTGGGCCAGGAGATTGCTGTAAAGGAAAGCAGCCGGCAGTCGCCGCTGATCCAGCACGCGCTGGATTTTTCCGGCAGCCGCAATCCGCCCTCATGGCTGGAATTCAACCGCGAGCAGATGAAGGGTCGCGTGGTCACGCTTCCCCGCCGGGAAGACGTGAATTTCCCCATTCAGGAGCAAATGATCGTCGAGCTGTATTCGAAATAGCGGTTGCCTCAGACGGCGTGACCGGGATGGGTGCTTCCGGGCTGTAACTAAGGAGGTGTTTGAACAATGCAGTGGACAGGATTTCAAAAACCAAAACGTCTGGTCTGCGACATGGAAACGCTGACGGACAAGTACGGACGCTTCCAGGCGCAGCCGTTCGAGCGCGGATTTGGAACAACCGTGGGGAACGGTCTTCGCCGGGTTCTGCTTTCTTCCATTGAAGGCGCGGCGATCACCGCGGTAAAAATTGAAGGCGTCATGCACGAATTTTCATCCATCCCCGGGGTCGTCGAGGACGCGACGGATATTATTCTGAATCTGAAACAGATCCCGCTCAAAATGAATGTGGAAGACCCGAAGACGCTTTACCTGAACGTGGACCAGCCGGGCGAAGTGACTTCGCGGATGATTCAGGAAGACCCTGACGTTGAAATTCTTGACAAGGATGTTCCGATCGCGACGGTGAGCGAAGGCGGCAGCCTGCATATTGAAATGCGGGTTCAGCTTGGGCGCGGCTATGTTTCCGCCGACAAGAACGTCGATGAGGATTTGCCGATCGGCTACATTCCGGTGGATTCGGTCCATTCCCCCATCCGCAAGGTGAACTATACGGTTGAGGCCGCCCGCTTGGGGCAAATGACCGACTATGACAAGCTGACTCTGGACGTTTGGACCAACGGATCGATCTCACCGCCCGACGCCGTGGGATACGCCGCGAAGCTGCTGAAAGATCACATGATGATCTTTATCAATTTCGAGGAGCCGTCGGAATCCGACTCGGGCGCTCCGGAAAAGGTTTCATCCATCCGCAATGAAAACCTTGACCGGTCGGTCGAGGAGTTGGAACTCTCCGTGCGGTCGTACAATTGCCTCAAAAACGCGAATATCCAGACCATCCGGCAGTTGGTTGAGAAGACGGAATCGGAGATGCTAAAGACTAAAAACTTTGGCCGGAAATCGCTGAACGAAATCAAGGAAATCCTCGGTCTGATGGGCCTGAGTCTGGGTATGAAGTTTGATGAGAAGGGCAACCCTCTTCCCGTTACACAGCAGGAACCCGCTTCGCAGCAGGTTTAGGGGAATCATGCGTCATCGAAACTATGGCAGGAAACTGAGCCGGAACACCTCGCACCGCCGCGCCTTGTTGCGCAACCTGGTCACTTCGCTGCTTCTTGAAGAGCGGATTGAGACGACGGTTGCGAAGGCCAAAGCAGCGCGCGGCATCGCCGAAGAGATGATTGGCCTCGGCAAGCGCGGAGACTTGCACGCTCGCCGCCTGGCGGCTGCCTATTGCCTCAGCGCTGTGGCGGTGAAGAAGCTCTTTGAAGAGATTGCGCCTCGCTACGCGTCGCGGAATGGCGGCTACACGCGGCTGATCCACACCGGTTGGCGGAAGGGAGACGGCGCCGATACGGCGGTGCTCGAGTTCATCGAGACGGACGTTCTTTCCAAGCGAGCCGAAGTCCGCGCCAAACGGATGGAGAGGCGCCGGAAGGCGGCGGAAGAAACGGAAACCGCACCCGAGGCCCCTCCGGAAGATAAGGAAGATAAATCCTAAGGGCTTCTGCGCAGCAGCCCAACTAAGAAATCAAAGGCAAAAGTTAAAGAGCAAAAGGGAGCAAAGGGCCGAAACGCCGATGTTTTCCTTTTGCTTTTTGGCTTTTGCCTTTTTGATTTGCTTCCATTCTTCAAGCGGCCTCAACCTGCAGTCGCCTTGACAACCGCGAAACGCGGTTTTTATAATTCGGTTGTCGGAATCTTCAGGCGGGAATAACTCAGTGGTAGAGTGCGACCTTGCCAAGGTCGAAGTCGCGGGTTCGAATCCCGTTTCCCGCTCCAACTTTTCCAGCTTTGACGGTCTGATCGAGGGCGCGGTACCCAAGTGGTAAGGGAGAGGTCTGCAAAACCTTTATGCGACGGTTCGATTCCGTCCCGCGCCTCCAGCTCTTTCGAGCCGCCTCGAATCACCCCGACATGATAAGCTTGGGAGGGAGATCTGGGGGCTAATGATGTCCAGCGTGCTGATTCATAAAGTGAGCGAAATGCGGCCCCAGACTCGGGCTGCCCTGGAAGTAGAGCTAGGGCGCTCTCTTGGTGACGATGAGGAAGTGAGCATTATGGCGTTTGAGCCCCATCCGGCTCCCACCGAAGATGCTCGAAGGCAAGCTGTGCGCGGGCTCCAGGAGCACTTCCACCGGACTGATCAATCGGCGAAGCATGGTTCGGCAGAGGAAATGGAAGAGGCGCTCGACGAGGCGCTCCGCAGCGTGCGTCCTGGATACCGTGAACACGAGTGAGGATTCTCTTCGACACGAATATCCTGGCTCGTGCACATCAGGGAGCTAACGGCCCTGCTCGACGCGCCTTGCTGGGCGCCGCCGCTCGCGGAACAGAGACATTAATCGTTTCTCAGTACCTGCTTCAGGAATTGGGCAGGGTTCTTACCTACCCGAAGCTGCTGAAGCACTCACGGCTCACCTCTGTGGACGTTGCGGAGTACCTGGAGTACTTGGCCGGTATCTCAGTACTGGTCGACCCGCTTCCAGTTCCTGCACACATACTGCGCGACCGGACAGATGAACCCATCCTCGGGACGGCGCTCGCCGGAAAGGCCGATGTCCTCTGTACTCTGGATGCCGATTTCTTTGATGAGAATGTGCGCCAGTTCAGCGTGACAAAGGGTATCCGAATTCTGACCGACGTCGAGTTGCTTCACGCGTTCGGCATCGGGCGTTGAAGCGTATTCCCGTTTTTACCCCGCGCTGAAAAACCTGGAGAGGTCTGCAAAACCTTTATGCGACGGTTCGATTCCGTCCCGCGCCTCCAATCCTAAAAGATTAGAAATCCAGTCAGCTTTTTCTTCCTTCCCTTTAGCGGGGCTCGCGTCAAACGCACTGTTCTTCATTGGATTCCAGCATGCCGGATCGAGGTGAGTACCTCGAAGAAACCAAAGGTTTTACTTATGTTGGCAGGTCGATCAGCCGATGATGGAACTAGTGGAATCACGAGATCAGAACAATGCGAATTTTGTAGCACGGCAGCCCATTTTTAATGAGCAGGAAAGGGTTTTCGGCTATGAACTCCTCTTTCGCTCCGGGGAAGATAATTTCTTTGACGCGACGGACGGGGATCAGGCGAGCTGCCATGTGATCGACCACCTGCTGACGTTGGGGCAATCCTTGACCGGCGGGCGCAACGCATTCATTAACTGCACGCGGAGCTTTCTGGTGAATGGTTACGCCACCCTGCTGCCTCGATCGAGTACGGTGGTGGAAGTCCTTGAGAACGTTGAGCCAGATGACGAGGTCCTGGCGGCCTGCCGCAAGCTGAAACAGGCTGGCTACGTGATTGCGCTGGATGACGTGGTTTCCGCCGAAAATCCTACTCCCTTTCTTGACCTTGCCGATATCATTAAAGTCGATTTTCTCCAAGCCGCCTCCGCGGATCGCGCGAAGTTACGGCGGCGCTTCCCGCCCTCATCCGGCGTTCGCATGCTTGCCGAGAAAGTCGAAACCCGGGAGCACTTTGACGAGGCCGTCAAGCTGGGTTACGAGTACTTTCAGGGCTATTTTTTCTGCGAGCCGCAACTGGTCCAGGGACGAAGAATTCCCTTTTTCAAGCCCCATTATCTGAGAATCCTGGAGGCGGTGATACGGCCTGAGTTGGATTTCAAAGAAGTTGAGAATCTGATCCATCGTGAAGTTTCACTCTGTTACAAACTGATGCACTACGTGAATTCCGCGGCCTTCGGTTTGCGGACTGAGGTCCGTTCCGTCCGCCATGCGCTGGCCTTGTTAGGTGAATCCGAGGTGCGAAAGCTCGTGCTGCTGATCACGACGCTGAGCCTGGCGGCGGATAAGCCCCCGGAACTGATCATCACCGCCCTCACTCGCGCCCGATGCTGTGAACTGCTGGCCTCTCTCCTAAGCCAATCGCGGCAGCAGGTTTCCACTTTCTTTCTAATGGGCTTGTTCTCGGTGATGGACGCGCTGCTCGGCCAGCCGATGAGCGAAGTCTTGGAACAGATTGCTCTTCCTCATGAAGTGAAGTCGGCTCTGCTCGGCGGCGAGAACGCCCTGCACAGCGTTTATGAAATTGTCACGGCCTATGAGCAGGCGAACTGGGAAGCCCTCAGCCAGAGAGCCGCGAGAATCGGTCTCGACGAAGCCCCTGTTCCGGATGCCTATCTCGGAGCTGTCGATTGGGCCCGGCAAGTCTTCGACATCTCCCCCCGGCAATAAATTCCCCCACAGAAAACATGCTGGTACTTCGTGCCGCCGGTCACGCGCTGCTCGACGGGGAGAGGCTGCTATCGGTAGAAGGCGGAGGGCAGAGCGTAGCGAACAGATCGTAGGGGTGCTGCTTGCCGCACCCTTTACCGAAATAGAGGCAATGAGCGGGGACCGCACCACGCTGTAGGTTCAGAGCAACCTTGACTTCAAAAACTCTGCCCGTTAAATTGAGGCTTGGCGTGATTTTGCGCGCTATCAGGCTGGAATGCCGGGGACGCTGTTCGGGAACCTCTGAAGAGTCCGCGCCATCCCGTTCATGACAGCCTCCCGGAATCTTTCAGCGTTTTCCCAAATCCAACGGCATAAACACGAGGTTTCTTGGTCGAGAGCTATTTCAAGCGCAAGGTCCTGGGCCTTCAGGATTTTACTCTCCTCACCCTCCGTGCCTTCCGCAACGCCTTTAGCGCCCCCCGATATTACGTCGACACGCTGGCGCAGATGGATGTGATCGGGGTCGGATCGCTGCCCATTGTCCTCCTCACCGGCTTCTTCACCGGCGTGGTGCTGGCGCTTCAAACTTATCGCACTTTGCAGACTTTCGGCGCCGGAGCGCTGATGGGCGAAGCGGTGGCGCTTTCCGTAGTGCGGGAACTGGGGCCGGTGCTCACCGGGCTCGTTGTCGCGGGCCGGGCCAGCTCCGGGATCGCGTCCGAAATCGGCTCGATGCTGGTCAGCGAGCAGATTGACGCCCTCCGCGCGCTGGGCACGGACCCCTTGCGCAAGCTGGTTTCTCCGCGCCTCTATGCTTCGCTCATCACCCTGCCTCTGCTGACGATTCTCGCGGATTTTGCGGGCATGTTCGGCGGGTACCTCGCCAGCATCACCGTCGCAAAGCTGACGACGGCCGAATATTGGAACACCGCTTACCAGTCGCTCACCTTTCGCGATGTCACGCAAGGGCTGATGAAGCCGATTTTCTTCGCCATCGTCATTTCGCTGGTTGGCTGCTATTTTGGCTTGCAGACGGAGGGCGGAACCGAAGGCGTCGGGAGGTCTACCACGCAGGCCGTAGTAGTGGCGTCTGTATTGATTATCGTGCTGGACGCCGTCATCACGCGCTTCCTCATCGGCATCCATTTTGCGTAGCAATTCAACAAAGGATCACCACAAAGCCACGAAGGCACAAAGAAAAACCGGAAGGCAAAGAGAAAAAAAACAGGAGAGGGCAACCTTTCTACGGCGGGAGTTTTAATTTCGCTTTTCTTGGTCTCTTAGTGTCTTGGTGGTGGGACTTTCTGGTCTCCGCATTTTCAAACGCGCCGGGTCAGTCTCAGCTTCCATTCAATCTGCGCCAGCACTCCGCCCAGAATCTTCGCTTCGTTGCTCGATAGCCGGCGCTCTATGAGCATTCGGCGCAACTTCAGAAGCGTTGCCGCCCGGCTTTTCGGCTTCAGATAACCCGCCTCGTCCAGCACACGCGCTGCGCGCTCAAAGAGGTGTTCCAGAGATTGAATACCGGCCGGCGGGGAGATATAGGCCTGGGCAGAGGGCGGGGAATCCGGGACTGGCTCCGCGCCCTCTGATTGCTGCCCCGAATGATCGCTTCGCCAACGCGCCAGTTCATAACAGCAGACGGCTACAGCCTGGCCGAGATTCATGGACGGGCACCGCGTGACGGTGGGAATGCGAACCACCGCGTGGCAGTAACTTAAATCTTCGTTTGAAAGTCCGGTCTTCTCCGATCCAAAAAGCATCGCCGCGCGCCCGCGGGCATCTTGCTGGCGAAGCCACTGCGGAAGGTCTTCAAGGCTGATCAGCTCGCGGTCGAACTTCCTGCGCTGCCCGGAGGTGGTGCCGACCGCCAGGGCGACGCCCCGAAGCGCCTCCGAGAGCGTCGCGACAGCATGCGCGTTGCGGATGACATCCTCCGCGCCCACCGCCGAGCGAGTTTCCTGCCACGAGGGCTCATAAGGAGCGGCGATGGCGAGATCCCGGAATCCAAAGTTCGCCATGGCGCGCGCCGCAGCGCCCATATTCAGCGGGTTTCGCGGACGCACCAGAATCATCCGCCACTCGAGAATCACGGGGTCCGAAGGCATGGCATTCAATTTTATCAAATGGTCCGTCTGTCGTTACCGTCAAGGTTCGGAAATGAACAGCAATGATTGAAACCCAATACTTTTCATTTAGGCCCAAAAACATCGCTTGCGGGTGTCTTGTATCAGGGCACGGCTTCAGCCGTGCCGCAAAGGAGCGCCCATAACGGTTGGGGCTTTTAGCCCCTGTAATCAGCGGCTAAAGCCGTGTTTTTCATCGTTGTAAGTCGGCACGGCTGAAGCCGTGCCCTGATACTAAGCGGGTTGGCATCCCAAGCCTAAGTGAACAGCTTTGGGCTGAAACCGTCCCCTTCCATCATAGTGGCCGGGCGAACGCTGCGTCAGGAATATTGGCCCCAATGCTGTTACTCATCGCAGCGATCGGCGGCGGCCAGGCTTTTACTGCTTGGGCTTTGAGTTGGGCTTCGAGCCGGAAGGGTTCGGTTCATTGATGGGAGTTGAGGAGATGATGCGAACCTTCGATTTGAACTGTTTGTAATCGGTGTACTTGATGATTTCTTTGATGTGGATAGGGCCGGAGTCAAAGTAGAGGGTGTCATCCGCCATCGTAAACGTGGGGAACCAATACTTGCCGTCAATTTGCTGGCGCCAGGTGGTGAATCGCGGAAAGAGATTTTGTCCGTTCTTTGTCCGCATTTCCGGCACCGTCCGGCCTTCCGCTTTGACGATTTGCAGGTCATGATCGTCCACCCAGACGACGCCCTTGAAATAAACCTTCCCTTTCTTGATCTCCTTGGGCCGCACGGAAAAAACGTAAGCCGTGATGTAATCCACATGGACGTGCCCAAGATACCGCACGTCGTATTCCGGTAACTCATCGGTGGTGAGCACGAAAGGCTGAATGTTGCGCAGGGATTGAAGATCCTGTTCTGTTACCAGCAGGCCTTGCAGCGTGCTCTCGGGAGCGTAGGTCACCCTCTCGATGCGCTGGCCATTATTGTCAAACAAAATGTCCCAGTCCTGTTCCCACATGCCGCTCACCTGGTTATCCGCGTTCAGCGTCTCAACTTTGTTGATTTGGTGATAGGCGTAGTTATCGCGGGCTTCCTTGAAAAGTTTTTCTTTGGCCGCGAAGGTTCGTATGATGTTCTGAATCTGGGCCGGGCTTGGGTCCGAAAGCGGGGCGTTCGAGGGCGGCGGAGATGAGGTTTTCGATGCTCCCAAGGCGGGCGGCTTCGGTGCGTTGGGGGATGTGGCAGTTGAAGCCGCGGGGCGGCTGGCTGAGCTTACGGGTGGGACTGTCGCCGTTGCGGGCGCGGGGGCGCTGCGCTGGGCAGGTATTTCTCGCGCAGGCGCACGCCCCGGATTCGGCTCGGGCCCGGGCGCCGCTGCCGGAGCTGCCGGTGTGGCAGGAGGGACGGTTGATGCAGGAGCCGGCGCCTTGACGTTGCGGCTGGCTTTTTGTAACGCATCGATGACTTCATCGGTGGCGCCGTCCTGGTAGAACTGCTTTACTAAGTCCGGGTTGAGATGAAAGCTTATTCCGCGCTGCTCAATCAGCGAAATCATCTTCTGCGGGCTTGCTCCTCCGATCAGGAGCAGCGTCACATCGTCCGCGCTGAGCGGGTGGTCCGCAGCCCGCGTGGCGGGAGCGAGGCAAAGGGCTAGCGCCAGGATGAGGAAACTTACTGCCAGAGCTGACTTGATTTTCACGTTCTGGATAGGCCTGCTTTGCGACCGCCTCGGGCCCGCTTCCGCGGCGCCCATTAGAATAGACACGGATTTGGCCGGTAAAGTTGTCTGGCGGCTCAGAATTTCAAATTTTCAGATGCGTTGAGGGCGTAGCGCCGCCGCTACAACTTGCGACCGGTAAGGCCTGCCTTGAACGTCGTGACGGGACGCCAGCGCTGCGATCTCTTTACCGGGCTCGGCGCTTGTTCCTTAGGCGCGACTGGCGGAGCTTTCTGCGGTTTCTCTTGGGCTTTGAGATTTCAAGCGTCACGCTTCCGACGCGCCTCACTTCCCATCCTTTTTTCTCTTTCGGCTGCCCTTCATTCTTTGCGTCCATATCCCTCCAATATTCTGACGCCATCTAAGTTTGCAGTTGGCGCAAGCATCATTGTACAGGATTTTACCGTAGCGCGGCGCGGCGAAGGCAGTGGTAGCCACGGCACGATTTGTGTGCCGTGGGCTTTTGCGTTCCTTCGGCAAGGCCCACGGCATAAAAAGCATGCCGTGGCTACCCTGGCTGTAGCGGCGATGTCCCCATCGCCGAGGGATTAAGAAAGACTGGCGGCGAGACGCCGCCGCTACAGCGCGGCCCTCACCTGGGCTTCGGCCACCCTCTCCCGGCGGGAGAGGGCTGGAATCAAACGAAGTGGATCTTGGGAAAGCCCACGGCGTAAGAATCATGCCGTGGCTACCCTGGCTGTAGCGGCGCTCTCTGA
>DASUKV010000085.1:0-21935 GCA_036278555.1 Terriglobia bacterium
GGATGATGGCGAAGACAATGAAACCAAGGAAGATCGTCAGCCGCCGCAGCAGCCGGACATTCTCATTCGCCGGCGCATTGGAGGGGTCTGATCCCATTTTGCGATGCACGATGCAGCCGGATGAGCCTTGGAATTCTCCCCGAGATGCCTGGTCTCGTGGTTTCGCCCCTCACCCGGCCTTCGGCCACACTCTCCTGGAGGGACAGAGCAGAATCAACGAGCGGCTTATAGCCCTCTCCTTAATTTCCGGCCACGAATCTGTGATGATCGGAGCGACGCAGGGGCTGCTTCGAAAAGGCGAACACTGAGCGAATAACCGGAATGGCATAGGATGACGATGTTCATGAAACCTCTTAAAACAGAGCAAGAGTCTCCACTTGAGCGCGTATCCTGCTGCCCGTGATGACGCGGCGGGCTACATGCGTATCCCGCCGCCGCCCAGGGTAAATCGAATTCCGGCACGAAACGTAAATGGAAGAGCCGGATAGCCGAATGCCGCCTGGTAATGCTCGCCCAGAATGTTGCTCATCCTGGTATAGATCGTCACGCCGCGGTGAAGGTCATACCATCCGCTCGCACCCACCAAGTGATAGCCCGCCAGCAAGTTGTGATTCGGCAAGAGCATCGAATATCCGAAGAAGGCGTCAGAGAGATACGTGCTGTCATCCGCTTCGCCCGCAAAGTAACCGTTCAGGCTCACTCCGTAGCGCCTTCTAGAATAGGTTATCACCAGGCTGGCGGAATGCGGCGGTCGGCGGAAGGGATGCCCGCCCACGAGCGGAGCGTAAGCCCCGATGGGGATATTCGGGAAAGCTGGATTGACCGCCGGAAAAAGCGAGCCGCTGGCGAGCGACCGCGTCACGAAAGCGCCGGTATAGGTGTATTCGGCGCGGAGCATCAGGTTCTGTGCGGGTCTCGCTTCGAAGTTCAATTCAACCCCGCGGCTGCGGTAGGAGTCCGAATTGACGTCTGCTCCAAAGGGAAGCGCTGCCACGATTTCAGAGGGCACGCCAAGCTGCGGCAGCGCGCTCTGCGGCACAAAGTCAATGAGGTCGTGAAAGCGTTCGTCGAAAAACGTGACGCCCAGGAGCGCCCGCTCGCTCCACAAGCCCTGCTCAGCCCCGAAGTCCAAACTGCGGCTGCGCTCGGCGCCAATCGGAGAGATGCCATAGCGGCGGATCAGTTCCGGGCCACCCCCTAGCGCCGAAAGCAGGTTGTACAACGAAGAGCCTTGATCGAAAATGTCCGGCTCCTTGATGCCCGTTCCAAAGTTGAAAGTGAGTTTCGTCAGCCCCAAGGCGGAGCTTGATGACGGCCGCCGGGCATAGTAGGCCAGGGAAACACGAGGCGTCACGGCGAAACCGAAAACGGCATTGTCCTCAAAGCCGGCGCCGGCGGTGGCAAAGACGCGCTGCCACGCGTTTCCATGCGCCTCGAGAAAGTAATCGTAATTGTCTCTGGTGCTCGCGGAGCGCGGCGAGGCGGAGGGCTGGACGAAGCCGTCCTCGTGGATGTAGTTGAATCCACCGATCACCCCCAGCCGCGGGTTGAAGGAATAATCGGTCTGGCCTTGAATGGTGCGCACCGCTGCCTGGTTGTGGTAGGGCATGGGATAGGCGCCGTTAAAGTCAAGGATGGCCTGCCCGCTGGTGCAGTAGTGGTTCGCGCCGCAGAGCGTGACGGGTTCTCCTACGTAGTTAGGTCCGAAACCGAACGGGTTCACCGGGATTCCGGTCGGCGAAGGATTATCAAAAAAGTAGTGGATCTCGGCGGAGGTCAAACGCAATAAGTTGTGCCAGCGCGGTGTCGTCTGATACTGCGCCGTCAGCCCAAGATCGGTGTCCTGCTGCCGCTGGAAGGAATCATCGGGAATGCCGTAAAGCCCCAGGGGTCCGGCGCTTCCGAATCCCGTAGCGTCGTGGTGAATCGTGAAGCGGACGCTGGCGTTTGAGGCGGGCTGCCAGCCGAAGTTGCCACTATACGTCCCGTTGTGGAACGAGCTGTTGGGCAAGCCGTTCTGGGTATCGTAGCGCATGAAGTCCGAATAGTAGTCGAACTGGCGGAAGACGCCGCTGACGGACGCTTGCTGGCGGAGCGAATGGAAATTGCCGCCATCCACCGAGTAGGCGAACTGCGGCTGGGGAGTGTCGCCGCGGCGTGTCGAAATGCTGATGACACCGGCGAGCGCGTCGCTGCCATAGAGAATGCTGTTAGGGCCGCGGAAGATTTCAAACTGATCGACCCCGCTCGCGGCAAGGTTGGCAAAATCAAACTGGCCCCCGATATCGTTAACCGGAATCCCGTCCAGCAAAACCTTATTGAAATTCTGATTGCCCCCGCGGATGTAAACCGATCCCACTCCGCCACGGCGCCCTTGCTGAACCGCTGTAACTCCGGGAACCAAACGCAGATCGTCGAGCACGTCCAGAGAATGGAGCGCGCTCAATTCCTGGCGGCTCAAAACGGTGACGGAGGCCCCCACCTGGGATTGCGGCATTCCGGTTCCGGTGGCGGAAACCACCACTTGCTGGCGCAACGGCCCGATTTGGAGATGGATCACGAGCCGTGCGGCCGCGCCGGGTTTCGCTATAATCGGGGCGCCTTCGTTGGCGGTGAAACCCGAGGCCTCCGCGCGCACGAGGTAAGTTCCAGGAGGAAAGGAAGAGAACTGGAACTCACCCTGGGAATCCGTCTTCGTATGGCGGACGGTTTGCCCCCGCTGAATCAGCGCGACGGTGGCGTTCGAAACCGGAGCCCCCAAGGGGTCAACCACCACGCCGCGAATGGCGCTTTGGGAGGTTGCGAATACTGAAGGGATGAATAGGAGTAAAACCAGCCATACACCGAGCCCGGTGCGGCGGAACGCATACAGGTCCATCGTGTCCTCCTTCGCCCTCGGAAAGAGCGGACGTGTAAATTTCCGGCCGGACCGGTCTCCTGGCTTGCGGCGTTCTATTCAGCGCTCTTGCCTTCCCGCCCGGAGGGCAGTGGCATTCTCACATGAGCGCTTCGCCGTTTACAGTTGCGGGGCAGTGGCGGATTCTCACCGCGCTTCCCGTTCATCCGGCTGGATTCGAAAAGTTGTATCGGCGGACCGAAGCCTGCCCTGATGCAGGAAGAGGCCGCCGAGTTTTAAGGAGCGAAGACCGGCGCTCACAGAGCGCCGCTACAGATAGGGAGAAACCATCGTGAACGCCTCCAGCTTCCCATCGAAGCTGGTCCTAGCCTTTTGGGGGCGTCTGGCCGGTCTCCTGACTCGCGCCTCGTCGCGTCCGGACTGCCTTCCCAGGACCCCCTGGTCCCAGTGGCCTTCGCGTCCGTCCGCTCCGCGCTTACAGTGGCGGGGCCGTGCCGGATTCTCACCGGCTTCCCGATCAACTTACATTCACGCCAGACAAATTAACATCTATCGCGGTTCTTCGCGGCTGTCAACAAAATTCTTATCCAACGTGTTCTGGGGATCAAGTGATCCGGTTGCGAGCTGCCGTCCGTGTTTCACCTACTTCACCAATTGGTGTTATTATGTTCCTATGAGACGCGCCACAGTGACACTTCCCGATGACCTCGCCAGGGCAGTAGAAAACTACGTACAGGCTCAAGATGCCGCGCCGCCGCTTACCGCCATTGTTCAGGCTGCTTTACGCCAATATCTGACCGAACGCGGTTATCTTCGGGCCGCGGGTTCGTTATCCATTACTCCTGCAAGGCACGGAAGCGGCCGGCGCGATGTAAGCCAAGCGCATGACCGCTACTTGGCCTCCCGATGACGCGCGCCGTCCTTGCCGATACCGGCCCCCTCTACGCCGCGGCTGACCCTGACGACGCGCATCACAAGCGTGCGCATCGGGAGTTGAGGCGGCTTAGCCGCGACAACGTTGAGGTCATTGTTGCGTATCCTACTCTCCTCGAAGCTCACACTTTGGTGCTTTACCGGCTAGGGAGGCAGGCTGCCACTGGCTGGTTGCATGAGATTCTGGCCGGCAGTGCGTTAATCAATCCTGCTCCTGAGGATTACCGGGAAGCCGCCGGCAAACTCGCCGCTTTCCGAGATCAGCCGATTACGCTATTTGACGCGACGGTGGCAGTCTTGGCGACTCGTATGCGCGTTGAGATTTGGACCTATGACCATCATTTTGATGTGATGCGCGCCGAGGTGTGGCGTTAAGCACCGAACTTATGTTCTGGCAGCTCACCGAACAAGGTGTTTTTCACAATGAACGCCATCATCCCAGGCCGCGATTCGCTGCTAAATGCTTCGCAGCGCGGTCGAGCCGCTCAACGGTCGCGGCCTCGCCCAGGGTTGCCATCACGTCGAAAATTCCGGGTGCGACCGCCTGGCCGGTGAGCGCCACGCGCGCGCCGTTAATCAGCAGCCCGGCTTTAACTCCCTTTTCTTCCGCGAGCGCCCGCAGGCATTTCTCTGCGGATTCGGTATTGAACGGCGAGACCTCAGCCAGCCGTGTGGCGAGGGCCTGCAGCAAGTCCGCCAGCGCCGGATCTTTCCAGAATTTTTTCGCCGCTCCGGGATCGTACTCGAATTCATCCGAGAAGAAGGCACGGCTGGACGCAGTGAAATCCTTCAGATTGCGCGCGCGTGGTTGGAGCAGCGCAATTCGCTTTTCAAATTCCTCCCGTTCCGCCACGCTCCAAGCCGTCTGCCATAATCCGGCGGATTCAAGCTCACTCTGAACCAAACTGGCCAGCCGGGGCAGGGGAAGCCGCCGCAGGTATTCGCTGTTCATCCAGGCGAGCTTCTCGAGGTCAAACACCGCATTTGACTTGGAGACGCCTTCGAGCGAAAAAACTGCCGTCATCTCATCGAGCGAGAGCAATTCCTTCTGCTCGGGCGGCGTCCAGCCAAGCAGAGCAAGAAAATTCACCAGCGCTTCGGGAAGAATGCCCTGCTCGCGATACGCGCCCACGGCGGTTGCGCCGTGGCGCTTCGAAAGCCGCTGGCGGTCCGGGCCGAGGATAAGCGGTAGATGCGCGAACGCCGGAATCTCCGCGCCGAGCGCCTGGTACATCAGAATCTGTTTCGGAGTATTCGAGAGATGATCGGCGCCGCGAATCACGTGCGTGATTTTCATATCCAGGTCGTCGGCAACCACTCCGAGGTGATAAGTGGGCTGGCCATCCGAGCGAAGCAGAACGAAATCTTCAAGCTCGCTATGGGCCAATTCGATCCGGCCAAAAACCTGATCCTCAAAAGCTGTCGATCCGCCTTCGGGCACGCGAAAGCGCAGCGCCGAAGGGCGTCCCTCGGCGCGCAAACGGGCGCGATCGCTTTCTGAGAGCCGCAGACAGCGGCGGTCATACTTCCAGGCGCGATGTTCCGCCGCGGCGCGCTCCCGCGCTTGCCGCAGCTCTTCCGTGGAACAGAAGCACGGATACGCCCAGCCGGATTTTTCAAGCTGCGCGGCGATTTCACGGTAGCGGTCAAGGCGCCGTGACTGGAAGTAAGGCCCCTCGTCCCAATGGAGGCCCAGCCATTCCATGCTTTCAAGGATGGCGGTCACAAGCTCGGGCCGCGAGCGATCAGCGTCCGTATCCTCGATGCGCAGGATGAAGACGCCGCCGTGATGGCGCGCAAAAAGCCAGTTGTAAAGCGCCGTGCGCGCTCCACCCACATGAAGATAACCGGTGGGCGAAGGCGCAAAGCGCACGCGAATGGGGTTCATAGTTGTATAGCAGATCGGAATCCCCGGAGGGGATCCATAAAATAGCCGGGGGCAACGCCCCCGGATACGTAGATCGTTTGTTATCCTATCCCCGGAGGGGATTCATAAAATAGCCGGGGGCAACGCCCCCGGATACGTAGATCGTTTGTTATCCTATCCCCGGAGGGGATCATAAAATAGCCGGGGGCAACGCCCCCGGATACGTAGATCGTTTGTTACCCTGACCCTGAAAGGGTCACAGAGAAAAATCCGGTGTTGAAACCGGGTGCGACCCTTTCAGGGTCGGGCCGGGAATTGGCGCCCCTTCCGGGGGCGTTGCCCCCGGCTATTGTCTGACGCCCTTTCAGGGCCGGGAGCAGGCGTAGCGCAGGGTTCGTATTGTAACCCTGCGGCATTTCCAGTTCCTTGCCAGAAGAAGTCGAATAGCGAGCGCAGCGCAGCGGAGCCGCAACCGAAGGGACTGTCATTCTGAGTGAGCGCAGCGGTCCTGAGCGTAGCCGAAGGAAGAATCCCGACATTAAAAAAAGCCGCAAAATACGGGGATTCTTCGCTGTTGCTCAGAATGACATGATCCGAAAATGCTCGTTAAAAGACCAACCCTTTACGAGCCTGTAATGCGGACCTTCGCAGTGGTAGCCACGGCACGCATTCTGTGCCGTGGGCTTGTCCGTGAATTAAAAACCCACGGCACAAACACCGTGCCGTGGCTACCCGGCTGTCCATTGCTGAGCGAGCCTGCCATTATCGCACACCTCGTGCTGGCCGCAATCTATGATAGAGCAGGCGTAGCGCAGGGTTCGTATTTCAACCCTGCGGCATTTCCACTTCCTTGCCACAAGAACTCGAATAGCCGCAACGTTAAAATGCGAACGTTGCGCTACGTCGCTCTGGGGCTAAAGCCCTAATGATCATGGATGCTCCTTTGCGGCACGGCTGAAGCCGTGCCCTGATACGAGGCAGGTCCAGCCTGATGATCGCAGCGGCCCAAAGGCAAACGTGATTTACGAACGCAACACTGCTACAGCTACCGACTGGCGGTCACGGGCAATTGGGCGAGGTTCCGGTCGCACGAAGCGATTTCTTCCCTGATTTCGCCGGGCTTCTGGCGGTCGATCGAGGCCACGGCGTGGCGGGCGGCGAGTTCCGTCCAGACGGCGAGGCTCTTCTTGTACCACCCCAGAGCCTCATGCCATTGGACGGTGCGCGCGGTTGATGATGGGGTGGATCGCGAGGCCAGCTTGGCGTGCGCCCGGCCTAGCCAGTAATAAGAATCGGCAAAGCCCGACTGAATATATTCATTGTCGGAACCGTGGAGCCGCAAGGCTTCAAAAATGGCAAGAGCCCGCGTGACGCGCGCGAGCCCTTTTCGCGGGTTCCCGCTTTCCACCTGCATTCCACCAGCGCCCAGCAGCGAAAAACCTACAAAGCGGCGGGCGAGGACGTTGTGGGGGTCTGCGAAGGAAATATCCTGAAACGTAGCAAACGCCTGCTGGTAGCTTTTCAGGGCCCCCGCGGCGTCATGGCTCCTTTCCAGCCACTGGCCCAGATAATAGTAGGCCTCCGCCAGGTGTTCGCGAAGTGTGGCGTTATTGGGATTCGCGCCGGAAAGCGCGCGCATGATCCCGACCACTCTGCGCTGCATTCCGATCGCTTCAGTGAAGTCGCCTTCGAGGAGCAACACCTCGGACATGCTGCCGTAAGTTCCGGCCAGATGGCTGCGGAATTCCGTATCGTTCCCCGGGCCCTCAGCTACGAGCTTTTCCCGAATCGCTGCCGCCTTTCGATAATTGTCGAGCGAATCCGCCAGGTCGCCGCTTTCCTGCAACACCCAGCCGACTTCCTGGTAATTCCCCGCCAGCTCGTCAATATCCTTGGGATCGCTCAATTTTCCCGCGAGGCTTTGGTCGATCTTGAGCGCCTTGCGCGCCTGGCCAAGCGCCTCTCGAAAATCCCCCTTTGCATCCAGGCAAAACTCGATCTTGGAGTAATTTCTGGCTAACTCTCGAAGTAAGCGCGTGTTGTGCGGCTCATTGGCCAGAAGCGATTCCCGAATCCCGAGAGCCTTGCGGTAATCGGCGAGAGCCCCGATCAGATTCCCCAGGCTGGCGCGCCGGGGATGCCCTTGAACATCGCCCAGCCGTTCATAAGCGGAGGCCAAATCGCGCTCAAGGGAAGGATTGCCGCCAGCCTCTCCGGCCAGACTATCCAGATAATGCAGGGCGTTTTTGGCGAGCAACTGGCGGGCTGGCGTCGAGCCGGGAAGATCCCGGATGGCGCCGCCAATGTCGAAAATCAAAGTATTCGCCAGTTGGCGCACGTCATCAAAGCCCTTCTCGGCGCGGGCGCGCTCGGTTTCCGCGATGCGAGCCTCATGAAAGGTGGCTGCGAAGCCCAGCAGCAAAGCCAGCAGGACGAAGGCGGCCGCCACGACCTTTACCTTGTGCCGCTTGACGAATTTCTCCGTGCGATAAGAGAGCGTGGCGCGGCGGGCGATGACGGGCAAGCCTTCGAGGTGCCGGTGAATATCCTCGGCAAGCTGCTGAACCGTCGCGTACCGCCGTTCAGGCTCCTTCGAAAGCGTCCTGAGAATGATGTTGTCCAGGTCGCCGGTCAACTGGCGGCGCAGCTTTTCAGACTGCCCTAATGCCGCTCCCGCGCGCAGAGCGTTGCTCGGCGCGGGGGCGGCGGCCGGCGGTACCGGGCGGGTCACGGCGTGGCTGGGTTTTTCGGGTTCCGCCTCGCAAACCGCCCGCGCAATCTCGTGCGGCAACGACCCGGCCACGTGATAGGGCCATTTGCCGGTAAGCAATTCATAAAGCAGCACGCCGAGCGAATAGATGTCGGTTGCGGTGGTGATCGCGCCGCCCCGGATTTGCTCGGGGCTGGCATAGGTTGGGGTAGCCATTCCGGCCAGCGTTGCTTCGGGCTCCTCGCCGGATTTGAGCACTTTCGCGTCCAGAATTTTGGCGATGCCAAAATCCAGCAGCTTCGGCGCGCCGCTGGCCGTGACCAGAATGTTTCCCGGTTTGATGTCGCGGTGAACCACCAGGCGCTGATGGGCGTACTGAATGGCGGAGCAAACCGCCCGGAACAATTGAAGTCGCTCCCGGAGGGATAGGTGATGCGCATCGCAATAGGCGTCCAACGGCTGCCCGTCAATATACTCCATCACGAAATAAGGCAGGCCGTCTTCAGTTGTGCCGCCGTCGAGGAGCCTGGCGATGTTCGGATGGTCCAGCGCCGCCAGAATCTGGCGCTCATGCCGGAAGCGCTCAAGCAGAAAGTCCAGTGTGAGCGGGGCGCGAATAATCTTGATGGCGGCTTCCTGCTCAAACTGCCCGTCGGCGCGTATGGCGCGAAGCACGATTCCCATGCCGCCGCGCCCCACCTGCTCCGTCACCTGGTAAGGGCCAATCCTTCGGCCGATCCACCGGCAGACCGCCGGTTCGCTCTCGGGAAGAGGCACGGGCGGACGGCCCAAGTCGAGCGTGCGGAGAAAATCATCGCCGCCGCGCTCATAGGACGCGAGCAGCGTTTCCACCTCGGCGCGGATTGAGGCGGGCTGGCTGGCGCAGCTTTCGTCGAGGTAGCAGGAACGCTCGTGAGGCGCGAGTTCGAGCGCCCCATAAAGAATTTCCCGGACTAGCGGCCAGCTACTTTGGCTCATGAGCGCGTGCTACGAGTAATTTCGTGAAAAAGCCAGGCTTTGGCGGTGACCCAGTCGCGTTTAACCGTGGCGGGCGAGAGGGCGAGCGTCTCGGCCGTTTCCTGAATCGAGAGCCCTCCAAAGAATCTGATCTCTACAATCTGGCTTTGCCGCAGGTCGAGCTTCGCAAGCCCGTCCAGGGCTTCGTCAAGGGCAAGGAAATCAATCACTGTTTTCTGGGGGATGTCGAGAGTCTCGGAAAGCGAAATCTTCACCGCGCCGCCTCCGCGCTTTTCCCGCAGGCGGCTCCGGGCGTAATCCACAAGAACGCGCCGCATCAGTTGAGCGGCAATGGCAAAGAAGTGAGCGCGGCTTTGCCAATGCACGTCCTCTTGTTTGACGAGGCGCAGGTAAGCTTCATGAACCAGCGCCGTCGCCTGCAGCGTGTGATCGCGGCGCTCACCGGCGAGATAGCTGTGGGCGAGACCGCGAAGTTCGTCATAGACCAGGGGTAACAGGTCCGCAGCGGCTTGGGAGTCGCGCTGGCTGCAGCCTTCCAGCAATTGTGTAATGCGGTCTGGCAAAAGCCCCCTCGCCTCCGCCCTGATGCGGGATTTCTACTCCAACCGCGCGGCAGCTTCGGGCGCCTACCGCACGCTGTTTGCCCTTTTCGAAGAGCGCTAACTTCCGGTTTCTAGTTTGATGGCTTTTCACCCGGAAGTCAATTATTTCCTATAACATAACCAGACGATTACACACGGCCGCCGGTGATTTTAACTCCTAATCACTATCGGCCCTGAGCCATTATGAGATGTTTTGTCGCGTTATAGAGCAGAAGGATTTTGGGAGTGTCTGAATCGGACCCCGGGGAGCAGCGCTTCAGCAGGAGGGGGTGTGAGGCAGCGAGTCCAATATCTTCAGTAGATCGGCTTTAGGGGAGATCGGCCTCGAACGGCGGGCCCTCGAAAGCCTTAGCGCGGCAAACTTGCGCGAGGGCGACGGAGGCCAGCAAGAACAGTTGCAGGCTGTCGTGCCGTTTGGAAGACCGGGTTTCCGGGGCCGCTAGAAACCTGAACATTCAGGAGGAGGAGCACAGATGCAAAAAAAGCTGGTAAGCATGATCGCTTTGGCGGTGTGTTTGGGAGTGGGGCTTTTGGCCGCTTCCTCCGCGAGGGCGGATGATTTTTCATTTACAGGCAATTTCACTCAGGATGATAACGTTCAACTCTTTCACTTTTCTGTGGGGACAAGCTCGAACGTTGTGTTGCGCACCTGGTCTTATGCCGGGGGTACGAATGCTGCCGGTCAATCGATTGCGGAGGGCGGGTTCGATCCCATCCTTGCGCTCTTTGACAGCACGGGCGCCTTAATCAATCAAAACGATGACGGCGGCTGCGGAAATGTCGCGGCAGACTCTGTAACTGGAAGCTGCTTTGACACCTACTTAGCCGTGAACGATTTGACGGCGGGAGACTACACCGTCAGCGTGATGGAATATAATAGCTTCGCAAACGGGCCGAATCTTTCCGATGGATTCTCCCAGGATGGTACGGGCAATTTCACGCTCGCTGCCTATGGAGATAGCTCGACGCCTTGCGATAAATACATCGACGTTAACGGCGTTTGCCGTGACAGCCACTGGGCGTTTGATGTGGATGGGGTTTTGAGAGCCTCGACCCCCACCCCGCCTCCACCCAGCGCCACGCCGGAACCGGCATCTTTGCTGCTGCTGGGCACCGGACTGCTCGGCCTGGGACTTGTCTCACGGTTACGGCGCCAGCCGGCCTAATCCGTGAATTGAGGTATAGGCTCTACCTCCAACCAAAAACCCGCTCTTTGCCGCACGGCAGGAGCGGGTTCTTTCTTTTGGGGAAGAGCTTCGCGAGGCGCCGTTGAAATTTTGATGTTGATTTGACTTTTTGTGCTATAGTGGCGCTCACCGGAACGCGACGTGGCGGCCGTCACGCTCGAGTTTCTCCTTCAAGTTTAAGATGAGATGGAGAGGTTTGCCTGATAATGCGCGCGTGAGGAACAGGCAAGAGTTCGGCAGCTTCGAGTGGCGGCTGGGTTCATGAACCGAAAAAATAACCGAAAGGAGAATCGCTAATGGCTTTTTGTGCGAGCTGTGGGGCTTCGTTGAACGAAGGAGCTACGTTTTGCGTTGCATGCGGGACTCAGAGGGGCGGGTCCGGGTCTGGACCTGCCGCAGCCTCCGCCGTGGCCGGAGCAGGCATGGACTCAAACGTGGCAGGGTTGCTCACCTACGTCCTGGGCGCTCTGACCGGGATCATCTTTCTGGTGCTCGAACCGTATAAGAATGACCGGTTCGTTCGCTTCCACGCTTTCCAGTCTATCTTTTTCACGGTAGCCTGGGTTGTGTTCTGGATTGTGTGGAGCATCGTCTGGGGAATTTTGGGAGCTATTACGGGAGGCGTTCTCGGGCTAGTCAGCTTGCCTCTCGGCCTTTTGGTGAGCCTGGCGGGTCTGGCTTGCTGGATTTTCCTGATGTACAAAGCCTATAAGGGTGAACGGTACATGCTGCCGTATATTGGCGAGCTATCCGCGAAGCAGGCGGGGTAAGGGTTGCGAGACTCGGGCGCCCCTCACCCGGCCTTCGGCCACCCTCTCCCGGAGGGAGAGGGCCGGAATCATTGGTGATCTTACAGCCCTCTCCCTTGGGGAGAGGGTGCGCGAGGTACGAGCGCGGGTGAGGGTTTCGTCAGTAGCCTGGAGAAAGCAGCACCTTTCAAGCAAGTTCAGGAGAAGCCGCAGCAATGCAGAAATGAAACGCTCAGTCCTTCACCCCGCCGGCCGGAAACGTCTGGTACGAAAGTACTAGGACGGACCGGCTATAGTCATTAAAGGATTTGGCATCCACGCCGATAGGGTACTGTGGCAAGAGAAAACGCCCGAAGGCAGGAACTCTGAGGGGGGTGGATGCCAGCCCCAGATTCTCCGCCCGAGGCAGTTGCCACTACTTCGGAAAAGGAGAAATCTATGGGAGGACTGAGCGTCCTTTTTAACATTCCCTCGCTGCAATCGCAGAATCAACTGCAGGGAACCAGCCAATCACTTCAAAACACCCTCACCCAACTGACCACCGGTTCGCGCATCAACAGTGGCGCCGATGATCCGGCCGGCTTGCAGATTTCCAATTTGTTGAATGCCTCGATTGCCGCGCTCAACCAGACGGTGAACAATGCCAGCAATGGCATTGGCCTGGCCCAAGTTGCGGACGGCGCGCTTTCTCAGGTGAGCACGCTGCTCAATACCGCGGTCACGCTGGCGACCGAGGCTTCAAACGGCGGCCTTTCTTCCCAACAAGCCTCCGCGTTGAACACGGAATACCAGAACATCCTGACGGAAATCAACAACATTGGCTCGAACACCAACTTTAACGGCACCGCGGTGTTCTCATCTTCCGCCACTCCGATCTTCCTGACGGACTTGACGACAAGCTATACGGTTTCGGTGACGACGACAACCCTGACCACGACGAACCTCGGCGTCAACGGCACCACTCTCTCAACCACCGCGAGCGCCCAGACGGCTCTTGCCGATATCAACACCGCGATCGTCAATGTGGGCAGCGTTCGGGGCAGTATCGGCGCGGCGATCAACCAACTTACGGACGGGCAGAACGTCTCCACCGTCGAGTCGCAGAACACCACCGCGGCGCTGAACACCATCACCGCCGCAAACATCCCGCAGGTGGTGTCAAACCTCAACAAGTTCACCATCCTTGAGCAGACGGGCATTTTTGCGCTGGCGCAGGCGAATTCCATTCCGCAGAGCCTGCTGAAGCTGCTCGGATAAGAGGTGCATCCTCCTGGAGAAAGGCGGGGATTTTGAATCGCCTCCGTCCCGCCTTTCTCTTCTTTTTTTTGGCACAGTAGGAAGCGGAAAACTCTATGGGAAATGGAACGTTCGGATTGAACCTCAACACCACCGGGTTGGGGCTGAACCAGGGGATCAATGTGCAGCAGACGGTGGCGTCTCTCGTAGCCGCCGCCGAGCAGCCGGAGCAGCCTTTGCTCACCGAGCAGCAATTCTACAGCTCGCAGCAATCGGCCGTCAGTAATATCAATAATTTGCTGGGCGACTTGCAAACGGCCATCCAGGCGCTTCAAGACCCCGTTGGAGCGCTCGCCGCAACGGCCGCGACTTCTTCCAATACCAATGTGTTGACAGCCGCCACCACAACCGGCGCAACAACCGGCACCCACACTGTCGTTGTGAATTCATTGGCCACGACTTCTTCCTATGATACGGATGCGCTGGCTTCGGGCGACACCGCTTTCGGCCAGGGGCAATTCACGCTTCAGGTGGGTAGCAACTCACCGGTTACTGTAACGGTTGACAGTTCGAATGATACGCTGAATACGCTCGCTGCCTACATTAATAGCCAGAATGACGGGGTCTCCGCCAGTGTCGTGACGGACGCGAACGGCGCACGGCTCGCCCTGGTGAGCAACACCACCGGCGCCCCAGGGGATTTGACCATTTCCGGCAACACGACGGGCCTGACGTTCAACAAGACCGCTACGGGCGCGAACTCGTCGATCACTGTTGATAATGTTCCGCTGAATACAACCAGCAACACCGTGACGGGCGCTATCCCTGGCGTGACGCTCAACCTCACAGGAACTTCCGCCAGTCCTGTCACGTTGACGGTTGCAGCGGATACCACGCAGACGGCTACGGCCATCAATAACTTTGTCTCCGCTTACAATGCCGTCATTCAGGCCGTCAACACGCAATTCACTTACACGCAGGGCGCCACGCAGCAGCCGCCGTTATTTTCGGACGCCTCGCTCCAGCAGGTGCAGCAGCAGCTTTATACCGATGTCAATTATTCGATCAGCGGCAACAGCGGAATCACCAGCCTGGCTTCGCTGGGCGTCAGCTTACAGTCGGACGGCACCCTGAAGGCCGACAGCGGCGCCTTGAACGCGGCGCTCAGCGCCAATCCCAGCGCCGTGCAGAACCTTTTCCAGCAGACGGGCGGGACGAACGGCTTCGCGATCAATTTTGGAAATGACCTTCTGAATCTGACGAATCCCGCCACGGGTCCCCTTTACCTCGATGCGCAGGGCATCAGCCAGAACCAGCAGTCGCTTAAAGACCAGATCAACGATTTTCAGGCGCGGATCAACCAGCAGCAGCAGCTCTGGTACAAAGAATACGCGCAAGTTAACTCGACGCTTCAGACTCTACCGCTCCTGATCCGGCAGATTGACGCGCAACTGGGAGCGCTGGGCGGCGGCTCATCGTCTTCGTCAGGCTTGCCATCTTCATCTTCATCTTCCGGTTTGTAATCCATGAGCGCGAATCCCTGGACGGCTTATCGACAGCACGCAGCCACAAGCGCGAGCGTGGCGGGCGTTTTTATTCAGTGTTACGACCAGATCGCCAGCCTGCTTTACTCAGCGATCCGCGCCATCGAAGCCCGCGACATCGAAAGAAAAACGGACGACTTGAACCGCGCCCTCACAATCATTGTTCATCTGCAAGGCAATTTGGATCGCGAACAGGGCGACGAAACTATTCATCTTCTGGACCGCTTTTACACTTTGGCGCGCGCCGAGATTTTCAAAGGCAGCGCCGGGCTGGACGCGGCCGCCTTGCGCCAGCTTGCCGGGCAATTTGCCGAACTCCGGAAGCTCTGGGAGCGAGCCGAAGAGCTGGCCTCCCAAACGCGCCAGAATGGCGATTCCCCCTCGCCCATCTCTCCGGGCAGCTCATCCCTGACTGCCCCCACAAAACCCGATGTGACTTCCTCGCGCTGGAGCGCATAGCCCCGTAGTTTTCCGAAAATCTTCCCGTGCCAGATCCCGTTGGGCGCAGTGTACCGTTGTGAATTCGCGCGTTTTTAGCAAACGCTTTGGAGGCGTGTCATTCTGACGCTGAGTGAAACGAAGCGGAAGAATCCCGGTATTTCACTGGCTTCAGGTAGATGCAGGGATTCTTGGCCGCCTCGCTCCTCTAAATGACAACTGGCGAAAGATGGCCTCCGGTACGGGCTCGCCGCGCTACAATAGCCCTCATGAATACGAGCCACTCCACTTCACTGAAGCGCATCCCGCTTTTCCAAGACCTCTCTGAAACGGAGCTGAATTTCCTTCTGGAACGCGCCGTCGCGCTGCATTACTCGCCAGGCCAGTCAATTTTTGTTGAGGGAGATTTGTGCGCCGGTCTTTACGTGATTGAGTCTGGCCAGATCAAAATCTTCAGAACCTCGCCAAACGGCCGCGAACAGATTCTGACGATCGAGGAAGGCGGCGCTTCGGTGGCGGAATTGCCGGTCTTTGATGGCGGACCCTATCCGGCTTCCGCATCCGCCATCACCGAAGCGAGCCTCCTTCACATCCGCAAGAATGATTTTGAAGCCTTGTGCCTGGAGCACCCCGAGGTGGCGCTGAAGGTGTTGAAGGTGGTGGGATCGAGGCTGCGCCGGATGGTCACGCTTATCAACGAGCTTTCCTTTTCGAGTGTACGCCACCGCCTGGCCGCGCTGCTTTTGCGGCTCGCCCAGAACGAGGGGAGTGAAACGGCGCAAGGCGTTGAATTCAACCTTCCGTCGACGAACCAGGAAATCGCGGCACAGATTGGAACGGTCCGCGAGCTCGTTTCGCGGAACCTCGGACGGCTGCAGGGAATGGGGGTTATCCAGGTGGAAGGGAAAAAAGTAATGGTTCCGGATTTGGAAGCGCTTGCCGCCGAGGTTGAGGACCACGAATGAACCGGCTTGTGACCGCAACGCCGCCCCGCGCCAGTACTGTGTGACGCAGTGTCCCGCTATAACTCTGCGCGAAGGAAACGAGTGAAGCTGCCGGCTAGAACCCTCACCCGCCGCAAAGTTTATCTTGAGCGAAGCCGAAGGCCGGTCCCCCCTCTCCCGAAGGGAGAGGGCTGCAATCCTTATTTTTTCGGCGATACTCCCGAAGACGAGTTCCTACCGTTTCCGTTTTCAGCCCTCTCCCGGTGGGAGAGGGTGGCCGAAGGCCGGGTGAGGGGCCAAACCGGACTTTTGCTTCCTTGTCACCCAACCCACGATTCGCAGCGGTAAACACAGCTCCCGTCTTAACCTCTTTGCCAACCGCGAGCGGCGATTTGGCAAGATGAAGATCATTCGCAAGCAACGTGATCGCTTGGGTGTCAGAACCCTTCACGGAAAGGAAAACAGACTGTCTGTCAGCGAGGCAATTCTCTACCGTCACATTCCTGGCGCCGTCCAGCACGATGGAGGGAGCGCCGTCTGCAGCCGCAGCGAAGTGGGCAGCCGATATTCGGAGCCCGTCAACGTCCTCGCAGAATAGCGCCGGCCTGCCTTCCGAATTGGCGAACGCTGTTTGGACATTCGAGAAGCGCAAGCCGGCGGCATGACGGCAGTAAAAACCGTAGGCCGGAAGACTGCCGAACATGCTGAATTCGGGATACGCTTTGGGCAGTTCAGGAACCGGACGCCCCGCTTCCTCGCGCTTTCCGCCTCCGTCAAAAATGAGCCGCAGGTTGCTCAAGCTAACGTTGCGAACCGGGTGGGAGGGAAGCCCGGTGATGGAACACCCCACTGCGCCTGCATGCGTGGCAAAAACATTATCAATGAGGATATTCGAAACGCTTCCCGCAGGCTGGGGTACGCTGCCCGGAGGAATCGGCCGGGCACGGTCGCCGAGGCGGATAAAGAGCGGAGCGCCCACGCCGTTCATCGTAATGTTTGAAGCCACGAGACCGTTGAGCGTACCGCCGTCTACAACTTCAAGCGCCAAACCGGCAAGACGCGTGTCACGGATCGTACAGTTGTTGAATGCAATATTCTCGAACCCGCCATTTGATTCAGTTCCGGCCTTCAGCGCATTGCAGGTTGATCGAATCACGCAGTTGGTCACCGTAACATCACGTGTGATGCGCCGCCCTCCGCTCTTCAGTACAACGGCATCGTCCCCGGAATCGATGTCACAATTCGCAATGCGGACGCGCTCGCAACCATCGATATCAATCCCATCATTGTTGAAGTTGGCGTGGCTCGTCACGCGGATTCCTTCGATGAGAATTTCAGTGCAGGCGAGGTAGTGCTGCACCCACATCGCTGAATTTTTCAGCGTGACTCCACGGACGCAGACGTTCCGG
This sequence comes from Terriglobia bacterium, assembly GCA_036278555.1. GTDB lineage: Bacteria > Acidobacteriota > Terriglobia > UBA7540 > UBA7540 > RH2-MAG17b. The sequence goes on from DASUKV010000085.1 coordinate 17,455, forward strand.
CACTCCGAAAAGCGGATCAGGTGCGGGCGTCCATATTGAGTTCGCTCGAAGCGCATTCCTTGGCCATCAATCGTCCCGTGCCCTTCAATGGAGATGTTTTCGAGCTTTTCGCCGTAGATCAGGCTCTTCTCAGTGTAGGCTCCTCCCGTTGTCGCCGGAAAAGAGGGCCGGCGCGCTGGGTAGTCGGCCAGATTCGCGCTGCCCAAAAGGGTCGCGCCTGCGCTCAGATAGAGTCCCACATTATTGTGAAGGAATAAGGTGCCCGTCAAATAACGGCCGGGCGGGAAAAGCACCGTTCCGCCTCCGGCGGCAGCGCAAGCCTTCATTGCGGTTTGGATCGACGATGTATCGGAACGATCTCCCGCACCCGAAGCCCCATAGTCGAGCACGTTGAAGAAAGTCCTTCGATCGCTCAGTGGTTCAGCTCGGGAGGCCTCCGGCAAAGCCCCTGTCAAGCCCAGGAATACGGAACTTTTTAGCAGCCTTCGCCTGAGCATCAACAGTTTCCCTGTCGCAGGGATGGAGGTGAAAAGTGAGCCATTTTAAGGTTGCGCGTTTTTAGGAGGCGTGTGGACGTCATGAGTCTCGCTGACCTGGGTAGGGCTGGCCAGCGCGGTCAATGAATCGATATCAAAATCCTTATAAAGATCGAGACAGAACAGGTCCGGAGCGTCTTCATATTTGACCGGTTTGTCCAGAAGATAACCAAGGCTGTGCATCCCGCCATAGTTCTCGATTGCGGAAAACCGGTGCGATTCCAGCGCCGCAGCCACCAGCGAGATCACCTGCGTGCGGATGCCGCTGGTTTCAATGCGAACGGAAGGCGAATTCCACTTGTGCTGCGCCCATTGCGCGAGACTGATCAATTGGGCCGCTTCCATCCCCAGCGGACGCTCTCCCGTAGCGGCGATCATCTGGGTGATGAGATAAGAGGGCAGCGCCGGCGCTGCATCTCCTGTGAATAGAAGATTCGCCACGAGCACCTGCTCACCCCGCTCCATCCGATCCGCAACTTCGGGAATGCGATCCCAATGCTCTGTCGCGGCCGCTTTCCTGCCTCCATCATTCAGCACGATGGTCATGGGCGCATGAGTTGGGGTGGAAACTTCCTTCAGCCAGACGCCGGTCGCGCCCAAGCCGTTGTTGAACTCAAAACGATAAGAAATGGATTCAACCTGATTGTGATTCGTATCGTGCTCCTCCCAGGCGTTGGACACATTTACGGCGTGGTATCGCACAACCTCGCGAAGTTTTGACCGCTGTGAACGGGACCATGCTGCCATTTCGGCCTGGCCGGCAGGCGCGGCAGGTCGCGTCAGCCCGCTGGCGATCTTCCGGGCCAAACCAAGGATCGTGAGATTGTCCTTGGGAAGGCCGACCTGGAGCTCGTCATAGCTCTTGACGTACTGGCCAACAGGAATCTCAGCGCCTCCGTTTTGCAAATGAAGGTACTGAGCAAAAAATCGATAGGCTTGGTCCCGGTTATCGAGGCCATAGTTGTGAGCGGAAACGTTTGTATTCTGGTGGAACTGGAACGCATCCTCCTTCCCGTAGAGCCCGAAAAACGGCTTAATCGCATCGAAGACATATGGCTTCACCAAAGGGGCGCGGAAGCAGCAATTGTCTTCGGCGTTGTAGATTAAAAGCGTTGGCCGGGGCGCCCGCATCGCAGTCAGGGTTGAATAGCCGTGGCCCACGAGAAAATCCGTTGCGTTCTGTTCGAGATCTCCGGGTTCTCCTGGCAAGCGCTCAATGCGCCCCGGTAGGGTCGTATAGCCAGCCACCGGAATGGATACCAGCACCCTTGGATCGAGGCTGCTGATCATGATAGTTTGCCAGCCGCCTCCGGATAACCCCGTCGCGCCAATGCGGCCAGGATCAACATTCGGATCCTTCGCAAGATAATCTAAGCCTCTCCGCGTCGCCAGATAGAAAAGACCCAGGCCATTCAAACCCACGAGGTCAAGATGCGCCGAGAACCAATGTTCGTTTCCCGGAACGTTCATTTCACCCATTCCAAACCAGTCCGGATTAAGCGCGATGACGCCCCTTAGCGCCTGGTTGATACAGAATTTCTGTTCAAACTCCACGGTATTGCCGAGTTCGCCGAAGTGCCCCATCACATTGAGAACGGCGGGCGCTTTTCCGCTAAGATGATCGGGCTCATAAAGTAGCGCGGCGGCGTAGAATCCGGGTACGACTTCGTAGCGCAATTTGTGCAGTTCATACCCGTGCCCCGAAGCAATCGTTCCTTCGTCCTCAAAATGGGGCGGCGAATTGATCCATCCGCTAGGCCATCCGTGAAAGACGACGTCCTGAAGTATCCGGCGACGTATCTGCTGAGCCTCGGCGGTCCATGCCTCCGCGCTTGATGGAACCTGCAGTTTCGGAACCCTCTGCTGCAGGAACTGCTGCAACTGGAAAGTTACGACTTTCGGAGATTGAAGTTGCTGCTTCAGAATCGGTTCGATATCGTCAGCATCCGTTTGAGCCCGCGCCAACGTCCCGCTTAACGCGATCACGATCAGGATCAGCAGCAGCGCTTTTGATTTCATCCTTGTTCTCCAGTTCTGTGAATCGACGTGTCTTTTTTCCAAAGCCGCTAATCTTCGTAACTCACTTTAGGGTGCCCTTCTGGCATGAATTTCGGACGAAGAATACCATTGCAAAACGTACCGGTCAAGATATTTTCTAATCTTTTAGGAAATACGCCTTGTCAAAATAAGTTGTTATTTGTGAGTCCGGTCGAGCCGATGATAACCGCCTGCAACATCGAAGCTAATCTTTCAGACCGCGCCGGGTTGCAAGGTTGAGAGAATTTCTCTTAGTTTATGAGAATCTACCTTGACTCTACCTTAAGATGTTGAATAATATTGGCTTCCAGAGGCGTTGGGTGTTCTCGGGTTCGGCCGCCTGCGCGGCGATGAGCGCCAATCAACTGTGAGTCGTAATGCAGAAGAAAGTAACGTATCAGGAGGTCGCCCGTTGCGCGAAGGTGAGCATTTCTACCGTCGCGCGTGTCGCGAATGGGAACGCGCGTGTCGATCCGCAAATTCGCGAACGCGTAAGGCGAGCGATGCTCCATCTTGGAGCCGAACTGCAAGGGAGGAAGAAGAAGAACCAGACCCTGGCTTTTATCCTCAGCAATCGCGAGATGCTACATCCCTTTCACTCACACGTCCTGGTCGGCGCCGAAGCTGCATCCTCCGCGCACGGCTACAGCATGCTTTTTCTGTGCTTCCATTACCCCACGTCGAAACCGCCTCGCGAGCTTCACCTTCCGCCCATTCTTGAATCCTCGCAACAGATTTCAGGCGTTATTCTTGCGGGCACCAATTCCCCGAACCTGCTGGAACTTCTTGTCCGCCGCAGATGTCCATTCGCCGTGCTGGGCAACAATGTCCTGGGTGAATGGGAATCCGGGCGGTATGACACGGTATGGTTCGATGACCTTCAAGGGGCGTACGAGACGACTCAACACCTTCAAGCACTGGGTCACCGCGACGTGTGGTATGCCGGAAATAACCGGCTCACCTGGTACGCCCGGCGCTATGAAGGCTATCGAAGGGCAATGGCGGAGGCAGGCTTACCTGCTCGCCTGATCGAGTTTGATTCAGTGGACGATGCGCAACTCGGGTATCTTGCCGCCAAATCGATTCTGAGCCGGGGCGAACCGGTCACCGCCATCTTTGCCGGTGGCGACCAGGCCGCGCAAGGAGCTTGTAAGGCCCTGAACGAAAGGGGATTGCAGGTCCCTGAAGATGTGAGTGTGGCGGGGTTTAATGACGTCGAGGCAGCGATGTGGCATCCGCCACTGACGAGCGTCCGCGTATTTCCCGAGCAAATCAGCAAGCGCATGGTTGAGCTGCTCGTGAACAGAATTAATGATCCGGGATTGCCGCCGCAGCACAGTGTAATTCCAACGCAACTCGTGAAGCGAGAATCGTGTGATCGATTCTTGCCGAAGAGAGGTCCCCTGGCCGGTGAGCGCCGGAGCAGTGCGTCCGCGAGAGAAAGTGAACCGAAGAGTGATGAAAAGGTTGTTTCTAACGAGGAGAATTCTCCATCTTGAGAATTTTCCGGCGGCTATCCGTTGGCAGCGTTTTCTCTCACGGTTGCCGCTCAACCTCATGGGTTTTGCTGCAGGACGCCAGCAGTCTAGAAAATAGGCCTGGGTATAGGTCATTGGACGGAGCTTATGGCAGAGAAGAGCGGTCGTTTCAAGGATACAAAAGAGGTTGAGATCACTGGCGTTAGCTTGTTTCCCATTCGAACCGGGCGGCTATCGGGCGACGCCTCCCAGCACGTATTGATCCGGCTTGAAACAAATTCGGGAATTGCGGGCGTCGGCGAGTACTCAGATATCACCGATTTACCCTTGACCATGCCCGATCTCGACGATCTTGAGAAGAGCCTTGGCAACGTGCTGTGCGGCCAGAATGCGATGCACCTTGCCCGGCTGGATCACCTCCTCAGCCAGC
>DASUKV010000086.1:0-4018 GCA_036278555.1 Terriglobia bacterium
AGTTGGCGCTCGCCGATCCCACCCGTCCACCCGCTCGAGAGTCCCAACACTGTCGCGGTTGGGTCAAGCCGTTCGAGCGTCCCGTCGCGGCGGAGCAGAACGGCGGGAGGGTGGCCGCAATTCGCGTACTTTAACCGCCGCGTCCGATCGTCATACTCGGCAAAGAAGAGCGTCGCGTAGGCATTGTCCGGAGTATTCTCGTGGAAGAGCCGGTTCACGGCCTGCAAAAACCGCGCCGGTTGATCCAGGACGAAAGGAACGAAGGGGCGGTACCAGTAGGTTCCGGAGAGGTTACGGAGATGCGCCTGGAGGTTGGCCATTAGCAGGGCCGCGGCCGTTCCCTTTCCCGAGATGTCGCCGATGACGAGAGCGAATTTCCCACGGCCCAGATCGAGATAGTCATAGTAATCTCCTCCCACATGCTGGGCTTGCAGGCAAACGGCGTGGCAGTCGAGCGATTTGAGGGCCGGTTTCGTTTGCGGAAAAAGTCTGGTCTGGGTGTCCCGGGCGATCTCCAATTCCCGCGCCGCGCGCCGCTCCAATTCCCACCTCTCGGCATGCGCGCGCCGCTGTTCCTCGAGTTCTCTTGTCATTTTGTCAAAGGCTAAGAGCGTGAACAGGTTCCCGTCCAGATCCTCAAAGACCGCCGATAAGGCGCCGCTGGGCTGCGCCTGCGGGCGGTGATGAAAGCGCACCCCGCGCTGGCCCCACTCTTCGAATTTCGCGGTGATGTCCTCGGTCAGGAATACAGCCTGTGTGGCCCGGCCGATAAGGCCGTACTCCATCGTGCCAGGCTGGGGCGCTACCAGCTCAAGCATGACCGTACCATCCGGCGGGCACACCAGAAGCCAGCGGCCACCTGAGGGAAGAGGATCATCAAAGGCCACGGAGAATCCAAGCTGGTCCAGGTAAAATCGCAGACTTTGATCCAGGTCACGAACGAAAACAGTAATCGTGCTAAGGCGCAAATAGGGATTCTGCCGGTCTGGAGAAAAGCTGCACCGATGTGCGGAGTGGGCTGGCGGGCGAGGTTCCATGCATCCGATTATAGGCAATCAGCGCGCCGAAAGCCATTCCTGGACGGGGAAGGCTTACAGCATGGCTGTCCAATTTAGCTGCGCAGAGGACGGCCTTGCCGCAGGTCGCATTGGTAGTACCGGAACCCAGTTTGGACAAGCCATGGGTTTACAGGACGGCGGTATGAGCAGCACAAAAAAGCCGGAGCACAGATCCTTTCGAATCTGCATTCCGGCTTGGTTTATTGTTGAAGTTGTTTGCGGCTGCCGGGCTAAACGCTTTCTCCGGCAGTCTGGCGCTTCCACAGGAGCAGTCCGAGGGCGCCCAGCGCCGTGCCGAGGAGCAGGAAGCTCGAAGGCTCAGGCACCGGGGGCGGGTCCTTGAAATGCACGTTGGGAGATGCGTCAAACGCAATCCCAGCCTGATGGGTATGGCGATCCGCAAAAAAGATGTTGATGGTGTGGGTCCCGGCGGCGAGGTTCACCGTGTGGTCGCCAGAGCTCATGATGCTGTGAATGCCTCCAGCGTCGTCGACAAGATTCCCGTCGATGAAAACCCATCCATCGTCATCCGAACTGATACTGAACGTGGCGTCCTGTGCGGAAGAGAGATCAAACGTTCCGTTCCAGGTCGCGGTTAAAAATGCACTGTTGTCGTTGGCTTGTCCCGGCACATAGAAGTTGTGGGAAGGACCGAGCGGCAGGGTATCCGATTCTGCCTTCAGAAACGTCACACCGTTGCCCGCGGTCCACCACTGAAGCTCTCCCTTGGAATTGACGTTGGTGAGAGCTCCCGAGGCCCCGCTATAATTTGCGCCGTAACTCGATACCACGGGAAGACCGTCCGGACCCAGATGAGACTCCACCAGCCCTGTCACAATGCCGGTGTCGCTTCCCTTCTGCGTAAAGTCCGGTGTTGTTTGGCTCACACTAAAATAGGAGCCGGACAAGCTATCCCCGAAAGCCCGGGGCGTCGCCCATCCCGCAATGGCGGCAACCAAGAGCGCCATAACGAAAACGGACGGCCCCGTTTTTTTCTTGAAGCGATCACTCATCGTTTTCACTTTCCTTTCTGGGATTCAGGATGAAAACTCCGCTCTTTTTCGAAAAGAGAGCGTTGCAGTCTAGCCTTTAATTGCTATGATTGCTGTACCCCTGCAACCTCGCTGCAGGCAAGCCGAGAAAACTCTCGGGCTCACTTGAAACATACACAAAAACGAAGGCCCTGTCGATAGCTATAGCATTGATGGCTAATGAGTTATCGGGGCATCCCTCTAGTTCCGTCGAGCTGAACACGTAAATCCCCAATTACCGCGAGAAGAAAGGCCGGAGCGCGCATCCTCTCTGAATCACGCTCCGGCTTGAGCATAGCTTCTGACGCGACACCCCGCGGCTGCCAGGCTTAAATACTGACCTCGGCAGTCCGGCGCTTCCACATCAGGAATGCCAGGGCGCCCAACGCGGTGCCAAGGAGCAGATAGCTTGACGGCTCCGGCGTCGCGCGCAAGGCAAGAGTGGCCGCGAGTTGCGTATCTTTCGCGGTCAGGTTAGGCGTTGCCATGGAGGGGCTCAGGTCAGCCAGCACATGAGCGTCAACACCGCCATGGAAATTCGGAGCCGCGGAAGTCATTGCGGTCCCTGCTCCGTTCAACGTATTCGCGCTCGCGCCCGGCGCCGCCCATCCCGCAATTGCCAGGACGAGAGCCGCCACCGCAAGCGTAAGCAGACTCATTTTGCTTTTCGAATGATTGTGCATCATCTCAATTCCCCCTCTCAAGAACTACAGGATGAGAGCTGGCTGCTGGTGATACTTGAAGGCTCACAGTCAGATTCCCCCCTCGTTGCTCATTGCCTGCCCCTTCCAGCAAGCGTCACAAAATCTCTACTCATCAAAAAATTTTAGAAGGTAATCAGATGAATGTCGATAGCAAGCGGATTATTACTGAAGAGTAAAAGTAATGGTACTTTAGGGTGAGAGATGCTGATGGGTGGGGTTGCGGTCCTGAACCGGAGACGGACGACCCCTCACCCGGCCTTCGGCCACCCTCTCCCCAAGGAGAGGGCTGGAATCAAAATGGAACTGCCGCGCTCACTCTCGCAGGAGACGGCAAACCTCAAGAACCTATCGTAGCCCTCTCCCTCCGGGAGAGGGTGGTCGAAGGCCGGGTGAGGGTATTAGCCGCACGCTTCAGACGGGGACATTACCACTTCACTCTGGTGATCGCCCCTTCGGCGGCTGAGGAAACCAGGCCCGCATATTTTCCAAACACACCGCCTGGATAGCGGGGGGCCGGCTCTTTCCAATTCTTCATGCGCTGCGCGATCTCCTCGGGCGAGAGTTCCACGTCGAGCTTTCGCGCTTCCACATCAAACACGACCATATCACCATCGCGTACCGCGGCAACCGGGCCGCCTAAAGCCGCCTCGGGTGCGACGTGCCCCACCATCAGGCCGCGCGTCGCACCGCTGAACCGGCCATCGGTAAGCAGCGCCACCGATTCACCCATGCCCTCGCCGACCAGCGCTCCGGTGACGCCAAGCATCTCTCGCATTCCCGGCCCTCCGCGCGGACCTTCGTAACGGATCACCACCACGTCACCGTGCTTGATGCTTTTGCTGGTGACCGCCTGCATGGCGTCTTCTTCGCGATCAAAAACCCGGGCGGGGCCTCGATGGTAGAGCTTCTCGTGGCCCGCAATTTTTACCACCGCGCCCTCGGGCGCCACATTACCTTTAAGGATCACAAGCCCGCCGGTGCTCTTGAAGGGATCGGAGGCGGGCTTCACAACTTTTTGTCCCGGCGTTTCCTTGGCTTGGCGCGCCTCTTCGCCGATGGAGCGCCCGGTCACCGTCTTTTCGTGCTCGTGCAGCAGACCGCCATCGAGAAGCGCTTTGGCGATCAAAGGAATGCCGCCGGCTTTGTAAACATCCACCGCCATGTATTCCCCGCCCGGCTTGAGCGAAGCGATAATCGGCGTTCGCTTGCTGATCACGTCGAAATC
>DASUKV010000087.1:0-4237 GCA_036278555.1 Terriglobia bacterium
ATGAGTTGCTGGCCCACGGCGTCGATCATCGGCGAGGGAATAACGTTTCCTGGAAACTGGGTGCGCTCGAACCCTCCGCCGCGAAGCGGCGCTTGGGAGAGCGGGTCATAGATCCTCTGAGGGTATTCGGAAAAATCTCCGTCGCGCGCGGCCAAGGTGGGTACCGTCGAGATAAAGGTTTGTCCCAGTCGCGTCCGCACGCCTTGATAGTCCGCAAAGAAAAAGGTTTTTGAATTGGCGCGCGGCAGAATCGGTCCGCCCAGAGTCGCGCCAAATTGATTGCGCCGGAATTCGGGGATGTTCCGGTCAAAGAAGTTCCTGGCATCCAGGCCCGAGTTGCGCAGGAATTCAAACAAGTCGCCGTGATAGTGTTGCGTGCCCGATTTATAAATGAGATTCACCGTGCCCCCGCCGCCCCGGCCGAACTGGGCATCCGCTACCGAATTCTCTTCGCGAAATTCCTGAATGGCGTCAATTGGGGGGAAGACTAAGATGCCCAATCCGTTATGGTTCTCGTTGTTGAACATTCCGTCGACGAGAAATGAGTTTTCTTCAAGCCGCAGCCCGTTGACGGAATATCCGGTCACGCCGCGCTTCATCGTGATGGGCGTTCCGCCACCGCCCGCGCCTGTCTGCATCTGGGCCGGCACAACTCCCGCCGCCAATCCCATCAGTTGCGCGAAGTTCGGCCCGTTCAACGGCAAGTTCTCGATATTTTTTTGGGTTTGGAGGCTGGAAAGTGTCGATTCTTCTGTCTGCAGAGAAGCCGCCACATTGTGCACGGTGACGGTTTGCCTGACCGAACCGAGCTGCAAAGTGAAATCAGTTTCCACACGCTGTGCAACACTGAGGGTTACACGCTGTGTTTCCCGTACAAATCCTGACGCTACAACTTCCACATCATACTGGCCTGCATAGAGGGGCAGCGAGACAAAAAGGCCTGTGGAATTGGTCGTGATGTGCTGAGCTTGCCCGGTACCGACATTGCGGATCGTCACTTGCGCGTTCGGAATCACCGCGCCAGATTTATCCCGCACCGCGCCGCTGATCGTACCCGTATCGACCTGGCCGTAAAGCATCGGGGAAAACAACGACGCGGTCACAAGAATCGCAAGCCCGCAAACGCAAATCGCGAGCTTTCGCCTCATGAAATTCTCCTCGGGTGTTGTGGTAGCGCAGCGTTCGCCTCTTAACGCTGCGGCTTTTTAATTTCTTCCTCTAAAGACTTGGAAAAGCCGCAAGGCCCGCCCTGTGCGCAGACGCCATGAGCCTCCGGCGCACCACTTTGCATGAAAATTGCTCAGATGCACGCTGTAGCGGCGGCCTCTGGCCGCCGGCTTTTAAGAAGTAGAAACCGGCGGCGAGGACGCCGCCGCTACAGCTATTGAGCGGATCAGAAGAGGAACCGGAGTCCAAGCTGAATGTTTCGCGGAGCCGATACGCCGCCATTCCATTCGCCGAAGGTTGGGCTCGCCACGTCGGTGTCGAAGGGATTACTCGAGAAGGAATGCCAGTTCCAGGTGTTGAAGAACTCGCCGCGGAATTCCATCTTAAGGCGCTCCGTGAATTGGAAGCTCTTGGTCAGGGCGATATCCTGATCGGAGTAGCCGAACCCCCGGACGTTTGAGACCCGCGGCCCTTCCCCAAAGTTAAAGTTGAACGTGCTCGAAGGCTGAAACGCATTGGCGGTGAAGAGCGGTCCCGCACCCGGATCGAAGTTGCTCTTGCTCGCCGCGAACGGATTCGCCCCCGGCAACATTGAGGGAATACAACTGGCGGCAAACTGCGAGGGCAGGTTGCAATAACTGGACGAAAAGCTGAACGGCATCCCGGATTGCATGCGGAAGAGGGTGCTGAACTGCCACCCGCCGATCACTGCATCCAGAACACCGCCGCGATTCAAAAAGCGGCTGCCCTTTCCGAAGGGCAAATTATAAATGAGAGAAAGGTTAAAAATCTGCGGAATGTCGGTGGAAGAAAGCGAATAGTTCCGTCCGATCTCGAAGGGTGAGATGCCGCTGACCTGGGTAGTGGTCTGGACAAAATCGCTGGTACCGAGCGTTTTCGACCACGTGTAATTTGCCAGGAGCCAGAAGCCCTTTGAGAAGCGCCGTTCGGCGGAAATCTGCAAGGAGTGATAGTTCGACCAGCCTTGATTTTCGTTTTGCCCGCGAATATTTCCGCAATATTGAGGGTAAGCCAGAAGCGCCTGCGCCACCGTCGGCGGGCAAGCCGTCATCTGCTCGGCCCACCCCGTGTAGGGGATGGAAACGCCGTCGAGAGTGGTCTGGCCGGGTTGAAACTGATCGAACAACTGCGCGCCCATCGAGAGTAGGGATGGATTTAGCGCATTCAGAGGCTGCATCTGCGAGAGCAGCCGGGCGCCGTGGTTGCCCACGTAAGCCACGCTCATGTGGAAGTTCTGCGTAAACTGGTGATCGATGGACAGATTCCACTGCTGCGCGCGCGGTTCCTGGTTGGCGTCAAACGGCCGGTAATTCGGGGCGTTCAGGCCATTCAAGGAACCCCGGCTGATGAAGGGCGGGCGCTGGAAATTCTGGGGAAGGCCATCTTGCAGCAGAAACGCGGGTTGAAGACCGCCAAGGCTGCTATTGAAAGCCGGTGTGACGTTAAAACCGTCGGTGGCGATTCCGCCGTTCCATCCGGGATAGAAATCCTGCATGAAGAAGATTCCATAGCCGGTGCGAATGACAGTTTTATCGGTCAAAGCGTAGGCGATGCCGATGCGCGGTCCGAAGGCGTGGTAGAACAACTTTTCCGGATACGGTGCGCCATAGCTTGCGGCGCCCCATTTGCTTCCCGCAAACATCAGAGCGCCCGGCAGGTTCCCGGCGTCCGGGTTCGCCGCGTTGGGAACAAAGAATGAGGTTTGGTTTTTGGCCTCACTCGAAGGCGTATAAAGATCCCACCGCAGGCCGTAGTCGACGCTCAGTTTCGGGGTGACTTTCCAGGTATCTCCAGCGAAGAAGCCCACGGATTGAGCTTGCGGGCGGAAAGCGCTGAGCGAATAAAATGTCGCATTACCCGAAGCGACATCTCCCAGCAGGAAGCTGGCCATCGAGTTCCCGCTCGGGATGCCGAGCAGGCCGGTATTCAAATCATCAAAATTAAAACTCCCGGAGCCGCCTGCAACCGTCTGGGTGGGGTACGCAAAACTTCGGTATTCGCCGCCAAACTCCAGGGTGTGCTTTCCGTGCACCCAACTGAGCATGTCATTGAAAATCCAGGTGGGGCGGGTTGAAATAAAGTCGCCGTTTCCGCCATAGGGCGAAAACTCCTGAAAGCTGATGGCGGGCTCGTGCTTGTTGTCGTAGACGCCGGGTATTTGGGGGATTTGCTTAACGCAGCAGTCGGAGGCGTTATAGAGTTGGGTGAGCAAATCGAGATATCCGCCGGCAAAGTGGTTGAGCACAGTGGGGCTGAAGGTGTGGTCGTAATTCAGCCGGACGATTTCGCTGTAATTGGGGATGCGCGTGTTGTTGGTGTCAATCACGGCCGGGAATGCGTGTTGCGTAAAGGGAAGGGTTCCGCGGTAGTGCCAGGTGACAAAAAGATGGTCCTTGTCGCCGATAAACTGGTCCACGCGCACGTCCCACTGGTCCGTCTGGGCGTTCAGGGCACTGCCCAGCGCGAACGGAGATTCGTAGTTCGCGGTCAGTCCGGGACGGTTGGGCGCCGGAACAAATTTCAGCCAGTCCTGGGCGAGCGAGCTTGCCAGGCGCGGATCGCTCGAGCAAATCACGTTTGGAGTTGTGCCGCCGCAGCCCATAAATTGCTGCCGCAGATAAGGTTCGTTGGAAGCGCCCGTCGGCAGACCGGAATTAAAGTTTGGATTGGGCCGGGTGGTATCGGGGTCGTAAATCGGATTGGGCCACTCGCTGAAGTCGCCTTGCCTCATCGCGGCGGTGGGCACGGTTAGGATGGGCTTCGTGGTTGCTCCCCGCGAGCGAAACGCTTCAAAGTTGATGAAGAAATAAGTCTTCTTGCGATTCGACCAGAAAAGCGGCGCTTTGAAGGGTCCGCCAATGTAACCCCCGAGGTCATTCTCAATATCCTTGGGGCGCTTCGCCACGCCAAACTGCCGGGCGTTCAGCGACGTGTTGCGGAGATATTCGTAGCCGCCGCCATGAAATTGATCCGTGCCGGCCTTGGTGCTGGCGATCGTCACGGCGGAGTTCGTTGCGCCGTATTGCGGATCGTAATTTGAGGTCAGTAC
>DASUKV010000088.1:0-6153 GCA_036278555.1 Terriglobia bacterium
TCGATCACCGCTTCGAACGACTCCAGATTCCACGCCTCGCAGTAGCAGACGGCGTAACCCTCGTCCTGCGCCTTCTTCAGCATCGCTTTCATGGAAACTAACGCCATCCGGTCTCCTCAGCCCGTCTGTGGCCCGCGACAGGGCAACTGGCGGCTTTTTAACACAAGCGCACTCCGCATGTCAAGAATAACATGAATTAACTTTAGTATTATCTCCTGCTTATAAAACCAGTTCAATTGCGCTCTCGCCTCCGCAGGCGCGCTGGAGGTTATTAGAAGGCAACTTGTGGCGCGCGCGGAAGGCGGCTCCTAAAGTTCTACACACGACTGTGCGGTGAAAATCCAGCATCTCCGGTACAATATTGGTTTCCCATGCCTTCGCTGACGGTTCGGTTACATTGGATTGAGATACCGCTGCATGAGCCTTTTCGGATTTCTAACGGAGAGGTTTCCGTGAGGCCAGCCATCCTGGTTGAGCTGGCGGATGGGGACCGGGCAGGGTGGGGTGAGGCTTCGCCCATGCCCGCTTCATTTTATTCCAAGGAGACGCCCGAAACCACCTGGGAATTTCTTCGCGGGCGCCTTCTCCCCGCCTTTCTAAATCAGCCGGAATTTGACCCAGCGCTTGTCTGCATGGCTCGAAACTTTCGAAGACGAGCCTTTCGCCCAGGCAGGGCTGGAGGGAGCTGTCTGGGACCTCTACGCGCAAACAGAAGGCAAGGCGCTGTGCGACCTGCTCGGAGGCAGAAATCGTCCCATCGAATCGGGAGCCGCAATCGGGCTGATGCCGGACTTGCCAGCGCTTCTCGACCGCGTTGAGCGTTTCCGGCGCGAAGGATACCGGCGCATCAAAATCAAGATTGAGCCGGGCCGCGACGTGGAACTGGTGCGCGGCATTCGCCAGCGCTTCGGCGATATCCCGCTGATGGTTGACGCGAACGCTTCCTACCGGTTGGATCAGAAAAGCATTTTTGACGAGCTCGATAAGCTTCAACTCATGATGATCGAGCAGCCGCTGGCGCGGGACGCCCTTGAAGAACACGCGGAGCTCCAGCGACGTCTTCGCACGCCAATTTGTCTGGATGAGTCCGCTCACAGCCTGGATGCGATTCGTACCATCATCCGGCTTGGGAGCGGCCGCATTCTTAATATCAAGGTGCAGCGCATGGGAGGGCTTTGGGCTGCTAAACAGGCCTACGACGTGGCGCAAGCGGCCGGCCTTTCGTGCTGGCTGGGGACAATGCCGGAGCTGGGTGTGGCTTCGGCGCAGGGACTACACCTTGGAACCTTGCCGGGTTTCGTGTTCCCTTCGGATGTGGAAGCCTCCGCCCGCTGGTACGCGGACGACGTCATCAAGCCGCTCATTACTGTTTCACCGGCCGGCTTCATCTGCCTGCCCGAGGGGCCGGGAATGGGGTTCCACGTCGATGCTGAAAAAGTGGAACGTTATCGTGTGCGTGTGGAAGAACTGCGGCCATGAACCGGCCCTTCGATATAAATGCTTCTCGATCCGGGAGGGATGTCCAATGCGATCGTGCAATACCTGCAACACAAGTATGAATCGCGCGCGTTTGCGATTCACAAGCTTGGGCGCGTGGCGCGCCGTCGCGCTGCTTTGCGTGCTGTCGCTGAGCGCGGCATGGGCTTATGCTGGGTCGTCCCAGGTGAAACAAGAAATTGACTGGCACGCAATGGGTTCTACGCCGTGCATATGGTCCGCGCCGGTGGTTGGGGCGCACGGCGGCATCGACGTCGCGGCCACGATTCGAATCCTGAAGGAAAATGGCCTGAGTTGCTATGGAGCCCTGATCTGGCGGCAGCGTGAACACGGGACAAAGCCGTTCGATTGGGCGAGTTTCAAGAAATTTGTCGCTGCGGCGAAACCCGCGGGGATCAACGTCTGGGCGATCCTGATCCCACCCAGCGAGGGGGGTGATTCACCTCCGTTCAACCGGGACTATGTTCGCTGGGTGCGGGAACTCGCCAAGCTTTCGCTGAAGTATCCAAATCTGAAGGGAGTGAGCATCGACGACTTTTTCTGGGACTACAAATTTTTCACGCCGGCCTACACACGCCAGATCTACTCCGCAAAGCAGAAGGTGAATCCGCGATTCCAGTTTTTGCCCACGATTTACGGGCTTGACCGGGATTTTGCACAGCGTTATGGGAACTGTATCGATGGTGTCTGGCTCTTCTGGAGGGATTTGGAAGGCGCTGTAGCCCTCGACATCTGGATTAAGGACAGCCGCCTGGCGGCGAAGAACCGCTTTCCTATTTACGGCGGCATTTATGGCGGGGCTCCTCACTGGCACAAGCAAGGGGCGAATCCCAGCATCTTCCGTACCACGATCGAGACAACCTGCAAGTATGCCAACGGAGCGGTGATCTGGCAAATGCCTCTGACGAAAAATCCAAATCCCTTGCTGGATGTCGCCCGCAGTTTTGGAGTGGGTGGGTCCCGGAAGCTGGCGAATCATTGCGGAACTGATGCGCCTCGCGGCTCGATAGACCCATAAACCCTCACCCACCGCGAAGTTTAGCCTGAGCGCAGCCGAAGGGCGGTCCCCCTCTCCCGGAGGGAGAGGACTGGAATCTCTCAAATTTACAGCCCTCGCCCCCTGAAAAGGGGAAGAGGGTGTCACGCGGGGAAGCAGTGCTTCCCATCGCGGGACGGGTGAGGGAGGCGACATCAATGGCAGAGTCGTTGCCCTATACAGCCGCCGGAGGTTTCAAGATCATGGAGATTCGTCCAACTCGCCGCAAATTGCTCCAAGGGATCGCCGCCTCAGCGGGATGGGGAATTGCAAAAATTGTTCCGGCCGAACCGGCGGCCCGGCCATCCCGGCAGTTGGCGGACGCGGGAACATTTCGTGTGACACTTCCCAATCGAGTTCTTCCCATGCCGGAGGGCGTCACAAAACATCACTCCGCGCCCGGCTTTAAATTCCGGGGGATCAAGGGACTGGCGTGGATACCCTCGCAGTATCTGGAAACGATTCCGGTCATGGCCAGGTACAAAATGAATTTTCTGATGAATTGTTACACCTCCCTGTGGGACCTGGAGCCTCGCGGAACGTGGTCGGAGCTCGTGCATAAAGACATCAATCACTGGTATCAGCCATTGCCGGGCGAGAAAAAGGTTGCGTACGAGCATGTGGTCCGGGAGTGCCAGCGGCAAGGGCTGGAGTTTTGCTTCAGCATGAATCCGATTCTCTCTTGCGACCGGCCGTTTGACTACAAGAAGGCCGAGGACCTGGAGACGCTCTGGCGGCACTATGCCTGGATGCAGAGTTTGGGAGTCAAGTGGTTCAACGTCTCCCTGGACGACATTTCCCAAGGCATCGACGCTCCGAACCAGGCGAAAGTGGTGAATGAAATTTTGAAGAGGCTGCGCATGAAGGATTCGGGCGCGAAGATGATCTTCACCCCGACTTGGTACGCCGGAACGGGCAAACAGGGAATTGAGACTGCCGCAAAGCTTGGAGCGGGCGATACACCCGGAGTTCGGTACACCAAACAATTGGCGGAGAGCCTTGATTCTGATGTTTATCTTTACTGGACTGGCCCGGAGGTTTGCTCGCTGGCCATCACGCGGGAGGATGCTGAAGACTACAAGCGCCTGGCAAAGCACCGGCTCTTCATCTGGGACAATTATCCGTGCAACGACCAGCGGCCCACATTGCAGTTGGGCCCGCTCATGGGGCGAGGCGGAAAACTCCCGAGGAGCACGGAGGGATACATTTCAAATCCGTTGAGTCCGCAGGCCCAGGCGAACAATATCCCAATGCTCACCATCGCGGATTACTTATGGAACCCCGCGGCCTACGGTCCGGCCCGCTCGATTGGGCAAGCCATCGTCCATCTGGCCAATACGCGCGAGGGGCGAGGAACGCTTAAAGACCTGGTCGAGCTTTATCCCGGACGTCTCGTCGCGGGAAGCCAGTCAACCGGATGGAACTCGCTTCAATACCGCTTTCATTCGCTTTTGAGCCAGGGCGCTCAGAAGGATGCTCGCGATTTTATCGCGCGCGTCCAAAGCGTTTCACGGCGCATGGCGAAGCAGTTCCCCGATCGCTTCGTGCTGGCTCGAAAAACACTGGATTCTGATTTAGCGGATATCCGGAAGAAATACGCGGCAAAATACTCGTAGTGTCTCATAAATTCGCCACATAGTTCGTTGGGGAAAAGCTCCGCCATCTATGTCTTCCCCCTCACCCGTCCCGCTACGCGTGACACCCTCTCCCCCTTTTCAGGGGGCGAGGGCGTAAGTTCGAGAGATTCCAGCCCTCTCCCTCCGGGTGAGGGCATGCGAGTCGAACTTTTCAGGAACGCCTTCAACTCCTCGGATGACAGGGTTCAGAATCGTTTTTTCCGCAACCTGCTCAGCGAGGGGCAATCTGAAGAACGGGTTTCGCATCCGGCACGGCGCGATGGTTCGGGCGTCGCCTATTTATGCCGCCCGGCGGCCGCGAGATCGATAGCAGACGGCGCCCAAGACAATCAATCCGCCGCCGACGGCCAGGTCCATGATCCTGGCGGTGAAGGTGTGAGACAGCAATCCGGCGGCGGCGAGCAGAATTCCCACTCCCAGCGTTGCGACTCCGATGGCGCGCAGAGGCGAAGAAGCGGTTTCCTTGACCTCTGAGGCGTCAATCGGACGGTCGAGCGCGACAAAAAATCGCCGGATGCGAGTTCGTTCTTCTTCGTCCGTTGGAAGATAGACGGAGCCAAGCCACATCGCCAGAATCGTGGCAGCAATGTTGACGAGAATTGAGATTCCTTCAAAAGTATAGTTGGCCCATTCCGGGGAAAGGCCCTTCACGGTGGGAAGGTACCACGTTTTGAGGGCCAAGGTCAGGATGCCGACGATTAACCCGGCAGCGAATCCCGCCAAGGCTCCTTTGCGCGTCAAGCCGCGCACGGTCAGCCCGGCGAGCAGCGGCAGCAGGGTGGGCGCGATGAGCAGGCCAAACACCGTCACCATGAGATGAAAGAGGGATTGCTGATGGCTGATGGCAATCCACAGGCCGAGCAAGATGGTGAGCGCTCCCAGCGCCAGCGTAATCAGGCGGCCCATCCGGACGAGGCTTCTTTCCTGGGCGCGAGGGTTGATCCACCGGTAGTAAACGTCCTGGGTGAGGACGCTGGCCATTGAATTGAAATCCGCGCTCACTGTGGCCATGGTGGCGGAGAACATGGCGGAGATGATGATGCCGATCATGCCGGCCGGGAGCAGTTCGAGCACCATCATCACATAGACGTCCGCGGTGCGGTGCTGCGCCATCAAGTTGGGCAGGAACTTGCGCGCAAGAAGCGCGGGAACAATCATGATGGGGGCGCCGAGGAAGTTCAGAAAAGCCGCGAAATACGCGGCCTTGGTCGCGCTGCGTTCGTCTCTTACTGAATAATATTTCTGCGCCAGCGCCCAACTGCCGTTATAGCTGATGGCGATCAAGACTAAAAACCCCGCGATGTAAATCCACCCGTAAGGTCCCCCGCTGGGATGCAGGAAATGAACGGGCAACCCGGTAAACGCCTTGTGGATTCCTCCCACCTTCCACAGCGCGAGCGGCAACAGAAGCAAGATGGCTAAGGCCTTCATGAGGAACTGGACGAAGTCCGTGACCACCAGCGCCCAAAGGCCGCCCAGAAAGGTGTAAGCCACCATCACCAGGCCGCACACGACGATGGCCCAATGCAGCGAAAGGCCGACCGCAAGAGAAACAAACAGGCCCGTGGCGAAGACCTTGAGCGCATCGTCGAAGATTTTCATCGGGATTCCGGCCCAGGCGAAGAGCTGGCGCAAAAGGGCGCTGAAGCGGCTCTCCAGAAACTCGATGGGAGTAATGATGCGCGCCCGCCGCCAGCGCCGGGCAAAGATCAGGCCGCCTAAGATGCACGCCGGAACCGAGGCCCAGAAGAGAGTTACCGCAACCCAGCCGTAGGAGTATCCGATTTGCGCATAAGCGATAAATGAAAAGGCGCTGAAGCTCGACATGTAGTGCGAGATTCCCGCCATCCACCACGGAACCTGATGGCCGCCGGCAAAGTAATCCTTGGCCGTGGTCAGATAATTACGGAAATAAAAGCCCACCCAGAGAACGATGGCGAAATACCCGCCCACCACCAGATAATCCGGAAAGCTTAAATGGAA